>JANXSR010000425.1 GCA_025352625.1 Ferruginibacter sp.
TAATTTGCCATTGAAAGTTGCTTGAAAAGTGATGGGGTTTTGTCATTCCAACACTATCGGGCAGCTTTCTCTATTAACCAATTTTTGTTTTCAACTTATCCACATACCGCTTTCTAAATAATTAACTCAAACAGCTTCTTAATGCATTGTCATACCTGGCATCAAAAGCCGAGGAACTTAATTTTACTTCTTCAATAAAGCTAACATTTAAAATACCTTGTGGCCCTCCGCTGCTGCCCTGTGTTTGAAAGTGATTGATAACGGGCACTTCTATTCCATCTAAATAAAAAACATTTTCATTGGGTGCGCCTCCACGGATGATGATATCGTTTCTGAATGTTCCGCCCTGCGGCCCGCCGCCCACACCAGGCAATGTTTGTATCACTTTACTAATATCAAAATTACCACCGGGATTACTTTTAATTTCTTCTGCTGTTAACCGCTGCACACTTAATGGAGTTTCTAAAGTTGCAGCCCTTGCTGTTCGTTTATTTGATTTTACCACCACCTCAGCCAATTCGCCGGTTTGGGGTTCCAGCTCAACCGTATAGGTATTTTCGTTACCCGAATTAATGATGCTGTTAAAAATAGTAAAAGGCTTATACCCAACTCTTGAGATGAACACATTGTATGTTTTTACCGGAATGCCAAGCAACCGAAACTTACCTGAACTGTCACTTGCTGTACCCAATTGTGTTTGTTGCATTTGAATAGAGGCATTTGCAAGTGGAAGCTGGGTATTTTTATCGAGCACAACACCGGTAATGCTGCCGGTTTGCTGAGCTTTGGCAATAAAAGAACTACCAATAAACAGCACCAGGTGGAGGAAAAAAAATCTCATGAAATAGTATGAATTTATTTTTTGATAAAAATGTAGTAACAGTCTGACTATTTTATTGTTTAAAAATGTAGAAAAAATTAAATCACAACATAAAACAGTCATTACCCAGGTATTTCTACCAATGTAACTACCCAGTTTCAAAAGAAGCGATTAAATGAAAAAACTCGGAAGCTGTTGCTGGAATGACAAAATTTTTAAGGGCAGCAGAGTTGATTGTATCTTTAGCTACTATTAATTAAATTAAGCATCCATAA
Source organism: Ferruginibacter sp. (assembly GCA_025352625.1). Taxonomy (GTDB): domain Bacteria; phylum Bacteroidota; class Bacteroidia; order Chitinophagales; family Chitinophagaceae; genus Ferruginibacter. Next base: position 1,096 of record JANXSR010000425.1, read on the forward strand.
ATATGATACGAGTTACTTTTATATTACTGATGGTTGTTTGTGCAAAAATATCATTTGCTCAAATTGCAAAAATCGATAGTAGTAAATATCCACCACTTATGATGTTTACTGCTCAACAGGATCATGATAATATGCTGAAGCAACTCGGAATAAAAAATTTAAGACCAGGACCGAGCGGTGATGAAAAAGCACCCAATCATGCAAACTATGATGAAACAATAGCGAACCCCTGTCCGCAATTACCTGATGTATTAACGCTAAAAAATGGCAGTAAGGTAACATCAGCCGACATATGGCAACAGCAGCGCAGGCCAGAATTGCTGGAAGATTTTGAACGGGAAATTTATGGCAGGCTGCCTAAAAAAATTCCGGCTGTAACCTGGTTAGTAAAAGTTACCGACAGGGAATTTGTTGGCAGAACTCCTGTAATAGCAAAACAGTTAGTTGGGCATGTTGATAATAGTAACTACCCTTTGATAAATGTAGATATCAATATGATGTTGGTATTACCTGTGAATGTAAAAGGGCCTGTTCCAGTTTTAATGATGTTTGGCCGTCCTTCCTTTCCTTCGCCTGCACAACCCTCGCCAGAAGACATGGAAAAAATTAATACTGCTTTTAAAGCAATGTTGATTAAAAACAACCCGGAAGTGAAAGCAATATTTGACCAATACCCTGCATACTCGCCCATTACAAGGTTACCGGGTGTTAACTTTTTTGCTACACCTACAAATGGAGATTCATCCCCAACTGAACAGTTATTAGCAGCAGGCTGGGGATATGCTACTATTGATCCTGTAAGTATCCAGGCAGATAATGGTAGTGGTCTTACAAGAGGCATCATTGGCCTGGTAAATAAAGGTCAGCCCCGTAAACCAACAGATTGGGGTGCACTACGTGCATGGGCATGGGGTGCTGCCCGTGGATTGGATTATTTTGAAACAGATACAATGGTTGATGCAAAAAAAGTTGGGATTGAAGGCGTGTCACGGTATGGAAAGGCAGCTTTAGTTGCACTTGCGTTTGAGCCCCGTTTTGCAGTTGGTTTAATTGGCTCTTCTGGTAAAGGGGGCACTACCTTGCACCGTCGTACATTTGGAGAAGCAGTTGAAAGCCTTACAGGTAGTGGCGAGTATCATTGGATGGCAGGTAATTATTTGAAGTATGGTGCATCTGAAGCAGGTTTTGGCAATAAAACAGGTTGTGATTTACCTGTAGATTCGCATGAACTGATAGCACTTTGTGCACCCCGCCCAACTTTTATAAGTTATGGCATACCCGAAAAAGGAGATGCAAAATGGTTAGATCAGCAAGGAAGTTATATGGCTACTGTTGCCGCAGGTTCAGTTTTTAAATTATTAGGTGTTAAAGACATTGGTGTTTCTAATGACTATGCGAAAGAAAAAATGCCACCTGTACTTACCGGTATGCTGGAGGGTGAATTAGCATGGCGACAACATGATGGCGGAGATACGGATGCTCCCAATTTTCAATTTTTTATACCCTGGGCAAGTAATTTGCTGCACTATAAATGAGTACTATTGCAATAGTGTAAATTTTTATTCTTTGTAAAGTCCGTCTCCGGGTAAGTGCGTTTGCCAGGGACCGTGCGTACTAATTTATTCAGCAGTAACCGGCAGGG
>JANXSR010000475.1 GCA_025352625.1 Ferruginibacter sp.
GGATGGGGCAAATGCATTTGCTATCATAAGGTCTATTATTGACACTGCTATCAAATCCGGACAAAAGGTATTGGAAGCTTTATGCCTTATCGCTAAATTGGGGGGTGAGTAGTTACGAAAAATTAATATTAAAAACATAAACCACAGCCTTCTGCCTGTGATAAGTACTGTAAATAAACAGCAGGTATATGAATGGCGAAAAAGTGATATTCAGCCGCTTCATTTGCAGGATTATACACCAGCCTGGCATGATCCATATGCACAAGTTTTACTAAGCGAATACAATAACTGGAAAGAAGTTAATGATTGGGCTATGGAATTATTTCCTGTAAAAAAAGAATTGTCACCGGCACTGCAAAAAAAGATAAAAGAGATTCAGTCAACTTATATTACCGAAGAAGAAAGAACGCAGGCTTCACTAAGATTTATTCAGGATGATATCAGGTACATGGGGATTGAAATGGGAGAAAATTCTCATAAACCTGCAGATCCCTCCAAAGTTTTTAATCAACGCTTCGGCGACTGTAAGGAAAAATCATACTTACTTTGTTGTATATTAAGGGCAATGAATATTGATGCCTCTCCGGTGCTGATAAATACTGTCACTAAAAAAAATACCCATACATTACTTCCTGCCCCAACCGATTTTGATCATGTTACGGTTAGGGTAAAACTGAATAATATATACTACTGGTTTGATCCAACTATTGCCTACCAGCGTGGAAATATAAAAAACATATTTTATCCTGATTACCAGGCTGGGCTTGTTATTGCAGATACTACTTCAACACTTACTTCCATCGCTTTTCGTAACAACAGCAAAGAGCATATTGAGGAATATTTTAAAGTAGCAGCCATGACGGGTAGAGGAACATTTAAGGTTATTACAACAAGCGAGGGAAATGCTGCGGATGAAAAAAGAGATGAGTTTAACAATGAAAGCATTTCAGAAATATTAACAAGCTATAAAAAATTTTATGCTCCATATTTTGAAGATATAAAATCGGATAGCCTGACTTTTACAGATAATGATTCAACGGGAATATTTACAACAATAGAGTATTATACACTCCCAAATTTCTGGAAGCTCGATAAAGATAAAGTGAGTAAATTTTCATTTTCAGCTTTCGTAGTTGACAACATTTTAAGAAAGCCCAAAGAGAAAGATCGTACGATGCCCTTCTGGTTGTCTTTCCCCGCTAATTATAAGGAAGAACTAAATATAGAACTGCCCGAAGACTGGAAAGTTACTGAAAGCGAAACCCATGTAAAGAATTCGAGTTTTGCATACAACAGTAAATTCTATTGTCTTTATAATCATGTACATCTTATTACAGAGTATGAGAATTATAAAGATCATACAACAAGGGAGGAAGCACCGGCATATTTTAAAGACCTCAGTTCATTTGACGATCTCTCCAGCTTTGAAATAACATCTGGTAAAGAAGATAATGCAAAGAATAAATCAGATTCAACTATCAACAATATTCTATCGGGCATTTTATTAATTATATGTTTTGTAGGTGGTTTATTTTGGTGGAACCGCCGAAAGTAATTTGTAAAACCTGCTTTTATTTTTTCATACAGACACAACCTTCTGCAATTAAAGTTCGTATTCTTTAAAAACGATCCTTGTATGAAAAAGAAAAATTTGTCAAAGGCTTTACTATGCCTGATATTGCCAATACTATTTTTAGCATGTAAAAAAGACAGCACAACTCCTGCCCCAACTGTAGTTAAAGAATGGACAGTTCCTTTATCTCCAAAAAATGAAAATCCTGCACGGGCGGGCAGAACAGAAACGGGCACAGTTACAATTCAGTTGTATAGTGACAATACATTAAAATATACAATTAATGTAACCGGTCTTGCATCAGGCGACGCTTTAACAGCAGCGCATATTCATGCTGGCGACGTAATTACAAACGGTCCGGTTGTACTGGGATTTGATCCGGTTTTTTCTGGCAGTTCTGCAACAGCAACTTTAAGCAACCTTAGAACTACATTTATTGATAGCCTGAAAGATGATGTAAATGAGCTTTACTTTAATGTTCATTCAACACAACAACCGGGTGGTTTATTAAGAGGGCAACTAAATGTGGGAATAGAAATGGCATCGGATATTGTGCTACTCGGCACCAATGAACCAACGCCGGTAACTACCACAGCAACCGGACTTGCAATTCTTAGATTAACAGACGAGAAAAAATTATATTCCAAAATAACCGTAGCAAATTTAGAATCAGATGACGCCTTAGCTGCAGCTCATATACATCTAGCGGCTACAGGAGTTAATGGTCCTGTCATTGTAGGTCTTTGCGGAAGCGCTGCAGATTTTGGTGTAGCCAAACAGTTTGTACTAACAGATGCCCTTTATGCGAATGTTAAATCAGATCCTGTTTATGTAAATGCACATAGCACAAAGCATCCCGGTGGTTTAATCCGTGGTCAGATCAGGTAGTTATTTACGGTACTAAAAATAAACGGGATGAGAATTTTTTAAGTCTTAAAAGCGAACAAGAGGTTGCTATTAATAAAGATTTATCCTGTTATAAAGTTTTATAAAACAAGTTGGGAATATAGTTTGAGAAGTGTTGTTGCTGGATCAAAACAAAAACCGGGATGAACTTTGGAAGGCTGAACGATAGTGCTACGTGTTGCAGTAAGCCAGCGAAAGCGGGCTGCTACATCTAATTTTGCAATCGGTCCCGCAGTACTATCTCCCATGGAGATACGTTTAATTGCTTCAAGATGTTGTATTATTTCTTCTCTGCCCGGTTCGCTGCAAAACGCTGACAGGCGGGTCTCGTTTAAACCTGTCATTACCTGCAAAAATTGTAGTTTGGCACAATAGAGAATTACTCCGGCATTAAGGAACTCTTCCCTTTCTACCCTGGGCACAATGCGTATAACGGCGTACTCAAATAAGTGATGTTGCTGCATGCTGTGCTTCTTTTACAAAAATGTTGGTGTTGGCCAAACGGGTTTCTAAAAATTGTATATATGCCTGCCGGTGCAGATCGGTTGTTGCAAAGAAGGTATCCATTGCCAGCCATTCATCAGGAATTAGATTAACTATTGAATGGATGCGATCGTTGGTGAGTATCCTTCTAAATGCTTCATCTACCGCAGCGAGTTGTTTAGCCTGCGGCAGTAATACATGATCTTTCACCAAAACAAAAGGCCGTATGGCCTGCTCAGCAATATTTTGCCAGTTGTGATGAAAATACAGACAAGCTCCATGATCTATCAGCCATAATTCCTTATGCCACCACAACATATTTGTATTGCGAACAGTCCGGTCCATATTGGTGAGCAGGCAATCTAACCAAACTATTTCAGAGGCATGTGTCGCATCTATATTAGTAACAGCAGGATCAAAAGTGATGGAGCCGGAAAGATAATGCAATGCAAGATTTAACCCTACACTTGCCTTTAATAAATCCTGTATTTCCTCATCTGGTTCAGTTCTTCCAAACGCTTCATCAATATTGGCGTACACAATTTCCGGTACAAGTAAACCTACCGCCCTTGCTATTTCGCCGCCTATCAGTTCTGCAATTAAAGCTTTAACCCCCTGCCCTGCGCCACGAAATTTAAGTACATACAAAAAGCCATCCTCTGCTTCAACAATTGCTGGCAGGGAGCCCCCTTCACGCAAAGGAGTTACATAACGGGTAACGTTAACAGTTCTTAATTGTACCTTACTACTACTCATTTTACGTCATTTAAAAAATTTAAACAGCACTGTAAAAAACAGTTATACTTTTAAATTGAAAACTTGAAATACAGATTAAATTTTTAGATATCCTGGTCTAAAGTAACATTTTTTAGTTAGTTATTTAACATGCCTTATACAACGGATAGAAGACAAACATTTTATTAAAACTGGTTGTTAAACTTACCGCTGTTTTATAGCCTGTACTTCTTCTTGCAGATGGTTATAATAAAAGTGAAAAGATTAAGGGATGGCAGTAGCCAAACTAATTGATGTTGAAATTTTTGCCAGAAATTAGTATCACATGTATTTCTGCCAGGTTAAATTACAGAAAGAATCATAAAGGCAGCAGTTGCTTAAAATCCTTCCCCATAATATCTTTGTTCCGGTAGTTGTAAAAATAAAGGCAAATAATACACATTATATAAGAGCCTATGAATTCGGCAATTTCAGGGCCTGCCATATAAACTCTCCA
>JANXSR010000059.1 GCA_025352625.1 Ferruginibacter sp.
AATACCATTTATCAGAGCTGCATTTTATACGCCCTGGACAGCCAATACTTCTTTACCTGATCTCGAAAAATATGGCGATAAACTAAATACTATTTTCCCAGAATGGTTTTTTATTGACACGGCTAATCATTTTCGTTTACAAACAAGGATAGATAGTGCCGGACTCGCCCTAATGCGGGCAAAGGGATTACGCATAATGCCGATTTTAAACAATTTTAACTCTACGAAAAGAGATGCAGCCGGTAAATTTAAACCAGACTTTGATGGTGCTTTATTACATGACATTTTAAATAATCCGGCAAAGCAAAAACAATTTATTCAGCAGGTAGTAGATACGTTATCCTCTTATAACTTTCAGGGCATTAACATAGATTTTGAAGAACTGAGTGAGCCCACCAATGCGCCACTCTCTAATTTTCAACAGCAATTGTACCAGGCTTTACATGCAAAAAACATGTTGGTAACCATGGATGTTGCAGTAAAAAATGATGATTACGATTATAAAAAATTATCCGATTATAATGATTTTATAATCCTGATGGCTTATGATCAATACAACAACATTGAAACTGGTCCGGGACCTGTAAGCGCCCAAAAATGGATCGAAGAAGCGTTGGATTGGACAGCTTCTAAAATAGAAAGTAATAAAATAATTTTAGGTGTTGCTGGCTTTGGCTATGATTGGACTATTGATGATGAGGGCAAAAAAGTAGTAAGGGATATAACTTACGCTGAAGCTATCAACAGGGCTAAAATTTCCAATTCAACCATTGATTATGATAATGAAAGTTACAACCTGCATTTTAGTTACACAGATGAACATATAGATGATAGTACTAAGGAACTAATTAAAGTGCCACACAATATATGGTTTACAGATGCAGCTACTACTTTTAATATTCTTCGATTTAGTGATGAGTATGCAACAGCAGGAACTGCATTGTGGCGTATGGGAGGAGAAGATGCCAGAATCTGGAACTACTACAATATCAATTTAAGTAATGAATCTTTGTTAAAAGCACCCTTTAATTTTAATCAGCTTGCTACCATTCCTTACAACGTTAACCAAAAACCAACTTCCGTAGGTGAAGGGGAATTGCTTCGAATTATATACACACCTCAGGAAGGTAAAATTGAGCTGCAGGTTGATACAGCAGAATTACTGATAACTGAGCAGCAGTATAAAGTGTTACCCTCCGGTTATGTATATCAGAAATTTGCAGAAGATAAAACACCAATGGGCCCGGGGCATAAAATTATTTTGACTTTTGATGATGGCCCGAGTACGGAGTTTACGCCCAAAATATTGAACATTCTTGAAAAAGAAAAAGTACCTGCTACCTTTTTTATAGTTGGTTTGGAAGCTGAACAAAATATACCCTTACTGCAAAGGATATACAAAGATGGTTACGAGATCGGTAACCATACTTTTACCCATGGCAATATCGCCAAAATGAGTCCGCAAAGAGCAGAGCTCGAAATGAAATCGACCAGGTTGCTAATTGAAAGTATTACAGGGCGTTCCACCATTTTGTTCAGAGCACCTTACAATGCGGATAGTGAGCCACAGACTTATGACGAAATTGAACCCATAGCCCGTAGTAAAAAAGACAATTATATAAGCATTGGGGAAAGCATTGATCCTAATGATTGGCAGGTAAACGTGAGCGCAGACAGTATTGTAGAAAGAACGATTCGCCTCGCAGAGTCAACCGGTGCAAGTATTATTTTATTACACGATGCTGGTGGCGAAACAAGACAAGCTACCATTGATGCATTACCAAGGATTATAGCCTATTTTAAAAAAAGGGGCTGTGTTTTTACAACCGTAGCAGATTTAATGGGTAAGACCAGGGAAGATGTAATGCCTTTACTCCCTCCCAGCAAAGATGGGTGGATGCGAAAGCTGAATTTCTTTTTTGCCGAGGCCGCCTATTGGGGAAGCCATATTTTATTTGCACTGTTTATTGTAGGCATTGTACTTTCTGTGGGCAGGATGGTTGTAATGGCTGTTCTGGCAGGTATACAAAAACGCAGGGAAGCAAAATTAATAACCATACCAATATGGCCTGCTGATAAAATGCCACTGGTAAGCATCATTGTACCGGCATATAATGAAGAAGTAAATGCGGTAAGAACAGTAAACAGCTTGCTGCTGCAGGATTACCCCAACCTGCAGGTAGTATTTATTGATGATGGAAGTAACGACAGTACTTACTCAACGGTTAGCAATGCATTTAAAAATAGGCCCAATGTAAAAGTATACACAAAAGAAAATGGAGGTAAAGCATCTGCATTGAATGTTGGAATAGCTAAAGCTGACAGTGAGTTTGTAGTTTGTATTGATGCCGATACGCAGCTAAAAACAGATGCTGTTTCTAAATTAATGCAGAAATTTACCAGCGAAAAAATTGCGGCTGTAGCAGGTAATGTAAAAGTTGGTAACGAAATAAACATGATCACCAAATGGCAGAGTATTGAGTACATTACCTCACAAAATTTCGATCGAAGGGCATTTGATTTGCTTGATTGTATTACAGTGGTGCCAGGTGCCATTGGGGCATTTAGAAAAGAAGCAGTAATTGAAGCAGGAGGTTTAACAACTGATACACTTGCTGAAGATTGTGATCTTACTATGCGGCTGCATCGTATTGGATATGAAGTGAGAAATTGCACAGATGCTATTTCATATACAGAAGCACCCGAAACAATGAAACAGTTTATGAAACAACGGTTTCGCTGGAGTTTTGGTGTAATGCAGTGTTTCTGGAAACACCGGGATGCGTTATTTAATCCAAAGTATAAAAATTATGGAATGGTAGCCATGCCCAATATTTTAATCTTTCAAATGATACTGCCTTTTCTGGCACCATTGGCAGATTTGATTTTGGTATTGAGTTTGGTTGCAGCGGGATTTGGCTTAATACCTGCCAGCATTTCGCACATTGTTATTTATTACATCATTTTTACGTTGGTAGATGTGGCTGGGGCAGCATTAGCTTTTGCCTTTGAAAAAGAAGATTATAAAAAACTTATCTGGATGATTCCTCAAAGATTGGTATACCGCCAATTAATGTATTACATCATTATTAAATCATTTAGCAAAGCTATTAAAGGCGAACTGCAGGGATGGGGTGTATTAAAACGTACCGGCAATGTTAAAGAGCTTTCAACCTCTTAACTAAATAATCTGGAAACTTTCAATTGTCGTTCGCTCAAACAAAATCAGCAAAAAGGCATAATTGACGAGGTAGTATCAGCAATGGTAAAAGTGTTTTACTTTTGCGCCAGCTTAAATAATCAGTACAAACAACAAATTAAAATAGCTAACTAAATACTTTGGCAACAAAAGCATCAGATAGAAAATCATTTTTAAAACGTATAGGTGGCAAGCAACAGGAAGAAGAGCAAACAGAAATGACCTTCTTTGACCACATTGAAGAACTGCGCTGGCATATAATACGAAGCGTAATAGTGTGGCTGATTGCTGCTATTGTAATTTTTATTTATATCGATTGGGTGTACGACAACATTATTTTAGCCCCCACTTTTCCTAAATTTTTTACTTACGACGCTTTATGTAATTTGGGCCATTGGCTTCACTTAGGGGATAGCTTTTGTATGCCCGTAATTTCTATAAATTTTCAGGTAACAGAAGTAAATGGTACGTTTACCTCTGCTATTAATATCGCCATGATTGGTGCCCTTGTAGTTGCATTTCCTTATATATTTTGGGAGCTTTGGCGTTTTATTAAACCAGCCCTGTCGCCAAAAGAAAAAAAGTACGGTCAAAACAGTATACTTTTTGTATCGGTTTGTTTCTTTACGGGAGCCGCTTTCGGCTATTATTTACTGGCTCCTTTTACTTTTAATTTTTTAGCAAGCTTTACCTTGGGTAAATCCGCTGTGATACAATACCGTCCTTCCATTAATGATTATGTTGAAACACTCACTAATCTTATTCTTGGTTGTGGAATTGCCTTTGAGTTGCCGGTACTGGCTTATGTGCTTGCAAAAATCGGCATTATTACAGGGGCTATGCTAAAAAAATATTTCAAGTTTGCCTTTGTAATTATATTGGTTGTGGCTGCTGTAATTACCCCTTCACCAGACTGGACAAGTCAGTTTATTGTGGCTATTCCTCTATTTCTATTATACTGGATAAGTATCCTGCTGGCAAGTAGTGTTGATAAGAAAAAGGCCAAAGAAGAAAAAGAGTGGAGTTAGAGTAATGGATAATTGACGATGGTTTAATAGATAATACTTTAAATTTGTAGTCTCTTCGGATTATCAATTATCCATTAACGAATTATCAACTATAAATCATGTCTACATTTAACCTACAATTGCCCATAGCCATCGGTTGCGATCATGCAGGATTTGACTGCAAGGAAGACCTTATTTCTTTTTTAGAAGGAGAAGGCGTTGCATTTAAAGATTTTGGTACATACAATAAAGATTCTGTTGATTATCCCGATTTTGCTCACCCGGTTGCATCGGCAGTTGAAAAAGGCGAAGCCGCTTTTGGTATTTTATTGTGTGGCAGTGCTAATGGTGTTGCCATTACGGCTAATAAACACCAGGGTATTAGAGCTGCCATTTGTTGGGGCGAAGAGCTGGCAGAACTGGCACGCAAACACAACAATGCAAATATACTCTGCATACCTGCACGTTTTGTAAGAGATGGCGATGCAGAAAAAATGCTGGACATTTTTATGAACACGGCTTTTGAAGGCGGTAGACACCTTGATAGAATTAATAAAATGGCCTGCTGATTGTAAAGCGAATGGCCGTACCCCAATCCCCATAGCAGAAAAAGGGCCGGGCTATCCGTTCTAATCCTTTTTTATGTCATCAAAAAAGATTTCTGCTACTATTTCTCACACAGTAATACAAGCCCTCAATTGAACATTTATTAAATGTATTTGTATTCTTAATCGCAAATCTTAACAAACAAAAATCAGCCATCATAAATTTTTAAACCATTCATCAATAAGAATCTTAACCCTTACTGCAATCATTTTATTTT
>JANXSR010000065.1 GCA_025352625.1 Ferruginibacter sp.
TACGAACAGCAGGCAGATGAGTTTGGGATACTTACGCATTTCGGCGAAGTATTCTAACGGAGGACGTGGTCGGTGGAGACACCGGACCACGGGAGGAAAGGGTTTTCGTTAATGGGGGGATGTACCAACCACGGAAGCAAAAAAAAATATAAACAGTCACCATTAAAAAAACAGCAAACATTTATGAAACTATTATCTCATCTTGGCACAAGGATAGCCCACGCACATTGCCTGCCCTGAACCTTTGCCCCAATGGAAGCGTTTTCTAACTTGAAGGGGTTAAGCGGAGCTACCAACGTAAGCAGAAACGTTTTTATTATTAAATTTTATTAGTACCATCTGTTAGTTAGAATTTAAATTGCCTATTTATAATTAAGAAATATAACTTTGAAAGAAAATTATGAATTTAAAAAATTTGCCATTAACTAACATTTATAGAAAAGTTAGAGATGATTTTTATTATAAAAAGATGCTGAAACAGAAAAATCAATCAAAATATCAATTTGTTTATTACGGCGATTCAAATTTTGAAAATGAGAGGGATGACCATGATAGTAGAATACTGCAATATTTATTTAAACAATACGAAATTTTTATTGATGTTGGAGCTAATATTGGCTACTATTCTTTTCTTGCCAAGAAAAATAAATTGAAAGTTATTAGTATTGAACCTGATCATAGGAATAGTAAAATTATTAGATTAAGCACAATTGAAAATAAGTTTGATATAGAGTTGTATGAAACAGCTCTTAGTAATTTTGTTGGAGCTACTCAACTTTATGGAGGAAGGCAAGGGTCTTCAATTTTATGGGGATGGGGTAACATACAAAATAATTATCAAAATCTTTGTTCAGTAAATACACTTGACAATATATTATGCAATCGCTTTCATCACAAGAAAATTATTTTGAAAATAGATGCAGAGGGAGCAGAATTTCCAATAATTAGTGGAGCTATTGACTTTTTAAAATCTGATAATAATGTAATACTGTATATTGAGCATGGCTTTAAGGAAAATTTTAAGGATGATATAAATCCGAATTTTAAACAGCTTTTTACTTTCTTATTTCAATTAGGTTACAGGGCATTTATCGATATTGATTTTAAAATAGAAGTAACAATAAATGAAGTTGAAAAATGGCTAAACAATAAAAAAAGAGACATCGATATTATAAATTATATTTTTAAAAAATGCTAATTATTAAGTATTTACCAGTATAAAAAAGCAAAAACAATCAGCATTAAAAAAAGCAAACATTTATGAAACCACTATCATCAATTATAATCATTTTGCTCATTAGCAGCGTGGCAGCTTCAGGACAAAGCGGTCTTACAGGTACACCAACTACACTTGCCCTCGGCGGTACTGTAACAGGGCCAACAACACTTGACTTTGCAACAAGCACAACTGCTAATTTGCTTGTAAAAAAAGAAACAGCAAATTATTTTACCATACTTAACGGGGGTAATATTGGTATAGGTACAACAACACCAACTTACAAATTAGATGTAATAGGCGGAGCCAGATTTACCGGGGCATTTGTTGTTGGTAATGATTTAATGACGGCGACAAAATTACAAATAAGTAACGGCAGATTATTCGAATTGCAGGGTAGCGCAACAACCTTAAATATTTTTGATGCTTCTGCTGGTTATTCCAGGATGAATATAAATGCCAATGGAAATATAGGAATAGGAACAACGGTTGATGCAGGATATAAATTAGATGTAACCGGTACAGGCAGATTTACCGGAGCATTTGTTGTTGATAATGATATAATGACAAGAACAAAATTACAAATAAGTAACGGTAGGTTATTTGAATTTCAAGGTACTCCAACAAGCTTAAATATTTTTGACGCATCTGCAGGTTATTCCAGAATGAATATAAATGCCAATGGAAATATAAGCATAGGAACAACTGTAGATGCAGGATATAAATTAAATGTTGTTGGCGATATTTATTCAAGTACAAAAATACTGATAGGCACCATTGGATTAAATACAGGCACTTATTCCTTAGCTGTAAATGGTTCCGCATTGTTTACGAAGGCAGTAGTAAAACAAAGCACTTCCTGGCCTGACTATGTTTTTGAACCTGATTACAAATTACCAGCACTTAAAGATGTAGAAACATTCTTAATAAATAACAAACACCTACCTGATATGCCGACTGCAACGGAAGTAGAAAAGAATGGTATTGATTTGGGCGATACCCAAACTATTTTATTAAAAAAAGTGGAAGAGCTTACTTTATATATGATTGACCAAAATAAAAAAATGGAAAGACAGGGTGAAGAAATTAATGATTTGAAAAAGCAACTAAATCTTTTGCAAAAAACAAAATAAGGTACTTTAATACCTTTAAGTAGATTTGTTATATCAAGTAACGAGCTTTAATGAGATATAGATATTTTGATCTGATACCTGCTGTACATTGGAAAGCTAAACTTGCCACAATATTGTTATGTGCCGAGCTGTTGTTTATACATAATTATTCATCAGCACAATCGGTTAAAGTAAATAATCTAAATGGGCGAAAACCAATTGAATTCCAATATGATACCATAAATGCAGGTGGCGATACTGTAAAAAACAAGCGTGTTTTTTATTATGAAAACAACAATGCCAGCCAATCCGTTTCTTTAAAAGATAGCAGTACCTATACTTCACAGCCCAATATGGCGCAAGGAAACGATTCAAATTAAGCAGAGTCTTGAATTGGCGCAAGCATGTAGGGCGGGTTAAGTGAATAGGGATGCTTGTGCCAGACAACAAAAAGAGGCAACAAGTTTTGTGCAACCAATATTGCTATACAACATAACTACAAATATACCCAACAGCAATAACCTTAAAATTTTCTATAAAAATGTCATTTATATTTTGTAGCTATAAACACCTTCGATACTACTCCCACTCAAAGCCCACTCAAAGACATGGATAAGCCATAGGGCATTACACAATTCATAGGCAACGCTCATACCTACAAATTTGAATTATTACGATCGCTTACAGCCGATAGCAATTTTGCCAAAACTGTACTAAATTTTATTGTTGACGGGTATACTGATTAAAATAAAAAACAGATTCTTTTTAATAAGTCTCTAAAAAGGGTAGACCAGTACAGTTACTACTTTATTTTGTAAATAGTTATGTTAAGCCTGTTGTTGAAATTAGTGCCACCATATAAAACACCCTTTAAATACTAGCTTCTTTGCATTACTTTTGCGCCTGATATGATAGCAATCAATAATGTGCTTATAAGCGATGAAATTGTGCAGGAGCAATTTGTTTGCGACCTTAATAAATGCAAGGGCGGATGTTGTGTTGATGGAGATGCAGGAGCTCCATTAAACAAGGATGAATTGCAAAAAATAAATGAAGTGTACGAAGCAGTGTTGCCTTACCTGCCTGAAGAAAGCAGAAGGGAGCTGGAACGCCAGGGAAAATACGTATACGATAAAGAATTTGGATGGGTAACGCCAACCATTGAAAGCAAGGTTTGTGTGTATGGCATCATAGATAAAAGCGGTATTGTAAAATGCGGTATAGAGCAGGCTTACAATGATGGCAAAGTGCAATGGAAAAAGCCCATTAGCTGTCACCTGTATCCAATTCGTATACAACAAAGCAGAGACAAACAAACAGACTATGTAAACTACGAGCCGAGAGAAGATCTTTGTGGTGCAGCTTGTACATTGGGTAAAAAACTACAAGTACCTGTGTATGTTTTTTTAAAAGATGCACTGGTAAGAAAATACGGCAGCGAATTTTATGAAACCCTTGAAGCTACGGCCAGCCATATGGATGAAAAGAAACAAAAATAATTTTAACAACAGTAGTTTAAAATCTATAAAATAATATCTTCTTTTATAATGAAAATTGCATTAACCTTCCTGCTTACAATCACAAGTTTTGTAGTATTGATTTCAATTTCTTCCTGCTCTGTAAACAGGGCTAAAGTAGATGACAGCCTGAAAAAATATTTTGATGACAATAAAGTAGAAGGCTGTTTTACCATGCTCAGTAACAGCGATGGTAAAGTAACGGTGTACAATCTTAAAATGGATACAACGAGGTACACACCAGCCTCAACCTTTAAAATAGTCAACTCTTTAATTGGACTGGAAACAGGCGTTA
Organism: Ferruginibacter sp.; assembly: GCA_025352625.1. Lineage (GTDB taxonomy): Bacteria > Bacteroidota > Bacteroidia > Chitinophagales > Chitinophagaceae > Ferruginibacter. The sequence continues at coordinate 4,141 of JANXSR010000065.1, forward strand.
TTTCGGATGAAAAAATGGTTATAAAGTGGGATGGTATTAAAAGATGGAACGACGATTGGAATAAAGACTTAACAATGGAACAGGCATTTAAAGTAAGCAGTGTGCCCTATTACCAGGAAGTTGCAAGACGCATAGGAAGAGATACCATGCAACTTTGGTTAGATTCTTTGAGTTATGGCAATAAAAACACCGGCGATAAAATTGATAGTTTTTGGCTGGATAACCATTTAAAAATTTCAGCAGATGAACAACTGGGATTAGTAAAACGTCTTTATTTTGATCAGTTACCATTTCAAAAAAGAACACAACAAATTGTTAGGGATGTAATGCTGCAGGAAGATAACACCAGTTACAGTTTAAGTTATAAAACAGGATTGGGATTGGATGAAAATAAAAACAGCATTGGCTGGATGGTTGGCTGGATAGAAGAAAACAAACATCCTTATTTTTTTGTAACGATGGTAAAATCTGCCGATGCGGCTATTGATATAAAAGCAGTGCGGTTAAATATTACCAAAGCAATTTTAAATCAGCTTGGCTTTTTTAAGGGCAGGATGTAGCTGGGTTTTTAAGTATGGTATTATAATTGTGATTGTTTTGGCTGTGCAATAAAAGTAAAGATGATAATTTTGAACCTAAATTAATTAATCCTTCCTGAATGAAAGACAGCGTTGGACATTGACATGATTCACTTTCAACATATTGAATATCTATTGGCATTAGCGTTTGTACCGTTGATGATATTGTTATACGTTTTTGTTATCAACAACAAAAAGAAAACAATTAAAAAAATAGGAGATCCGGCTTTGGTAAATCAATTAATTGCAGCATACAGTCCTTCAAAATTCCGCATAAAATTTATTTTAATTCTGCTGGCATTTACGGTTGGCATCATTGCCTTGGCTAATCCCCGCAAGCCTCGTGGAACTACGATGGTTAACCGGAGTGGTATTGACGTGATGGTTGCATTGGATGTTAGCAAAAGTATGTTGGCGGATGATATTAAGCCCAGCAGGTTGGAACGTGCCAAACAATTTATTGCAAAGTTGATTGATAAATTACCGGAAGATAGAATTGGCATTGTTGTTTTTGCAGGAAGGGCTTATTTACAAATGCCTTTAACTACCGATCATTCGGCTGCAAAAATGTATTTGTCTTCTGCTACAACAGATGTTGTGCCAACACAGGGCACTGTAATAGGCGATGCGTTGAAAATGAGTTATGCAGCATTTAATACGCTCGAAAAAAAGTACAAAGCAGTAGTGCTTATAAGTGATGGAGAAGACCATGATGAAACAGCCATTAAAATTACAAAGGCAATGGCAGAAGAGGGGGTAATGATCAATACCATTGGTATTGGTTCTCCTGAAGGAACTACCATTATTGACCCTGTTACCAACGAAACTAAAATGGATGCAAGTGGCAATCCTGTAATTACAAAATTGAATGAAGAGGAATTGAAAAGTATTGCTGTTAATGGAAATGGGTTATACCAGCTTTTTACTAATACAGACGAAGTGGTTAATAATATTGACAAGCAGTTAACTGGTATGGGCCAACGTGCAATATCAGAAAATTCATTGGTGAACTATTACAATTTTTTTCCCTGGCTGCTTGGTGTTGTGTTGATATTATTGCTGGCTGAATTTTTTATGACTGAAATAAAAAAGCAAACAAAAGTAAATAAATCAACCATTAAAAAAGAAGTAGCTGTATTGGCAGTATTATTTATAATTCCTTCTTTTATGATGGCGCAAAGCGATAATTCGCTGCTGAAAAAAGGAAACGATGCCTATAATAAAAAGGAGTACGATGTAGCTGCTGAAAGTTATAAAAAGGTTGCAGATAAAGATCCTGCCAATGAAAAGGCACAATATAATTTAGGGAATGCTTTGTATAAAAAAGGCAATGCGGATGAAGCTTTGAAGGCTTATGACGAAGCTATAAAAATCGGTAAATCAAAGAACGACCAATCTGCAACCTGGTATAATAAAGGAGTGTCTTTACAGAATAATAAAAAACTTCCTGAGTGTATAGATGCCTATAAAAATGCATTGCGCTTAAATCCTGCCGATGAAGAAGCACGGTTTAATTTACAAAAAGCATTGCAACAACAACAAAAGGAGCAACAACAAAAAGATAAAAACGATAAGGACAAAAAGAAACCTAAAGACGATCCCAAACAAAAAGACAAACAAAAGCAGCAGGAAGAAAAAGATAAGAATGAACAACCCAAGCCCCAGCCTTCTAAAATGACGCAGAAAGAAGCGGAAGAAAAACTAAAAGCCTTATTACAACAGGAAAAAAATCTGCAGAATAAATTAAGAAAAGTGGATGCCGCTTCGCCCAATAAACCAGAGAAAGATTGGTAATATGTTGCATCTTTACAGCATAAATTTACACAATGAAAAATTTAAAGTTCGCATTGGCCTTTCTGTTTGCGGGTGTTTTATCTTCCTGCCTTGATACGGAAGAAAAAATTGTAATCAATGCAGATAATTCCGGTTCCTATTCAATGTCGTTCGATTTGGGCAGAATGTTTAAAATGCTCAGTTCAATGGGTGGTGATAAAGCCAATCCCGATAAAATAAAAGAGAAAAAAGACACTACTATTTTCTTAAAAGATTTGATGAATGCGACAGATAGCTTAACAGCCGAAGAAAAAATTTTGTACAAGGATGGCAAAGTATATATGAAATTGGATGAAGAGAAAGATGAAATGAAGATTGAAATGAGTACGCCTTTTAAAAATATGAATGACCTTACATCTATTAAAAATAATTTCACCACTGTACTAAATAAGTTGAAAGCTTTTGATAAAGCAACGGGCGAAAAGCAAAAATTGAATGAGGAAGAGGCAGGTATGAACGCAGGTGCAAAATCTGCTAATCCGGTTGGTGATCAATTTACTTTTAAAGCTGCTCCGGGTAGTATCTCCAATACCATAAATGATATAGCAGCTTTTAAAAATAAAGTTGCAACCGATTCAACATTTAGTATGATATCACAAATGACGGCTATGACGGGGGATTTTAATTATCGTACAATTATTATATTACCTAAAGCTGTTAAAGGGTATGATGGCCCCGGCAGTACAATTTCTACTGATAAAAAGACCATCACTTTTAACACCACCCTTACAGAAATGTTAGCGCATCCTGAAAAAGTTTCCTATTCGGTAAAGTATTAAATAAACTGGGGCAGGGGTCAACAACCCCTTATTTTTATTGTTATTTTTATAGTAATTAAAAATCTATGCAATTGTATTGTGAATCGTTGACGGAATACAAACGTCTTACAACCAGGGAAGTTAAAATTGGCAATTTATTGTTAGGTAATGGCCATCCTATTCGTGTGCAAACCATGACGACTACCGACACGATGGATACCATTGCGACAGTTGAACAAACCATTAGGTGTATTGAAGCCGGCGCAGAGTTGGTTCGCATTACAGCTCCCTCAAAAAAGGAAGCTGAAAATTTGCAGCACATAAAAGACGAGCTGCACAGAAGGGGGTATTTTGTACCGCTTGTAGCAGATATACATTTTACACCCAACGCTGCGGAAATTGCTGCGAGGATAGTAGAAAAAGTAAGGGTTAACCCCGGCAATTATGTAGACAAGAAAAAATTTGAACAGATTGAATATACAGATGCTGAATATGTAGAAGAAATAGAAAGAATCCGGGAACGGTTTACACCCCTGGTAATGATTTGTAAAGAACATGGAACTGCTATGCGAATTGGCACTAACCATGGAAGTTTAAGTGACCGTATAATGAGTCGCTATGGGGATACTGCTATTGGTATGGTGGAAAGTGCTATGGAGTTTTTGCGCATTGCAAGGGCAGCAGATTATCACAATATTATTTTGAGTATGAAGAGTAGTAATCCACTTGTAATGGTACAGGCTTACCGCTTACTTATCAACCACATGATGGAAGAATTTGGCGAATGTTATCCATTGCACCTCGGTGTTACAGAAGCAGGCGATGGCGAAGATGGAAGAATAAAGTCTGCCATCGGCATTGGCACTTTGCTGGAGGATGGCATTGGTGATACCATTAGGGTTAGCTTAACAGAAGATCCTGAATTTGAAATTCCGGTATGTAAAGACCTGGTGAAACGATATTCAGCTACTTCTGTTAGCGATTCAAAAGCTTCGCTGAAAAATATAAAACTTCCGTATGCTCCATTCGAATATAAAAGACGGCCATCTGCTTCAGTTTATAATATTGGTGCCAAACAGGTTCCGGTAGTAATTGCAGATTTTATGTCGGCAGAAAGTATCGATTATGCAGATTTACCGGCCATTGGTTATACTTATAATCCTTCAACAGATAAATGGGCTATTGGAGATGCAGCAGCAGATTATATTTATACTGGTAATAAAAAAATTGATTTCGCATTACCCGGAACACTAAAAATTATTTGCAATCATTTAACCTGGTTAACAGCGTTTGATGATCCAAAATATTTTCCACTTTTTCAGGGGGATGAATTTTTGAGGGTAACAAAAAAATCGGCCTCAATGAATTTTGTGGCAATTGATGTAACCAAAAGTAATGATCAGTTAATACAAAAGATAAAAGAAGATACCACCGTTGTTTTATGTATCTATTCCACCGCAGCCAATGCCATGCAAAGCGTAAGAACTTTTATAGTTAGGTTGATGGAAGATGAGATTAATTGCCCCATAATATTGTCTGTTGAAAGTGATGATAGTTTTATTGATGAACAACTGATTCATTTTAGCACTGAGTCAGGAGCCTTGTTTTTAGATGGTATGGGAGATGGGATATGGCTGATGAATGACCCTTCCAAACTCATCAATCAAAAAGTTTCGGGCAGAACTTATTTGCAAACAAAAAACAATCACCAGTTCATCAACAATACTTCCTTTTCTATTCTGCAAGCTGTACGCACCAGAATCTCTAAAACAGAATACATTAGTTGTCCCAGTTGTGGCAGAACTCTTTTTGAGTTACAGGAAACTACCGGAAAAATCCGTGCTGTAACCAATCATTTAAAAGGTTTAAAAATCGCCATTATGGGTTGTATTGTAAATGGTCCTGGAGAAATGGCAGATGCAGATTTTGGATACGTTGGAAGCGGTGTTGGAAAAATTACTTTGTACCGTGGAAAGGAAGTGGTAAAAAGAAATATTGACAGCGCTATTGCAGTAGATGAACTCATTAATTTGCTGAAAGAAAGTAATGTTTGGATAGATGCGGTTTAGTTTCAATATTCATTTTTCAATTCTTTAAGTAATATTTATGCAAACAGATTTTTTAGTAATAGGAAGTGGCATTGCAGGATTGACCTATGCATTGAAAGTTGCAGAAGCATGTCCTGATAATACAGTAACTATACTTACTAAAACACAAAGTGACGAAACCAATACCAAGTACGCACAGGGGGGTATTGCCGGCGTAATGGATTTTGATAAGGATAGTTTTGACAAACATATTGAAGATACACTGATAGCCGGCGATGGTTTATGTGATAAAGAAGTAGTGGAAATTGTAGTTAGAGAAGGGGTGGAAAGAATTAAAGAATTGATTAGCTGGGGTGCCAATTTTGATAAAGATAAAGATGGCGATTATGCATTGGGAAGAGAAGGAGGCCATAGTGAGTTTCGCATTCTGCATCACAAAGATGTAACGGGTAAAGAAATGGAAAGAGCATTGCTGGAAGCGATCAAAAGCAAGCCCAATATTCAACTCATCAGCCATTGCTTTGTATTGGATATTATCACGCAACACCACCTGGGTTTTTTGGTTACAAAAGCTACCCCGGATATTGAATGCTATGGCGTATATGTATTGAATTTAAATACGCATAAAATTGAAAAAATAGTTGCTAAAATTACGTTGCTTGCAACAGGCGGTAATGGTCAGGTGTATCGAACTACAACTAATCCGGCTATTGCCACCGGCGATGGTGTTGCGATGGTTTACAGAGCCAAAGGAAGGATAGAAAATATGGAGTTCATACAGTTTCATCCAACTGCTTTGTATGAACCTGGTGTGCGTGGACAAAATTTTTTAATTACAGAAGCTGTTCGCGGTGATGGAGGTATTTTGCGCAACCAAAGCGGCGAGGCATTTATGGAGCGGTATGATGAAAGAAAGGATTTGGCACCAAGAGATATTGTTGCAAGGGCTATTGATAACGAAATGAAAATAAATGGTACGGAGTATGTTTTTTTAGATTGCCGCCATTTTACAAAAGAAAAATTTACTGAACACTTCCCTAATATTTATGATAAATGTATCAGTATTGGCATTGATATTACCAAAGACATGATACCTGTTTCGCCGGCGGCACATTACAGTTGCGGTGGCGTACAAACGGACTCGGTTGGCAGAACATCCATCACCAATTTGTATTCAGCAGGTGAGTGTGCCTGTACTGGGTTGCATGGTGCCAATCGCCTGGCAAGCAATAGTTTGCTCGAGGCGATGGTTTTTGCTCATCGGGGGTATTTGGATGCAGTAAAAAATATCGGCCAACTTTCTTTTCAGCAAAATATTCCAGACTGGAAAGCTGATGGTACCAGTGCACCTAAAGAGATGATTCTGATTACGCAAAGTTTAAAAGAAATGAAATTGCTGATGAGTGATTATGTAGGGATTGTTCGCAACAACGAGCGTTTGCAAAGAGCCAACCGCCGCCTCGATTTGTTGCATGAAGAAACAGAAGCACTGTTCAAAAAAACAGTAGTATCTCCACAATTGTGTGAGTTACGCAATATGATTACAGTCGCTTATTTAATTGTGAAAAGTGCAGAGTTCAGGCACGAAAGCAGGGGGCTGCATTTTAATACAGACTATCCTGAAAAAAGTAATAAAGTGCAGAACATTGTTTTATAAATTAATGTAACTGGTATTTGTAATCTTTTTCAACATCTTGCAATCGGTGTTAAGGTTAAACCTTCTAATTTAAATACCCCCCGTAATTTTAATTACGGTTTATTGCAATGCTGCAACATACCTTTATCAATTAATTTTAACCTGATGTATTATATTGTTTACCCGTTACTTTATTTAGTTTCGTTACTGCCTTTTTTTATTTTATATCTAATCAGTGATTTCATAGCATTCCTTTTATATCATGTTATCAGGTATCGAAAAAAAGTGGTGATGAGTAATCTTGCAATTGCTTTTCCGGATAAATCAACTGAAGAGAGAATAAAAATTGCAAAAAGATTTTATCAATATTTTACAGATACTTTTATAGAAAGCCTGAAGTTTATTTCTATTTCAAAAAAAGAATTATTAAAAAGAGTTACGGGTTCGTTTGGTTTGATTAATAGCCTAATTGATAAAGGACATAATATCAATTTAATGGCGGGCCATCAGTTTAACTGGGAGTATGCTAATTTATTATATTCCATCAATTTAAAAATCCCATTTGTAGGGATATATATGCCTGTTGAGAATAAAATTTTTAATAAGGTATTCCTTGATGTACGCAGCCGTTACGGTACCATTTTAATAAGTGCACCAGATTTTAAAAATAAAATGCATGATGTTTTTAAAATGCAATATTTGCTTGCGCTGGCTGCTGACCAGAATCCAGGCAATCCTTTATCAGCATATTGGTTAAACTTTTTTGGAAGGCCCACTCCATTTGCATCTGGCCCTGAAAAAGGGGCTATTAAAAATAATGCCGCAGTTGTTTATGTTGGGTTTAATAAAATAAAAAGGGGGCATTATAATTTTACCACTACTTTGTTGACCGAACAAAGTGACACCACTAAAACGGGGGAACTTACATGTCTTTACCGTGATATTTTAGAAAAAACAATTAAGCAAGATCCAGCTAATTATTTATGGAGTCACCGCCGCTTTAAGTTTGAATGGAAAGACGAGTATAAAAATTTATGGGTAGATGAAAAGACAGAAATACCAGCTTGAAATAATTCCAATGTTATTTATCAATTCAACACACTCGCATCTTTTTCAATTTTAATAGATTTTTCTTCTTTAATTTTTCCCCACCCTCCTGTTACATTTCTTAAATTATGTAAACCTTGTTTTTTTAGCAATGAGCATGCAATAACACTTCTATAACCACCTCCGCAATGAATGTATAAATTCTGATTTTCTTCAAAACCTGCAATCATTGCAACATCCGTCATATCAGCCAAAGGCATATTGATGGCTGCTTTTACATGTCCATCTGCAAATTCAATTTCTTTTCTTACATCTACCACCTGCAAATAAGGGTCAAACGGAATGTCCATAGCAAGTTCATCAGCCTCAACAGAAATAATCATATCAACGTTTTCGCCTGCTTTTTGCCATGCATCAAAACCACCTTTAAGGTACCCTTCAATGGTTGCAAAACCTACTCTTGCCAACCGAATAACAGTTTCTTCTTCTTTGCCTTTTTCTGTAATTAGTAATAACGTTTTATTAAAAGATAACAGGTTGCCTGCCCATTCTGCAAAGCGACCTTCAAGGCCAATAAAAATACTGCTGGGCACAAACCCTTCTATAAAAAGATCAGCTGGTCTTGTGTCTACAACCAATATATCTTCCCTCATTTTATTTTTAAATGCTGCCACAGTTAAAGCAGTAAGACCTTTTGCCTTAATTTCATCAAGACTGTTATAGCCTTCTTTATTTATTTTAGCATTAATGGAAAAGTATTTAGGTGCATCTTCCAGTCCATCAGTTATAGCAGCAATAAAAGCTTCCTTTGATTGTGGCTGTAATGCATAGTTGTTTTGCTTTTCTTCGCCAATGGTACTGAAAGTATTTGGGCCTAAATTTTTCCCGCAACTGCTTCCTGCTCCATGTGCTGGGTATACCAGTACTTCATCTGCCAAAGGCAAAATTTTTTGTTGAATGGTATCATACATAATACCTGCAAGCTCTTCTTTGCTCATATCGCCGCTACTTAAATCAGGTCTGCCAACATCGCCAACAAACAGGGTGTCTCCAGTAAAAATCGCATAATCTTTCCCAGTTTCATCTTTTAATAAATAGCAACTGCTTTCCAGCGTATGGCCGGGGGTATGTAGTACTTTAAATGAAATATTACCTAATTTATAAACCTCGCCATCTTTTGCAACCTTTACCGGAAAGCTTGTTACAGTATGAGGGCCGTAAACAATTGGAGCACTGGTTTTTTTACTTAAGTCAAGGTGGCCGCTTACAAAATCGGCATGAAAATGAGTTTCAAAAATATATTTTATAACAGCTTTTCTTTCCGTCGCAAGCCGAATATATTCATCCGTGTCTCTAAGAGGATCAATCACTACCGCTTCTCCATTGCTTTCTATATAATAAGCCGCTTCGCTTATGCAATCTGTATATAGTTGTTTGATATACATATAAATATTCCGATTTTACTGCGTGTTATTACAAATTTTAAAAAGTAAAAAACACTATTTATTTATAGGTATATACGTTTAGGTCGCCCAAAAGTTTACTCTTTGTCACCGATTCTTTTTGGATTGTTCATTACCATTTTTTCGATCAGGTTGTGAAAAATCGTATCCATATTGTTCCGTCTATTGTATCTGTAATGGTATT
>JANXSR010000067.1 GCA_025352625.1 Ferruginibacter sp.
AATACCATTACAGATACAATAGACGGAACAATATGGATACGATTTTTCACAACCTGATCGAAAAAATGGTAATGAACAATCCAAAAAGAATCGGTGACAAAGAGTAAACTTTTGGGCGACCTAAACGTATATACCTATAAAAAAATACGTAAAAAAATAATTATCTACCTATTGGTAAATATTCCTTTTACTTATCTCTTATTCATTTCTTTTGGATGGTTAACCTATTTTATCCTTGGGGGTAACCCAACTTTTATTATACGATTCAAAACCCTTTTATTAATTTTCTTTATTTTGACTTTCATGATAGCGATAGGATTTATCAATTTGCTGAAAATACTTAGTAGGATCACATTATTAATTACAATACTTGAAATCGTAACTACATACCTATTATTGGGGGTTTTGTTAGATTGATATTTAAATTGAGACGGACGACTACCCTGAAATAGCTCCTCTCTGGAGGGATGGTCAAAAACCCTTACCTTTGCCATCTACTCCACTTAATCATACGGCAAGTTGTAAGCCGGGTGGTACATAAATTTCCGCTGATTCAGAACATGCAACGTCTTTCCAGCCTTATAAAAAATTAAACCATTCAATGGCATTTAGAAAATTAGAATTAATTGAACCTATCCTTAAGGCATTGGCCGGTGAAGGATACACTACACCAACACCCATTCAGCAACAATCTATCCCGTTAATATTAGAAAGAAAAGATTTGCTGGGTTGTGCCCAAACAGGCACCGGAAAAACGGCAGCATTCGCCATTCCTATTTTGCAGATTCTGTATGAAGACAAATCTACTGAACGTGGCCCCAAACATATAAAAGCGCTTATACTAACGCCAACAAGAGAGTTAGCTATACAGATCGGTGAAAGTTTTGCGGCCTATGGAAAATACACCGGCCTGACACACACCGTAATTTTTGGTGGTGTTTCGCAAATGCACCAGACCAATCAATTGCAAAGAGGTGTTGACATTTTGATAGCTACACCCGGCAGGTTGTTAGACCTGATGAGCCAGGGTTATATAGGTTTGCAGCATTTAAAAATATTTGTATTAGATGAAGCAGACAGAATGCTGGACATGGGTTTTATACACGATGTAAAAAGGGTGATCATCAAATTACCTGCAAAAAGACAAACACTTTTCTTTTCGGCTACCATGCCCCCCGAAATTCAAACACTGGCAAATGTATTGTTAACCAAGCCATCTAAAGTAGAGGTAACACCCGTTTCATCTACAGTGGATGCGATTGAACAAAGTTTGTATTTGGTAGATAAAGGCAATAAGCCCGGACTGTTATTGTATCTGTTGAAAAACAAAGCAATAATTACAGCCTTAGTTTTTACCCGTACCAAACATGGTGCGGATAAAGTGGTGAAAATTTTACTGAAAGAAAATATTACAGCTGCTGCAATTCACGGCAACAAATCGCAGAATGCAAGACAGCATGCGTTGAGTAATTTTAAAAATGGTAATCTTCGTGTGTTGGTAGCAACAGATATTGCCGCAAGAGGGATTGATATTGATGAGCTTACACACGTTATAAACTTCGAGTTGCCAAACGTTCCTGAAACATATGTACACAGAATAGGACGTACCGGCAGAGCAGGTAATACAGGCATTGCAATTTCTTTTTGCGACCAGGAAGAAAGAACAGAACTAAAGGATATTCAGAAGCTGATTGCCAAAAATATTCCTGTGGTAGATAGCCATCCCTATCCATTAAGCGCCGGTTCATTTGTGCCACAGGTTGGCGGTCCAAAAATTCAAGCCTTTAACAGAGGCGGCAGAGGTATGCACTCAAGCGACAGGGGGGGCAGAAGAGGTTATGGAACTCAACGTACCGGAAATAAATAAATTTGTTTTTCAAAATAATTATAAACGCCGTTTAGCAATAAGCGGCGTTTATTTTTTTATTAAGTTGCAGATTTTCGAAATCTTTATTTGCTAACATAGAAGATGCAAAAAGCTGTTTTTGCACAAGAGGGCGATCTGCAAAGCGGATAATTCACAGCGATTTACGACATAGCTTCTAAGCCGACACAATAATTTATGCTTTTACGCTGCACAATAAATCATTTTTAATTTATCGTAAATTTGTTTATAAATAATTATTCATGTCATCTCTTACCCTTACAATTATCCAGACAGATCTTGTTTTTGAAAACAAGGCAGCAAACCTTGAGCGGCTAAAAGCGAAAATTGAAAATATTGAACAAAGAACTGAGATTGTGGTGCTGCCCGAAATGTTTAGTACCGGGTTTAGCATGCAGCCGCAATTGTTTGCTGAAAATATGGAAGGCGAAACCGTGCAATGGATGAAAGACATTGCAGAAACCAATAAAATAATTGTTACCGGAAGCATTATCATTGAAGAGGATGGCCAATATTTTAACCGGCTGGTTTGGATGTTGCCAAACGGACAATTGGGTTATTACGATAAACGCCATTTATTTGCCTATGGCGAAGAAGATAAACATTATACGGGTGGAAATAGAAGATTGATTGCTTCTGTAAAAGGCTGGAAAATTAACCTGCTGATATGTTATGATTTGCGGTTTCCGGTGTGGAGCCGCCAACAGTCTGGCGTAGATGAAACTGAATATGACCTGTTAATTTATGTTGCCAACTGGCCAGAAAGAAGAAGCCATGCATGGAAAACATTGTTGTGTGCAAGGGCAATAGAAAATCAGTGTTTTGTTGCCGGAATAAACCGTGTGGGCAAGGACAATAAAAACATTTATCACAGTGGCAACAGTTTGGTGATTGACCCACTGGGCCAGGTATTATACCATATGGCTGATGAAGAAGATGTATTTACAATAACCCTGCAAAAAGAAGATTTAGATAAGGCAAAAACACAATTTCCATTTTGGAAAGATGCAGATGATTTTACAATTAATTTATAGAGCTGTTAGTTGATGCGCTATTCTTTTTTATAAGCGCTTTCACGATTTCCATTTTTCGATCAAGCCCCTTTCTAACGCCATCTACAGTTGGAGGAATAAACAAATCCGGCCAAACACCTCTGCCATTTTTAGGGATATGATTAAACTGCACAATTTTAAAAAATGGAAGTCGTACCCTTAGTTTTGTTATGGGTAAAGTTATATCCGGAATCAATAAACCACTATTGCCATGCCAGCCACCACCAGTTTCTTCTCCTGCTAAAATAACATTTTGCTGTCCCTTTACCGCATTACAAAATAAGGTGGAGGCTGAAAAAGTAGGGCCATTGGTAAGCACATATATTTTACCATTAAAATGATTATTGGTTTTTGGATGAAACAAATGTTTTTCCCAATAGCCAAAATGATAGTTGCCATCTTTTTCCTTTTTGGTTACAAATAGCAAACCGATATTATTAAAAAATCCCTGCTTAATATATTTGGTATATGGCCCGAAAGACTTTGATATTGAATATGCCGTGTCTGCCACTTTAAAGGTGGTATTGCGTAAATATTTCGTCAGCAATACCGACATGTTAATATCGCCCCCACCGTTATTTCGCAGATCAATAATCAGGTTTTTTATTTGCTGCTGCCTGATTTTTTTAAATGAATGTTTTACGAACGAGCGCAGGTGCCTGCCCCCTCCGTTACTAAAAGTATTGAGTGTAAGGGTTGCTATATTAGCAGTTGTATCGATTGCCAAAGAACGAAAACTTTCCCGAATCTCTTTTCTTGTTGGACGTCCAAAGTCTTTATCCCTTTTCGGGGGTTTAATCTTATTTTGAGAAGAATCTTTTACTGGTGCGAACATGGGTAATAAAGTAGTTTTTTCAATACCCAGGCTGTCAATATAACCTACCCGATAATTTTTATAAATACCATACACATTGCGGTGATAATAGGGAAAATTACTACTGACACGAACATAATTTACATTATCAGAATACCCATCTAAAGGCAGGTATTGAAAAACTTTTTGTATAATTTCATAACTGCGAATTCCGTTGATTGAAGTAATTAAAGCCCCTTTTTTAATAACAGTATCTTTTCGGTTAAGGTTACCCGTTACAACCATGGTATCACCAATCAATTTTATGAAAAGCGGGAAAGAAGGAATCATTCTGTCCCTGGTATATTTATTCCAGGCATGACTCATATTAAAGCTTGTATGCCCACAATGAATCTTTTGAGTGAGGGGAGCCAATACCTGCCAGCCAAATTGTAACTCCGTCATAGAATCGGCAATGTTGTTATAAAGGCTATCGAAATAATAATTCATACTGTCCTTAGGTGTATACCAATAAAGGGCAGGATGTTTTTTTTCGAGAATATTTCTTAATAAAGTAAAATCGTTTTGTAACTCGCTGCGGGTAAACTTTTTGTTTGGGTCGTAATTTTTTTTACTGACCGCACAACTTGTACATAGCACAACTGCAATAAGAAAGGGTAAGAAGAACTTATTTATCATTAATGTTTTATGCTATTGAATAAAGCTGTTTAAAAAACGGCCGGGTTCATTGATTTATTGCTGTGAATGATTCATGTGGTTCCATCCCTGTGCAACAAGTTTATGTTTATTGCCCCCCCTTGTTAAAATATGCGTTCCTTCTTCGGCTTCAGTCATATACCCAATTACGCTTATCTGTTCGTTGAGCACAATTTTATCGTAATCTGTTTGGGAAAGTGTAAATAGCAATTCATAATCTTCACCACCGCTTAAGGCACAAGCTGTTGGGTCCAGTTCTAATGTGTATGCAAACTGCCGGGCATCTTCATGTATCGGTATTTTGTCTTCGTAAATAACACAACCAAGATTGCTCTGTTTGCAAATATGCAGGGCCTCGCTACTAAGCCCATCACTTACATCAATCATAGAAGTGGGCATAATTTCTTTCTCTGCAAAAAACTCCACGATATCTTTTCTTGCTTCTGGCTTTAATAGACGGCCAACGATGTATGCCTGATTTTCAAGATCTGGTTGAGCACCTGTTTCTGCAAAAATTCTTTTCTCTCTTTCTAAAATGGTTAAGCCTAAAAATGCACCACCTAAAAATCCGCTTACACAAAGCAGGTCGCCTTTTTTAGCAGTACTTCTTTTTACAAATTTATCCTGGTTAACTTCTCCGATAGCAGTGATAGAAATTACAAACCCTTTTTGTGAAGATGTAGTATCACCTCCAACAAGGTCTACACCATACCTTTCGCAGGCAGCGTACACACCTTCATAAAATTCATCCATTGCTTCCAAACTAAAACGATTACTAAAAGCAATATTTAATGTTATCTGTGTGGGTGTAGCATTCATTGCATACACATCGCTGAGATTAACAATCACACTTTTATATCCCAAATGTTTTAAAGGGGTGTACATAAGATCAAAATGAATGCCTTCCACCAACATATCTGATGTTACTACTATTTGCTTTCCAAAGTGGTCAAGCACGGCGGCATCATCCCCCACACTTAAAATGGTAGAGGCGTTTCTTGTTTCATTGTTTTGTGTCAGGTGGTCTATCAAGCCAAACTCACCCAATGCATTTATTTCTGTTCTTTCGGTACTCATTTTTTTGTTACTATTTTATCTATTTAAATGACAGGAGGGTTAAATATTTTTTGTGAGGATCGCTACAACTTTTTTCCATTTATTATCCCAAGCATTTCTTCATGTATTTTTCCGTTGGTTGCCAAAATGTGTGGCTGATAAACAGCATAATAATTTCCTTCATAATCGGTTACTTTTCCACCGGCCTCTTCCACCATTAAAAATCCTGCTGCACTATCCCAAGCCTGTAATTTGTGTTCGTAAAAGCCATCGAAACGGCCAGCGGCTACCCAGCATAAATCTATGGCCGCACTTCCCAAACGCCTTACGGGAACTCCTTTTCTTATCAGTTTTTCAAATACCTGCAATGGTCCGTTGGGGGTATCGAGATAGGTATAAGGAAAGCCTGTAACCAAACAACTGTTTACTACCTCTGTTTTATTACTTACCGCTATTTTTTTGTTATTCAATGTTGCACCCAATCCTTTTTCTGCAAAATAAAATTCATTCATTAATGGATTGTACACTGCTCCCATAATTATTTTGCCCTTGTGCTCTACCCCAATGCTAACACAACAAATTGGGATTCCATTGGCAAAGTTGATGGTACCATCAATTGGGTCAATGATCCATTTGTACTCACTGTCCATTTTAATTTCGCCGGCTTCTTCACTCAAAATAAAATGATCAGGAAAATCATTTTTTATTACTTCAAAAATGGCTTTTTCAGAAGCATGATCTGCTTCCGTAACCGGGTTGTTGACACCCTCTTTATTTGTAATTTTAAAATCGCCATTAAAAAAGCGAACCAACTCCTTTGCACCGGCCTCTGTTGCCTTTAGCAATGTATTTTTTATCATGTTGCAAAGATAGGCAGCGAAGGGTTATGTAGCCATTTAGTCGTTTAGCCGCTCATTTTAAAAATTTTATGTTTCCTTATTTTCATGTCCAGCTATCCTTCCGGATATTCTAATAAAACGTAAGTTTAAAAGCCAAATCCCCCATTAGGGGATAGGAGTTATCCATTTAATGAACCCATCATTTGCTCGGGATATCTTAAACCTTTTACTGCATCTTTTGGAAAAATACTATCCAGGGTATCTAACTCTTCTTTGGAGAAATTAACCTTTAACGCACCTGCATTTTCTTCTAAATATTTTATTCTTTTGGTTCCAGGAATGGGGAATAAAAAGT
Source organism: Ferruginibacter sp. (assembly GCA_025352625.1). Classification (GTDB taxonomy): domain Bacteria; phylum Bacteroidota; class Bacteroidia; order Chitinophagales; family Chitinophagaceae; genus Ferruginibacter. Next base: position 6,698 of record JANXSR010000067.1, read on the forward strand.
TGCCTTGTGCCATAACCCAGGCTAAAGCCAGTTGCGAAGGCGTGCATCCTTTTTGATTGGCCAATTCAACTATTTTGTTAACCAGTTGCAGGTTCTTTTCAAAATTATCACCCTGAAATCTTGGTGAAAAGCGACGGTAATCAGCAGCATCAAAATCTTCAAACTTTTTTATTTGTCCGGTTAAAAAACCACGGCCCAGCGGACTGTATGGTACAAACGCAATTCCAAGCTCTTTACAGACATTTAATATTTCATCTTCAGGATCTCTAGTAAAAAGAGAGTATTCACTTTGCACAGCAGATATTGGAAATGTTGCATGCGCCTTGCGTAAAGTGGCAGCAGACACTTCCGACAAGCCAATGCCTCTTATCTTTCCCTCTGCAACCAATTGGCCCATTGCACCAACTGTTTCTTCAATTGGAGTAGCTGGATCTATACGGTGTAAATAATATAGATCAATCACTTCTGTTTCCAGTCTTTTTAAACTCCCTTCACAACTCAATTTTACATAATCAGGCTTACCACAGATGCCTCGTTTTGCAGGGTTTGCCAAGTCTCTTAAAATACCAAATTTTGTAGCTAATGTAATTTGATTACGTATTCCCTTTAATGCCTTTGCAACCAATTGTTCATTAATATACGGACCATACATATCGGCAGTATCCCAAAAATTTACACCCAATTCGTAGGCCCGACGTAAGGTTTTAATGGATTCATCATCGTTTCTTGCGCCATAAAATTCACTCATTCCCATGCAACCGAGACCAAGTTGCGAAGCCGTTAATCCCTGCGAGCCTAAATTTTTTATTTCCATAATTTCTTAATTTCTGTAAAGTTATTATCAAGCCCCTGCAAACAATGTTAATTATCCGCAGTATTTTGAATAGTGCTATAAAAAATCGTATTTCGTACACTTAAATTAACCAGTATTGCAACTCTCTATTATTATAGTCAATTACAATGTAAAATATTTTGCGGAGCAATGTCTTTATACTGTTATCAACGCCAGTAAAAATTTAGAAGCAGAAGTTATAGTGATTGATAATAATTCAACTGACGGAAGCAGGGATTTTTTTAACGGTAAGTTTGCTGATGTTCATTTTATCTGGAACGGAGAGAATGTTGGATTTTCTAAAGCCAATAACATTGCGTTGCAGCAAGCTACGGGAAAATACATATTATTTTTAAATCCTGATACGCTTGTTCCGGAAGATTGTTTTGAAAAATGTATTTCCTTTTTCAAATCGACAAAAGATATTGGTGCACTGGGAATCAGGATGATTGACGGAACAGGTAAATTTTTAAAGGAGAGCAAAAGGGGGTTTCCCACACTGCTAACTTCTTTTTTTAAGCTTTGTGGTCTTGCTGCCCTTTTTCCAAAAGCTAAAATTTTCGCAAGTTATTATGCAGGGCATTTATCTCAAAATCAAAATCATACTGTAGACGTTTTAGCCGGTGCCTTTATGATGGTTGATAAAAAGGTGATTAACAAAACCGGGGGCTTCGACGAAGATTTTTTTATGTATGGGGAAGATATAGAGCTCAGTTACCGGATACAACAAGCCGACTATAAAAATTATTATTTTGCAGAAAGTACCATCATTCATTTTAAGGGAGAGAGCACAAAAAAAGCTAGTGCAAAATATGTGGAGGTGTTTTACGGAGCTATGAAACTTTTTGTGAAAAAACATTATGGTAAGACCAGGGCTGGTTTGTACAGTATTTTTATCCAGATAGCCGTGCGGTTAAAAATGATTTTTTCTTCAATTAAAAGAATATTGATTCAACCTGTAAAGAAGCAAAAAGAGATAAACGTTCCGGCAGTTGCAACATTCATTGTAGCTGCTGAAAATGAATATTCTGCTATATTTTCTTTATTAAAAAAAGCTAACTTAAATTGGTTTATTGTTGGAAGGATTGAACCCGGAAAAATTAATAACAGCAATGCTTTGGGTAGTTTGAAAGACTTGCCGGAACTAGCTAACCGGTTTGCTATTAAAAAAATAGTATTCTGTATTGGTGCACTTTCGCTTAAAGAAATTACAAACGTTCTTCAAAATACAAATTTTCGGGTAAGTTATTTATTTCATACAGCAGGTTCAACAAGTATTGTAGGGAGCAATGATAAAAATACAACAGGAGATTGTATCGCCGTTGAATAAGTAAAAACCTTGCCAGTTGCATTATTTGAACCATAGCATTACCTGAAATGGAATTCTCCATTTAATAGTGAGGTCACAAAAAAGCCACTCCTTTCGGAATGGCTGTATATTTACTAACCCAGAAAAACCATGTAGTTAGGTAGCCTGCATTTCAGCAATTTTAGCCCTGATCTTTGCCTCAATTTCTTTTGCCATTTCAGGATTGTCATTCAGTAATTGTTTTACAGAATCTCTTCCCTGGCCCAATTTATTGGCATCATAACTGAACCAGCTACCACTTTTTTGCACAATGCCCAACTCAACACCCATATCAATTATTTCACCGGTTTTAGAGATACCCTCTCCAAAAACAATATCAAATTCAGCGGTTCTGAAAGGAGGAGCAACTTTATTTTTTACCACCTTTACTTTTACTCGGTTACCAATGGCTTCATCTCCATCTTTTATTTGTGCCATGCGGCGAATATCCAATCGCACAGAAGCATAAAATTTTAATGCATTACCTCCAGTTGTTACTTCTGGATTGCCAAACATTACCCCAATTTTTTCCCTTAGCTGGTTAATGAAAATACAGCAGCAATTGGTTTTAGAAATGGTAGCGGTTAGTTTACGCAATGCCTGGCTCATTAATCTTGCATGCAATCCCATTTTGCTGTCACCCATTTCTCCTTCCAGTTCACTTTTGGGTACCAGTGCTGCTACAGAATCTATCACTACCACATCTACAGCGCCAGATAAAATTAAACGGTCAGCAATTTCCAACGCCTGTTCTCCATAGTCAGGTTGAGAAATCAATAAATTATCAATATCTACTCCTAATTTTTGCGCATAGGCGCTATCAAAAGCATGTTCTGCATCTATAAATGCACACATGCCACCTTTTTTCTGCGACTCGGCAATTACATGGGTAGCAATAGTTGTTTTACCACTACTTTCTGGTCCATAAATTTCTATCACCCTGCCTTTTGGCAATCCACCAATACCTAAAGCCACATCAAGACCTAAAGAACCTGTTGATATAACTTCCTGTTCTACATGGGGCTTATCTCCCATTATCATTACCGAACCTTTACCGAAATCTTTATCGATTTTATCCATCGTCAATTTCAGCGCCTTTAATTTTTCTACGTTAGTGTTGTTGCTCATTTTGTTTTGTTTTTTAAGTGATGTATCTGGTTTTGCGTTGTAAAAATATATCGGACTTCAAAGATAGTAGCTTTCTTTTATTAACACTAATATATTTAGTTTTATTTAGTAAAATTTTTAGTTTACTTATAAATAATAGTTTTTACTAACTCGATTTAATCAGTTTTAAAGTGAATCATTTTAACAAAAATCCCCATCCCGGGTTAATCAGGACGGGGAGTGTTCAGTATGAGTAAAAATTATTTATTCAAAATTCCCAAAGGGGCTATGCGGATGGAAAAACGGGCAAAAAATTATTTTCAGGGCAACAAAAAGTTAGCACCCATCTGAACACTACAAATAGACAACACTTAATTGGTATCAACAATACCTCAAAGTGTTAGTTTTTTAATAATTAGCGGTTACTGTTTAAATTTATTACGGACAAATAAAAATTTCAGTAAACAAGAAATACGAAAGTTCTATTTTAAAATTTAAGCCAAATGATTTTTTATTTGATTTGTTCTTCTGAATAGTATAATTATTTCCCCACACCACCTCCCCTGCAATTCGCTATTCGTAACTTTGTTGCATGCGGAACTATTTAGATGAATTGAATGAACCTCAAAAAGAAGCAGTACTACATAAAGATGGCCCTATTATAATTATTGCTGGCGCCGGAAGTGGAAAAACAAAAGTGTTAACTACCCGTATTGCACACCTGATGGGAGCCCATGGAATTGATGCTTTTAATATTTTGGCATTGACGTTTACGAATAAGGCTGCAAAAGAAATGAAGGAAAGGGTAGAAAAAGTATTAGGTAACTCCGAGGCCCGAAATTTATATATTGGTACTTTTCATAGTGTGTTTGCCAGAATCCTGAGAGCAGAAGCTAACAAGATTGGGTATCCTAATAATTTTACGATATATGATACCGACGATGCCAAAAGTGTAATAAAAACAGTGCTTGGTGAATTAGAACTTGACCCCGCCTATTATAAACCCAACACGGTTTACAACAGAATTTCAAGTGCGAAAAACAGTTTAATTGGACCGGCAGAATACATCAACGATTCTACCATTCAGCAGGAAGATGCAAGAGCAAACCGCCCAATGATTGGCCAGATATATGCAGCCTATGCCAATCGTTGTTTTAAAAATGGTGCGATGGATTTTGATGATTTGTTGTACAAAATGTACATCCTGTTAAAAAACCATCCGGATTCGTTGAGTAAATACCAGCGTAAATTTAAATACATCATGGTAGATGAATACCAGGATACCAATACCTCTCAGTACGAGATTATGAAATTATTGGGAGCTATGCACGAGAATATTTGTGTTGTTGGAGATGATGCTCAAAGTATTTATAGTTTTAGGGGTGCCACTATCGAAAATATCCTGCAGTTTGAAAGAGATTACGATGATGTAAAAGTGGTTAAGCTTGAACAAAATTATAGAAGTACAAAAAGTATTTTAAGTGTTGCCAATGAAATAATTGGGAACAATAAAAACCAGATTCCTAAAAAATTATGGACAGATAATATTCCGGGCGATAAAATAAAACTGGTACGCACAGCAACCGATAACGAAGAGGGGAAATATGTAGCAGACACTATTCAGGAAGAAAAATTGCGCAATCATTATTTCAATAAAGAGTTTGCCATTTTATATCGCACCAATGCGCAAAGTCGTGCATATGAAGAAAGTCTGCGCAGGATGAACATTACTTACCGTATTTATGGTGGCTTATCTTTCTATCAACGTAAGGAAGTAAAAGATTTTATTGCTTACCTGCGGCTGGTGGTAAATCCTCAAGACGAAGAAGCATTAAAAAGGATTGTCAATTATCCTACAAGAGGTATTGGTAAAACCAGTATGGACAGGGCTGTTTTATCAGCGAATGAAAATAATACTACTCTTTGGGAGGTGTTGAACAATGCTTCAAGTTATGGCTATAAAGCAGGCACATTGGAAGCCATCAATAATTTTGTGATGATGGTCAAAATGTTCCAGAGTGAATTGATAAAAAAGAATGCGTACGATCTTGCTATAATTGTTGGTAAAAGTACAGGCATGGTAAAGGAATTATTTAATGATAAAACAACCGAAGGTTTAGCAAGGTATGAGAATACCCAGGAGTTATTAAACTCCATCAAAGAATTTACAGAAACCCCAATGAATGAAGAGGATGGAGAAGTGGGTGATAAAAGCCTGGGTAGTTATTTGCAACAAATCACCTTACTAACCGATACCGATAATGATAAGGAAGATGCAGACAGTGTAAAACTAATGACCATCCATGCAGCTAAAGGTTTGGAGTTTAGTTGTGTGTTTGTAGGTGGTTTGGAAGAGACATTGTTTCCGAATGCCATGAGCATTAATACAAGAGAAGAACTGGAGGAAGAACGCCGGTTGTTTTATGTAGCCATAACAAGAGCTAAGAAAAAACTTTGGCTTACTTACGCCAATGCCCGCTATCGTTTTGGACAATTACAACAAAATGAACCAAGCCGCTTTATTGATGAAATGCCGGAAGATTTTATTGATAAAAGTTTTGCCGGCGGAGGTATACGAAATCAGGGGGGGCATACCAACAACTGGGGAGGCAGTTCTTTTGATAAAATGGGCGCAGGCGGCAACAGTTACAAATCGCAGGACAATCCATTTAAAAAAGAAGAAAAAACCAGGCCTGCTTATTTGGTACCCACACGACCACAAACCAAAGAACACACTCCAACAGAAGGTTTTGTTGCCAGTGACACAAGCAATTTGCAACCAGGCCAAAAAGTAGAGCACCAGAAATTTGGCTTTGGTGATGTAATTAAAATGGAAGGAGCAGCCCACAACCCTATCGCAACGGTACAATTTGAACTGAATGGCGAAAAAAAAATTATGTTGAATTATGCTAAACTGAGAATATTGGAGTAAAGGAAAATAGTATTTAGTAAAAAGCATTCTGTACTTAACAATAAAGAAGGAGGGGTTAAAGTATTTTCGAAATTGGAAATTATTACAGTACTAAAGGTTCCACAATACCATGTAACAAATCATTGTTGCAGGATATTGTTACATTTGCATTGAAATTTTTAAATACATTTTATGATAAAGACAGGTAATCCCGTTATCAGCATATACACAGAAATGACTCCTAATCCGGAGACAATGAAATTTGTGGCCAACAAATTATTATATCCAGGTAAGAGTATTGATTTTCAGGATGAATCAACAGCAGCGGCATCGCCACTGGCACAGGAGTTATTTACTTTTCCTTTTATTAAATCTGTTTTTATAGCCAGCAATTTTGTAACGCTTACAAAAACAGTTGATACTGATGACTGGCAGGATGTTATCCCAACTATAAAATTATTTTTAAAAGAATATTTAGAAGAAGGGAAAGTTGTGGTAAATGAAGAAGCAGTTGCCAATATGAAGAGTGAGAGCAGCAATGAAGTAAGCGCTGATGATGATGATGTGGTTAAAAGAATTAAAGAATTATTGGAAAATTATGTAAAGCCTGCTGTTGAAATGGATGGTGGTGCGATACAATTTAAAAGTTATGAAGATGGAAGGGTTAACCTGATGTTGCAGGGAAGTTGCAGTGGTTGCCCCTCTTCCATGATTACATTAAAAGCGGGTATTGAAGGAATGATGAAAAGAATGATTCCCGAAGTGAAAGAAGTTGTTGCAGAAGCTGAATAAACCCCAATCCTCTCAAAGGGAAATGATAATGAATTTTATAAAAAAGCATCTCAAAACGAGGTGCTTTTTATTTGGCATACCATCTTGCCCATGCGATCAGTATAAACTGTAAAGGAAATAAACGAACCCATGCCACCCAAACAGGAACACACATTTGCGGACTCATACATCCACCCCGTTGTATCATATAAATATGGGCGGGAATAAAAAGGATCAGTAAAGCAATAATACCAAAAGCGCCAGCTTTTCTAAAAGCAGGAAATATTAGTAAGCCACCAAATACAATTTCACCAACACCACTTGCTAAATTTATAAAACTGTGAAAGGGTAAATAGGCTGGTATTAAAGGATAATAAGAATCCGGATGTAGAAAGTGATTGATACCTCCAACAAGGTAAAATACAGCCATTATTATTAAGCTACTATTTTTTAGCGTACTCTTATTTTTATCTTTCACCATTTCATTTAAAGATAATGTTATAAATTGATTGTTCTAATAACTACAATGACCATTACAGAAATATACCAGCAATTCATAAACGATATTTACCAAACTACCGGGTACGAATATGTAGCCGTATTTATGGGCATTGCCAGTGTTTGGTATAGCCGAAAGGAAAATATTCTCGTTTATCCAACAGGATTGATCAATACCATTATTTATGTTTACTTAAGTTTTAAAGGGGGATTATTGGGTGAGGCAAGTGTAAATATTTATTACACAATCATGAGTTTTTACGGGTGGATTTTATGGTCAAAAAAAGACCAGCAAAAGCAGCATATTTTAAAAATAACCGCAGCAACAAAAAATGAATGGTTGCAACATATTGCATTTTTTACCGCTTTTTATGTAGCGATTTATTTTGCACTTACTTATTTAAAAAGAGATTTTGCACCTGGGGCTATTCCCTGGGCCGATGCATTTGCTTCTGCAACAGCCTTTACAGGGATGTGGTTGATGACAAAGAAAAAAGTAGAAAGCTGGTATTGGTGGATAGCAACCAATTTTGCCTCCATACCATTGTACTTTGTAAAGCACTATGTTTTTACCAGCGTTTATTACGTGGTGCTTTTAATAATGGCTTTTGCGGGATTATCTGAATGGTTAAAACGAAAAAAAACAACACAGTAAATTTATAAAAATGATTAAACCAACTTCTTATTGCCAGGCTATACAAATGATGAAGGCTGAGGATCAAAACCTTCATAAGGCATACCACGACCAACAGTATGGTTTTCCAATTGATGATGACAATGAATTATTTTGCCGGTTGATTTTTGAAATAAATCAGGCTGGGCTAAGCTGGACAACCATTTTAAAAAAGCAGGAAACTTTTAGAAAAGCCTATCATAATTTTGAAATAAAAAAAGTAGCGGCCTATACTGATAAAGACGTAGTACGTTTGTTAAATGATACAGGAATTATACGTAACAGGCTAAAGGTACATGCTGCTATTGAAAATGCTAAAACCGTTCTTGCATTACAAAAGGAATATGGGTCTTTTAAAAATTGGTTAAACGGCCATCATCCAAAAACAAAAGATGAGTGGACAAAACTTTTTAAAAAAACATTTCGCTTTACAGGAGGCGAAATTGTAAATGAATTTTTATTGAGTGCCGGTTATTTGCCAGGGGCACATGAACCAACCTGTGCGGTTTATAAAAAAGTTATAAAGGCAAAACCTTTATGGAACAAAAAATAAATATGCTGAAAAAAGTTGTTATTATAGGGCCGGAAAGCACAGGCAAAAGTACTTTGTGTACTCAGCTGTCTGAACATTTTAATACCATCTGGGTAAAAGAATATGCAAGAGAATATCTACTGGCAAATGGTACTAACTATAGCTATGAAAATTTATTAGAGGTTGCTAAAGGGCAAATTGAAAGAGAAGAGAGGGCAGTTATAAATTCAACAACTACATACGAATCTTCACCACAATTTATTTTTATAGATACTGATATGTATGTAATGAAAGTATGGTGCGAATTTGTTTTTGATAAATGCCATCATTGGATATTGAATACCATTGTAGAAAGAAAATACGATCTGTACCTATTGTGTAATATTGATTTACCCTGGATAAAAGATGAACTAAGGGAATATCCAGACCTTGTAACAAGAGAAAAATTGTACCATTATTATAAAGATATTATGGTGAACCAACAGGTACAATGGATAGATATAAGTGGCAATTATGAGGAGCGCTTACAAACAGCAATTAATGCGGTTAATGAAATAAAATAAATCAAAACCATCCTTTTTTTCTAAACATAATTATCATCCAAACAGGAATAATTAACATAGCTCCTACTGCCGCAAAAAACCCCCTGTCATTATGTAACCAGGGAATTTTTTCAAAATTCATACCGAATATACCACCAATAACTGTTGCAGGTGCAAGCAGACACGTTACTATCGCCATTACCTTCATCACTTCATTCATGCGCAGGTTTACATTATTTAAATAAAGATCCTGAAGGTTCATAGTTATGTCGCGGTAGTTTTCCGAGAGATCATTTGCCTGAATGATATGGTCGTATACATCTTTAAAATACTTTAAGGTTCGTTCATCAATCAAATCACTTTCAGTTCTTATAAACCCGTTGATAACTTCCCTTACAGGTGCAATACTTCTTTTAAGGATGATCATTTCTTTTCGCAACAAATTTATTTTCGCCAGGGCGCTGCTGTTAGCACTACTTTGTATTTCTTCTTCTATATTTTCAATTCGCTCTCCTAATTTTTCCATCACCGTAAAATAATTATCTATAATCATATCCAACATGGCATAACATAAATAGTCAGGCCCGGTTTGTCTTAGTTTACTTGCAGCTATTCTTAATTTATCCCTTATTGGGTTAAACACATCTTTTTCCGGTTCTTCCTGAAAACTCAATACAAAGTTTTTGCCAAGCACAATACTTATCTGTTCATGCTCAACTTTATATAATTTATCATTGTAAAAAAGCATATTACAAATACAGAACAATACGTTTTCAATTTCATCCATTTTGGGTCGCTGACCAATGCTTTGAATATCTTCCTGAATCAGCGGATGTACACCATAATAATTGCACAAAGCCTCTACATCCGATTTACGTATGCCATCTACATTTATCCATGTTATTTTGTTATTGTTGAGGTAGGGGTAACATTCTTTAATATTACTCAATGTTTTTTCTTCAACGTTGGAGGAGTCATAATCGTATACAAAAATTTTAGTAGCCTTTGCCTCTTCCCTCACAGGAACCCTTGTGGGATTAACTTTTACTATTTCTTTTGTACGACTGGCATTAAAAGGCAACAATATTTTTTGTATATAATATTTACTCTTACGGTTCATTTGCAGGAATTAATTTTTTTTACCTTAATAGCTAAAAGGAAAATTACCAATTTAAAATGAGATGGCTATAACAATCTGGATTAATTAATAGTGCAAAAAACCGAAGTTTTTTGTACTTCGGCTTTTTACTTTTATTTACTTAAAATGGTTAATTACCATACACACATAAAAATTTAATTCTCATTATCTTCAATTGTTCCCAGCTAAAACTACTGTCTGCCAATTCTTCCTGTGCAATCTGCAGACTGCTGGTTTCGCAGGCTTTAAAATAATCAATAATTTCTTCCTGCTCATACTCGTCTACCATTTCATCAATGGCGTAATCAAGATTTAATTTTGTGCCACTGGCAACAATGGTTTCCATCTCTTCTAATAATTCAGTTATGTTCAGGTCTTTTGTTTTTGCAATGGTTTCAAGTGGAATTTTTTTATCTACATTTTGAATGATAAAAATCTTGTTGTTATTCCTGTTTACTACCCCCTTCATAACAAAGTCATCCGGCCGCTCAACTTCGTTTTCACCAATATACTCTACAATAAGATCAACAAATTTTTTGCCGTACCGCATTGCTTTTCCTTTACTAACACCCTGGCATTTTTCAAGCTCTTCAATGGTGGTTGGGTACATAGTAGCCATATCTTCTAAGCTGCCTTCTAAAAAAATAACAAATGGGGGTAAGTTTTTTTCTTTAGCAACTTTTTTACGGAGCTCTTTCAGCAGCTCAATTAATTTTTTATCAGCAACAACAGCCGGGCCTACCGCCGGAGCAGCCTCATCATCATCTCCATCGGCCTCCTCAAATAAATTATTCAATATTATTTTAAACGACGTTGGCTTCTTTAAAAACCCCTGCCCTTTTTTAGTTATTTTTAAAACACCATATTCTTCTATGTCTTTTTGTATCAATCTATCCAGCATCATTTGGCGCATTAACGAATTCCAGTAATGTTCATCTTTGTTTTTGCCAATACCAAAAAAGTCTCTTTCATCGTGTCGGAACATTTTTACTTTTGGGTTTGGTTTACCACGTAAAATATGCATCAGGTAATCCATTGTAAACTGTTCATCTAATCCCTTCACAACGGTCAAAACCTGTGTTGCCTCCGTTTTTGCTTCCATTAATTCTTTAGGATTATTGCAGTTGTCGCACATTTTATTATCACATTGTGCTGTATCACTCTCTTCTCCAAAATAATTCAATAATATTTTTCTTCTGCAAACAGAGCTTTCACAATAAGCTACTGTTTCATTTATAAGTTGTGCGCCTACTTCTCTTTCACTAAGTGGCTTATCTCTCATCAGGTGTTCTAACTTGGCTACATCTTTATGGCTGTAGTATAAAATACATTTTCCTTCCATGCCGTCCCTTCCTGCCCGCCCGGTTTCCTGGTAATAATTTTCAATTGATTTTGGAATATTGTAATGTATCACAAAACGAACATCCGGTTTATCTATCCCCATTCCAAATGCAATAGTGGCTACAATTACATGCACCTCTTCATTTAAAAAAAGATCCTGCCGCTCAGCCCTTAATTTACTATCAAGGCCTGCATGATAAGCCACTGCTTTAATTCCGTTTGCATTCAACATATCCGCCAACTCTTCGGTTGTTTTTCTGTTAAGCGTATAAATGATACCGCTTTTTTCTTTGTTTTGGGTAATGAAACGAACGATATTTTTTACAGTTTGATCTTTATTTATTTTAGGTAAAATTTCATAAAATAAATTTGCTCTATTAAAGGAAGAAATAAATATTTGCGGATTTCGCAATCCAAGATTTCTTAAAATATCGCTTTGTACTTTTGGGGTGGCTGTTGCGGTAAGGGCAATCATAGGTGCATCCGGACTAATTAATTCCATCATCTCTCTCAGGCGGCGGTACTCAGGTCTAAAATCATGCCCCCACTCCGAAATACAATGAGCTTCATCAACGGCAAAAAAAGAAATTTTAAGGTCCTTAAAAAACTCAATGTTTTCTTCTTTAGTTAATGTTTCAGGTGCTACATACAACATTTTTGTTTTGCCGGTCATTAAATCATCTTTTACAATTTTTTGTTGTCCTTTGTTGAGTGTACTATTTAAAAAATGGGCTACATCATCTTTGCTACTGTAACTACGCACCAAATCAACCTGGTTCTTCATCAGCGCAATTAGCGGAGAAACAATAATAGCACAACCTTCACTAATAATTGCGGGTAGTTGATAACATAAACTTTTACCCCCGCCGGTGGGCATTATTACCAAAGCATCATTACCTGCTAATAAATTTTTTATGATTGTTTCCTGCGGTTCCTTAAAACCATCAAAGCCAAAATAGTCTTGTAATTGAGCGGTTAGATTCAAATTTTTTTCAACACTGATTGCTTTTACTGCGGAGCTCTTGGCGGACTTGTCTTTCTTCTCCTTAACAGGGGCAGATTTTTTTGTTTTTTTTACTGTGGTCATATAGCTATCTTCTCCTTAACGCCGTTTAAAATTTTTACAGAAACTTAAAAATTGTTGGTTTAAATTAAATGTTTTACTCCTGTAAATTTTAAAGGAGTGTAAAGTTACTTCAATACGCCTGTACTTTCAAATGAACAGGGCTGTTACCACTGCTTAAGGTAAGCATTTTTTTTAAAACAAACTGCAATAGTGGTTCACCCTTTGCGTTATCGGCTAATTAAAGTAGGTTTGCGGGTTAAAATATGGATACAAACAGCATCATATCAACAGCACTTAACACTATTCAGTTAGAAGCGGATGCGGTTAACAAGCTACAAACTTTTATAGGAGATGATTTTGTAAAAGCAGTTAATAAGATTGCTGCTTCTAAAGGCCGTCTTGTGGTTAGCGGTATTGGAAAAAGTGCCATCATTGCTCAAAAAATTGTCGCCACATTTAACAGCACTGGCACTGCTGCATTGTTTATGCATGCCGCAGATGCCATACATGGAGATCTTGGCATGATTCAAAACGAAGATGTAATCATAATCATCAGTAAAAGTGGGGAGAGCCCAGAGATTAAAGTGTTAGCGACCTTAATAAAAAACTTTGGCAATTTGCTGATTGGGATAGTTGGTAATATCACTTCTTTTTTAGCCTTGAACAGCGATATTATTTTAAACACAACTGTAGATACAGAGGCCTGCCCAAACAACCTGGCACCAACAACAAGCACTACTGTGCAAATGGTAATGGGCGATGCACTGGCAATTTGCCTGATGACAATAAAAGAATTTGGCACATCGGATTTTGCAAAATTTCATCCCGGCGGAATGCTGGGTAAGAAATTATATTTAAGAGTAACAGATCTTTCAGCTCAAAATGAACGGCCTGCTGTTTTAAAAGATGCCAGTATTAAACAGGTAATTGTTGAAATGACAAAAAAGCGTTTAGGTACAACTGTTGTAATAGAAAATGATAATACCATAGCCGGCATAATAACTGATGGAGATTTACGCAGAATGTTGGAGAAGACGACTGATTTCTCAGGCCTGCAGGCAAAAGATATTATGTCGAAAAACCCCACCACAATTGGCGCAGGGGTATTGGCCGTTAGTGCATTGGAAATAATGAAAACAAAAGATATCAGTCAGTTAATAGTGATAGAAAATGAACGTTATGCAGGAATTATTCACCTGCATGATTTGATAAGAGAAGGAATTATTTAAAGTAAAAGGAAATGATTGATGCTAAACCAAATCAATACATTTGCTTTGTAAAACGAAATCACAAAAATGCATAAAAATAATTACGTAGCGATAATGGCAGGGGGAATTGGCAGCAGGTTTTGGCCGCTAAGCAGAACAGATTTTCCAAAGCAGTTTTTAGACATTTTAAACACAGGAAGAACCCTTATCCAATCTACATACGATAGGTTTACGTTGTTTGTACCCAAAGAAAATATTTATGTAGTTACAACTAACCAATACAAAGATATTGTTGCAGAACAGTTACCGGATATTCCTGTTGATAATATTTTATGCGAACCTTCCCGAAAAAATACGGCACCGTGTATTGCTTATATCTCTTACAAATTGCTTCAGTTAAATCCCGATGCCAATTTAATTTGTGCGCCTGCAGATCATATCATTATTGATCCCGAGGGGTTTAAAAAAACATGCAGGCAGGCATTGCATTTTACAGCGCATATAAAAGCATTGGTAACACTTGGCATAAAACCTACACATCCTAACACCGGTTATGGCTATATCCAATTCGAACAGCAGGAGGTAAGTGAAAACGTTTTTAAAGTAAAAACCTTTACAGAAAAACCAGATAAAGACTTGGCCAAAACATTTATTTCAAGCGGCGATTTTTTATGGAACGCCGGCATTTTTGTATGGCAGGCTAAAAATATAGTAAAAGCATTTGAAACTTTTTTACCCGAAATGCATGATGTATTTGATGCAGAGAAAAACAACTTTTCTA
>JANXSR010000204.1 GCA_025352625.1 Ferruginibacter sp.
AAAGATTCCCGGTTTAGTACCTATTCATTGGGTATGAAACAGCGGCTTGCGATAGCCTCCTGCCTGCTGGGTGATCCTGAAGTATTGATTTTGGATGAACCAACCAATGGGCTGGATCCGGTGGGTATTGCTGAAATCAGGCAACTAATAAAGCAGTTGCACCAGCAGGGAAAAACTATCATTATGGCAAGTCATTTACTGGATGAAGTGGAAAAGGTTTGTACCCATGTGGCCATTTTAAAAAAAGGAGGTCTTGTAGCAACTGGTGATGTAAATGAAATTCTGGCGACTGAAGACATTGTTGAAGTTGGTGCAACAGATGTAAAGCAACTGGCCTCTATAATCGGTGATATGCAGGGCTATAATAGTATAAAGGAGAACGATAAGATACTGCAACTTTTTTATCCGGTTGGTACTGCCAATATTGAAAGTATCAATAAATATTGCTTTAGCAATGGAGTAGTATTAAATCATTTGCAGCTTAAAAAGAAAAGCCTGGAGGCTAAATTTTTTGAATTAACCAACTAATCAATTAGTTTATTATGATAAAATTATTAAAGGTAGAATGGATGAAGATCAGGGGCTATAATGCTTTTATTGTGATCAGTGCTTTTTTTGCATTGGGCGTATTTGCTTCCAATTATCTTGCGTACTCGTTTAAGAAAAATGTTATCGATCCTGCAGACCCAACGGGTCTTATATCTGCAGGTTCACCTTTTGGCTTTCCAAATGTTTGGCAAACGGTGAGTTATTACAGTGGGCTAATGTTATTGTTACCGGGTTTGTTATTGTTAATTTTAGTGACCAATGAATTTACTTACAGAACACACCGGCAAAATATTATTGATGGGATAAGCAGAAACCAGTTTACACAGGTAAAATTATTAATGGGGGTTATTTTAGCGCTGGTGTCTACACTGCTTGTTTTTATTGCAGCACTTTTATTTGGTTTTTTTGTTAATACCGGATCTTTTTCATTAACAGGTATTGGAAATGTATGGTTCTTTTTTTTGAAAGCACTTACCTACAATTTTATCGCTATTTTAATTGGAGTTTTGGTTAGACGAACTGGCTTTGCAATTGCAGTGTTCTTTATTTATACAGCGTTGGAAAATGGAATTTCAATCCTTCTGCTGGTGTGGGCAATTAACATCAAAAAGGATCATAACATAGATTTGGGGAATATGGGAAACTATTTACCAATGAATGCTTCAGATGGTTTATTGTACTCCCCGTTTGATTCTTTCACCAATATGGCCAATAAGTTTTTACCTGCAGATTATACATGGCTGGTTTTTTCACTCGCAATAATTTATCTGGCGTTATTTTATTTCTGGAGCCAACGGCGAATGCTAAAATCAGATTTGTAAAAATTTTGGTCAAGCTTTACACAATTGCTTAAGAGCAAGATTTATTGTTGGGTATAAAAATGTAAAACCAGTTTTGACTATTTTTTCGCTACTTACAGTTGCACTTTTTAAAACCTCAATGCTTCTGTCTCCTAACATTACTTTTAAAATAAAAGCAGGCACATGCAAGGGAATAAAAAATTTCCCTTTCATTTTTTTTGCGAGTTCAATGGTAAGTGTCTTATTTGTAACCGGGGCAGGTGCAACTGCATTATAGCTTCCGTATAACTGGTCATTTTCAAGAGCGTTAATAAATAGCCTGCAAAGATCATCAATATGTATCCAGCTTACAACCTGTTTACCGTTTCCTAAAATGCCGGCAACACCCAGGCTGATGGGCTTTTTAAACTCAGCTAAAGCTCCTCCATCGTTACTGAGCACAATTCCTATCCGTAGTTTAACCAGTCGCTTTTGTAAAGCTTCAGCCGGTTCAATGCTTTGCTCCCAAAGTTGGCAGGTTTCACCTAAAAATCCGGTAGCTGCTTTATCTGTTTCTACAAATGACCTTTCATGTTTAAACGTATCTTCTCCGTACCAGCCTATTGCAGATGCACTCACAATTGTTTTAACCTTATTTACATTGTTATGTAAAGTATGGATAATTAGTTTACTGCTTTCCGTTCGGCTGTTTTGAATCTCAAGTTTGTAAGCTGGCGTCCATTTTTTATCTACCACACCGGCACCTGCAAGGTGTATAATATAATCAGCTTTTTGTAAAGCAGTTATATCTATTGTTTGCGCATTAATGTTCCATAATGCATATTCAACAGCTGATGCCTTATTTTTAGTTACAGGTAACTGCCTGGTAAGTATTATAACTTTGTATCCATTGGCTAATAAATGGGTTGTAATGGCTTTACCTACCATACCGGTGCCACCTGTTATTAAAACTGTTTCCATAAAATTGTATTTTTCAAAATTCTACAAGGTTTTTTTAATATAAATGTGAATGATTTTTTTTTAACATAAATAAAACGCTTGTTAGCTACATGTAAAAACAAAACTTAACACAGCTTGTTTATATTTTTATTAAAAGATTATAGCTTAATTTTAAACTTAAAAATCGCCATAGTATGAAGGGAATATTTGTAAATATATGCCTGCTGTTTTTAGTGCCTGCTATTTGTTTTTCACAAAAAATAACTTTTTCGGATGTATTGAAAGAAAATAGTCGTGAGATGGATTTTGAGATAATTGGTAAAGTAAGTGGAAACATATTGGTTTTTAAAAATGTTAGCAGCAGTTATGCAGTTTCCATTTACCAGGGGGATATGGATATGAAAGAAAAAATTGAACTTGATTTTATACCATCCAAATCTTTTAATGTTGATTTTATTGTGTACCCTGAGTTCTTCTTTATGATTTACCAGTATCAAAAAAAGGGAATTGTATATTGTATGGCTGCTAAATTAGATGGTAATGTTAAAAAGATGGGTGAGCCTATTTTGCTTGATACAACGCATGTTGGTTCTTTTGGTGACAATAAAATATACAATGTTATAAATAGTGAGGACAAGCAGAAAATAATGGTATTTAAAATTCAAAAAAAGGAAGACAATTACAATTTTGTCACCTTGCTTTATGACAACCAATTGCACTTAATTCATAAAACCCGCCAGTCACTTGATTATAACGAACGTAAGGATATGTACAGTGATTTCTCTCTTGATAACGAAGGCAATTTTGTCTTTACAAAGTCAATCAAATCAGGCAGCAGAGATGATATAGGAACGCTTGATCTTATTACAAAAGCTACCCAGCAGGATACGTTTTCAATAAAAAATCTGCCGCTTAAAAAAATGTATATTGATGAAATGAAAATCAAAATTGATAATGTGAATAAGAGGTATATTCTGAATTCATTTTATTATAATGAACGTCGTGGTAATATTGCGGGTATCTATGCTTCCATTTGGGATGTAAAGGGTGATAGTACTTATTCCAGTGTTTTTACACCTCTGCCAGATAGTGTTAGAAGTATAGCTAAGGAATCAGGCGGGTTAAGGTTTGCATTCAATGATTATTTTATCCGAAATATTGTACTTAAAAAGGATGGAGGTTATCTTTTGGCAGCCGAAGATTACTCTACCCAAAGTACAGGTAATAATAATAATTGGAATCGCTGGGATTATTTATACAATTCTCCATATAGCAATCCTTATTATTATAATTATTACAGTCCTTACTATGGTGGTTACTACCGTCCTTATAATAGTTTTGGAGGTTACAATTCAACGAGGTACTACTATTATAATATCCTTGTGCTAAGCTTAAACAATAAGGGTGTGCCGGAGTGGAGCACCATTATTCATAAGGATCAATCTTCATCGGAAACTGATAATTTTATGTCTTATGCTACGTTCAACACAGGAGCTGGCATTCATTTTCTCTTCAATAATTCAGATAAACGAAATCCATCTGTAATTGATAATGTGGTTAGTGCCGATGGAACTGTTACAAGAAATCCCAGCTTGAAGAGCAATGAAAACGGATACAATTTTATGATAAAATTTGCCAAGCAAACTGGTGCCAGGCAGGTAATTGTACCTTGCTCTTACCGCAACCAGATCTGTTTTGCTAAAATTGATTTTTAATAATTGTAAATATTTTATTTATCAATTTCGTAAAGCAATAATTATTGCCCATTTTTGCAATGCTTAAAACTTAAATAATTATTGTGACAGGCACATTTAAAGCCAATAATCCTTACAATACTTTTTTGCTATTGGTTTACGGGCTGCTGCTAAAGTTGCCTATGTTTTTGCATCCTGTAATTCCGGTTCCACAACAAACAGATGGTTTTTTGTATAAAGCTTTATTAATTCAACTGACCAAAACAGTAGGAACCACAATTCCTTTCATTTATCCCTTTATTAGCTTTTTGCTATTATATACCCAGGCTGTAACTTTTAATAAATTAGCCAACGACCAGCGTCTAATGCAGAAGCCGAACTATCTCACGGCAATGGCCTACCTGCTTATTACTTCTTTATTTAAGGAGTGGAATTTTTTATCAGCACCCCTTATTGTAAATACCTTGTTAATATGGGTTTGGGCCAACATGAGTGGATTATACAATGACAAAAAAGCAAAATCAACACTATTTAATATTGGTATGGGGATAGGGATTGCTACTTTTTTTTATTTTCCTTCTATAGCATTCGCAATATTGATAATTGTTGGCCTCACAGTAACAAGGCCATTTAAACTGGCAGAATGGATGATAGCGTTGCTTGGCATTATTACGCCCTATTATTTTTTATTGGCCTACGTTTTTTTGACTGATAAATGGAAGGGATATAAATTTCCCGGCTTTGCTGTTAGTCTGCCTAAATTTTACGAATCAAGATGGGCAATGGCTGCAATAATCATTGTTTTAGTGGCAACGGTTATTGGACTTTTTTTTATACAACAAAATTTTAGACGACAGTTGGTGCAAACACGTAAAAGCTGGAACCTTGTTTTCCTTTACTTTCTTGTGGCAGTTTTTGTACCTTTTATAAACGCTACACATAGTTTTCAATATTGGATTTTATGCGCTATTCCGCTTTCGGCTTTTGTTGGAAGTGCTTTTTTATATCCTTCAAAAAGGTGGTTTCCGCAATTACTTCATTGGTTAATGGTTGCTTTTGTGATTGCTTTTAGCTACTTCGTAAAATAATAAAAATGTAATTTGTACTTTTGCATAAGTTATTATAAAAAATATTGCAGTGCAGAAAATCTTTAAAGGCGCAACCAAATTGATATTGGTTGGCGTAGTACGAAATAAAAAGTAAAACAATTATAAATCACTTATATGAAATTTGGCGTAGTAGTTTTTCCGGGAAGTAATTGCGATAGAGACATGATAGATGCTCTTAAAAACGATATGGGGCAGGAGGTAATTGAACTTTGGCATAAAGATAAAGATCTTAGTATGTTTAATACAGAAGATTGTATTGTGCTGCCAGGGGGATTTAGCTATGGAGATTACTTGCGTTGTGGAGCTATTGCTAAATTTAGCCCGATGATGCAAAGTGTTATTGAATTTGCCAGGAGCGGAGGAAAAGTATTGGGTATTTGTAATGGTTTTCAGATTTTGTGCGAAAGCGGATTATTACCAGGCATCTTATTAAGAAACGGTCATCAACAATTTGTGTGTAAAAATGTTTTTATAAAAGAAGCCGCTGCAGACGCATGTGAAGCGTTAAAAATTCCGGTAGCTCATGGAGAAGGAAGGTATTTTGCAGATGATAAAACACTGGAAGAACTTGAAATGCACAGACAAATAATTTATCGCTATTGTGATGAAAAATGTGCTGTTACCAGTGAAAGTAATCCTAACGGAGCTATTCATAATATTGCGGGCATTTGTAATAAAGAAAGAAATGTTTATGGTATGATGCCTCATCCTGAAAGGGCTTGTAGCAATGCTTTAGGCAATGAGGATGGAAGAAAGATATTTGCTCATTTATTTGGTATTAATTAGAGCCTGGTTACATAACCCAACTAATTAACACTGTTTTATATCTTACTGTTAAATTTGGGCAGTAATTTGCAACCAAATTTTAAAAAATTAAAATGAAGAAAATATACTTTGCTACTTTATTAATTATTATCGCTGCCACTTCAAATGCTCAACAAAAAATAAGCTGGAGTTTTGCGGCGAAAAAATTAACCAATAATACATATGAACTGCATATGACTGCTACACCTCCAACAGGTTGGCATATCTATTCGCAAACAACTCCTGATGGGGGACCTATACAGACTGAATTTAAATTTACCAATAATGCGTTGGTTACAGTGCCGGTTACAAAACCAAAAGAAGTTGGAAAATTAATTAGCTATTTTGATAAGAATTTTAAAGTGGATGTAAAATATTTTGATGGCAAGGTTGACTTTGTAAAAACTGTTACAGTGAAGGGCAAAATAAAAACCAATATAAGCGGAACAGTAGAATCAATGATTTGTAACGACAGAACCTGTATGCCCCCAACAACGGAAAAATTCAATATCGCATTAAACTAGTGGAATAAATATTTGAGATGATAAAGTATAAATTATTGTTTATAGTGAGTTTGCTTTTGTCACTCACAATTGCTGCACAGGAACAACCTGTGCAGTTTAATTTTAATAAGGTTGATATTGGCAAAGGAGAATTTATACTGAATATAACTGCAAAGCCTGCTCCGGGAATAAAACTTCTTTCTATCCAAAAACTCTCCGGCAGTTTACCAGTCAATACTGTTATTAGTTTTGATTCTGTTATACAAAAATATTTATTGGATAGCATCACTGAAACAGGCAAGCCTGTAACTGAAAAAGATACTGCACTCGACAATGCAACCATAAAATTTTATACCGATTCTTTGCAATGGACGCAAAAAATAAAATTAAATCCGGGAGATAGTATCAGGATCATTGGTAATATTAATTATTATTATAAAAAAGGTGAAAGCGTAGAATCAGGCGAGAAAGGAATTTCCATGCAGTTTGAGTATAAACAAACATCCGCAGCTACAACGGCCAATCCGGTAACCGAAGGTTCGTTTGAAAATAAATCCTGGATGATTTTATTGTTCTTGGGCATGGGAGCAGGGCTGCTCGCATTCATTACACCATGCGTATATGCATTGGTACCTGTAACGGTAAGCCTGTTTTTAAAAAGAAGTAAAACCGCTTTGCAAGGCAGAAAAAACGTATTGTTTTACGCAGTTTCTATCATTCTTATTTACACTGCAATTGGAGCGTTAGCATCAGTCGTACCCAAAACCTTCTGGAATAATTTATCTACTCACTGGATCTTTAATTTGTTTTTATTTTTAATGTTTCTCGTTTTTGGACTTTCGTTTTTGGGGGCTTTTGATATTAATTTGCCGTCCTCCTGGGCAAATAAACTGGATAGTAAATCAAATTCTAACAGCTATGCCGGAATATTTTTTATGGCATTTACACTGGTAGTAGTATCCTTTAGTTGTACCGGTAATTTTGTCGCTTCTATTTTAGGATTGGCTGGCGGCAAGGCTGGAAATATTGGTCCGGTTAGTGGTATGTTTGGTTTTGGTTTTGGGCTTGCCTTTCCGTTTATAATCTTTGCTTTTTTTCCTAAGTTATTAACTGTGTTAACTAAAAGTGGCGGCTGGCAAAATGCCCTTAAAGTTTCACTTGGATTTATTGAACTGGCATTTGCCTTAAAATTTTTAAGCAATGTAGATGTAGCCAAAAATTTAAGAATATTAGACAGGGAAGTATTTATAGTATTATGGGTAGTGTTATTCTCTTTGCTGGGTTTTTATTTGTTAGGTAAATTAAAATTCAAACATGATAGCGAGTTACCTAAAAATGACTGGGGATTAGAGTATATTCCAATTCCAAGATTGTTATTGGCAATAGCCGCATTGGCATTTTCATTATACTTAATTCCAGGATTGTGGGGAGCGCCTTTAAATGCAGTTTCTGCCTTTGTTCCGGCAGCAGGTACGCAGGATTTTATATTGTATAACCAAACTGAAAAGTCAGTATCTTCTGGCAACAATGCTTCATTAAATTCAGGGTCTTTGCCACCGGTAAAATATGTTAAACGGTTGAGTAATTATGAGCCATTGGCAGCAAAGCAAAATAACTTAACTATTTATTACGATTACAAGGAAGCCTTGGCAGCATCAAAAATTTTGCATAAACCTGTGATGATAGATTTTACAGGTATACAATGTGTAAACTGTAGAAAATTTGAAGCAACTATCTGGCCTGATAATGCCGTTATCTCTAAAATGAAAAATGATTTTGTGGTGGTGTCTTTATTCAGCGACTATGATGATGAAGAATTACCCGATAACGAAAAGTTTTTTTCTACAAATTTAAATGGAGAAGTGGTTACCGTAGGTGATAAAAATGAAGACCTTCAGCAGCAGCTTATCCATGCCTCCGGACAACCAAATTATGTTTTTGTAGATAGTGATGGAAAGTTACTTGTTCCCGGTGGCTATGGTTATAATCCGACAAAGGGAGCGAAAGAATTTGCTGCTCATTTAGATAATGTGTTGGAAATTTTTAAAAAACGTTCGTTATAATTTTTCTTGTTGTAAATAATCTCATTTTCCATTTACACTCTTTGGATACTCTTTAGTGTACAAAATATTTTAAATTATGGTTTTTAATTTTTCTAAAGAGCTTGCTATACTATTCTTTATATATAGCAAACATAAAAAAACCCAATAAATAAATATTGGACAATACCTTAGCTTTATTAGCGGTTCTATAAAAGAATGATATTTACATTTCGTTTTTGTCTTATGAGTGGAATTCTTTTAGCAATCATTGTGCATCTTCAAAACTCTTTATTTTATTATACAAAGTTTTACGGTCGATATGGAGTAATTCGGCTGCCTTTGTTTTATTAAAATTTACTTCTTTCAACACCTTCATAATGGCTTCATATTCTGCTTTGGATGCTGTGTCTTTTAAATCAAGTGAAACAGGTTTAACTACTTCTGTTTCTATCACCGCTCCCATACTCTTTTGATTAATGAAACCGGTTATTTCGTTTGGTAGTGTGGAAGTTGAAATTTTGCCACCGTTATTCATTAATACAGATCTGCGAATTACATTTCTAAACTCTCTTAAATTTCCTGGCCATGAATAACTGGTGAACATTTTCATTACATCATCTTCAAAGCCCTCAATATTTTTATTTAATTCTTTATTGGTTTTTTGCAGAAAGAAATTTGCAAACAATGGGATGTCTTCTTTACGGCTTCTTAATGGGGGCAAATCAATTGAGAACTCATTAAAACGGTGATATAGGTCTTCTCTAAACTTACCATTTCTGTATGCATCCTGTAAATTTTCATTGGTGGCTACAATAATTCTTACGTTTACTTCTATTTCTTTAGTGCCCCCAATTCTCTTAAATTTTCTTTCCTGTATTACCCTCAGTAAAGAAGCCTGAATCTCTGGTGATAAATTAGCTACTTCATCTAAAAATAAAGTGCCGTTATTGGCTAATTCAAAGTGACCTTCCTTGTCATTTATTGCACCTGTAAAAGCCCCTTTTATATGTCCGAATAATTCGCTGCCTGCAAGTTCTTTTGATAATGTACCGCAATCCATAGCAATAAATGGCCGGCCTTTACGGCTACTTAATTGATGGATTGTTTTTGCAATTACTTCCTTTCCAGTACCACTTTCCCCATTTAAAATAATACTATAATTAGTGGGGGCTACAATTTCAATTTGATTGTACAATGCCTTTGTTGCTGCGGCTTGCCCAACTAAAAATTCTGCATTCGTAGAAGAATTTTTTTTACTCCCATTATTAAATGCAGCGTTATCTGTTGTTGGCGTTTCGTAGTCAGCCTGCTGGTTTAATGCAGCACTTAAAACATTTAATACCTCATCTGGTATTAGGGGCTTAGTAATATAATCGTAGGCTCCGGCTTTTATTACATCAACAGCAGTTTTTATATCAGAGTAACCAGTAATAATTAATACAATCGTTTGTGGATTGTGTTGTTTTATCTCCAGCAATATATCCTTACCATCTTTTTTATCACCCAGCCTGTAATCACATAAAACAATTTCAAAATTACCTGCTTTAAATTTTTCTATTCCCTTGTTACCACTATGGGCAAAATCTACCGTATAACCATTTTTTGTAAGAAATCTGGTTAGCAGTATGCACATATCTGCATCATCATCAATAATTAGTATGCTTTTGTTCATTTACCCAATGTTTATTCAAAGATACACTACCTAAACTTCTTTTTTTAAGGTTACTTTATGAATAGTCGTTTCTTCTATTTTAATTCGTTCTGAGTAGCTGTAGGGCTCATTTTATTTTGCTATTCGTTAATAACAACTTTTGTAAACGTTACCTTCTGCTAAAAAATACCAACCTTATAATATGACCTTTCCTCTATAAAAATTACAGCTGATTAATAGCTACATAAATAGTTGCTAGATTACACTGCTACAACCTATTTTAAAAGTGTGAATAATAAAAATAATTTCACTGAGTATTTTAAAATTGCTTTTAAAAATATTATCAAAGAGGGTACAAAATATATTTCTTTTGAAATCGTTTAGAAGGGATTAACCAACTTACCATACTTGCAAATTTCTATTTGGCTTTGTAATTGTGGATATTATATTTCCATCTAAAAAAAGTAAACCTTATATCCATTATTACATTTATTAAACAGACTAATTTGAAAGCCCTTATTATTGATGATGAAATTGACATATGCTACCTTTTAAGTGGGATATTAAAGCAAAAGAATTGCCAAACTCATTATGTAAATAATCTTGCAGATGCTGTGGTGGAATTAAAGAATTCTTCGCCTGTTATTGTCTTTTTAGACAATCACTTGCCTGATGGATTGGGTATTGAATTCGTTGATCACATAAAAAAAAATTATCCAGCTACAAAAATAATAATGATTACAGCTTATGATACAATTGCAGACAGACAGCAGGCAATTAGTATGGGCGTAGATATTTTTATTGGCAAACCTTTTACCAAGGAGGCAATAAACAGTGCAATGGAAGCACTTATAAATTAGCATCATATTCCCAATCTGTAGATTTTTTTCTACAAAACTTCTTCTATAGTTATTAAAGAACAACCTAAGTAGTACAATAATTATCATTAGCTAAGATGTAACACTAAAATATTTTTTGTTTAAAATAGCTGGCAAGGTTTTTATACTTTTTTCTACATAAATATTTAATCATAAAAAAATTTAATTATTATGGGAAACTTATTATACGTAATTGCAGTAATACTTGTGATTGCATGGGCTATTGGGTTTTTAGGATTTCATGCCGGGGGAATTATTCATATTTTATTGGTTATTGCTATTGTTGCCTTTTTATTAAAAGTGATAAGGCGTGAAGCATAGTTTTCTAATTTTCTTCTGCTTAAAAGAAATAAAAAACTAAAGGTAGATTTATAAACATTCAGCAATAATAGACTGTCACCTTTTTTCTATTTAATAGCCAAAAGGTGACATTTTTATAAACTTATAATATGACTGAAACAGAAGTACGCCCAGTTCCATTTTATAAAAAGCTAGGGTTTACACTTTTAAGTCTTAGCTTAATTTGCCTGGCTATTTACCTGGGTAAAAATATAATAGCACCTTTTGCATTCGCAATTTTATTAGCTATCCTGTTACTGCCAATTACTAATTTTTTGGAAAAAATACATGTGCCAAAAGTAATGGCAAGTTTGATTGCAATTTTTGCTGCAATAGTTTTTATTTCAGCAATAGTATATTTCCTTTCTTCACAAGTATCAGGTTTTGTACAGGATATTCCCTCTATCAAAAGTCATCTTTCAGATCATTTTGCTACTGTTCAAAAATGGGTGTATCAAAAATTTAATTTTACTGTTAAGGAACAAACCAGTATGATAGCTACTGCAAAGGACAAAATACAAAATTCTGGCAGTGACGTAATTGGGCAAACCTTCATATCAGTTACAGAAGCACTACTGGCGATAGTTTTACTACCAGTGTATACTTTTTTAATATTGTATTACAGAAATATGATTCGCAAATTTTTAATTGCACTTTTTAAAGGAGAACATGAAAACAAGGTCAAAGAAGTACTACAGGAATCAAGGGCGATTGTACAGGGATATATGATGGGTTTAATTATTGAAATGGTAATTGTTGCAACCATTAACGCCGTTGGTTTTTTTATATTGGGTATTCAATATGCCATTTTTTTAGCAGTATTGGCTGCTATCCTAAATATGATACCTTATATTGGAATGCTTATAGCATCTGTTTTTTGTATGTTGATTACTTTAAGCACATCTAACAATATCAGTGATATTATAGGAGTTGTTGTTATTTTAACATTGGTTCAGTTTATTGATAATAATATCATCATGCCTAAAGTGGTTAGTTCAAAAGTAAAGATCAATGCGTTGATATCTATCTTAGGGGTATTAATTGGAGGGGCACTTGCTGGTATATCCGGAATGTTTTTATCTATTCCCACAATTGCAATATTAAAAGTAATTTTCGACAGGGTAGAGCACCTTAATCCATGGGGGATATTATTAGGAGATGAAACAGGAATTAAGAAAAGTAGGATATATACAAAGTTAGAAAGGATGAAATTTAAAAATGGCCCTGAAAAAAAAATTACTGTTCAGCAAAATCAAACCGGATAATAAAGCTAGTGCCATTGCCGGGCACACTTTCTACCTGAATACTTCCCTTGTGATTTAAAATAATATTTTGCGTATTTGCAAGCCCTAATCCATTTCCTTTTTGTTTAGTAGTAAAATAGGGTTCAAATAATTTACTCTGCGTCTCTTTATCCATACCCACTCCATTGTCAATAATTTCCAATACACATTTTCCTTCCTCTTCTCTTGTATTGATGGACAGAACGCCGACTTCTTTTTCTATTGCTTCAACTCCATTTACAATGATGTTTAACAGCGCAGTTGTAAGTTTTTCTTTATCGCATGAAATAGTCTTCATTCCTGTGGCGTAATTTTTTTTCACTATTATTTGTTTTAAATCAATCCTGTCTTTAGCCAATTCAAGTGCATCATCTAAAAGGATATTTATTAAAACGGGCTGGTAGTTCAATTCAGAAAAACGGGTTGCATTAAGTAATTCTGTAATCAATTGGTTAATCCGTTTGCTATTTCTGTTTACCATATCGAACAGAATAGAAAAATTTTCATCAAGGTTAGGAATTTCAGACTTTATCTGCCCAATAGCGAGGTCAATATTTGTTAAAGGGTTGCGTACTTCATGTGCAATATTCCTGGCAATTCTACCTGTTGCAGCAAATTTTTCAATCCGGCGCATTTGTATCAGTTCTTTGTTGGCGGTATCAAGTTCATCAATCCGCAGTTGCAATTGTTGTTGAAATTCAATTACTTTCTTATCCGATAATTTTCGAGCTTTATTTTCCATTATGTAAGTTAATAAACCATAAAAAGCAAATATTAAAGCAAGTACCAAAGACGTAATGATAAAAGTATTCATCGCTCTGTACTTGCTATCAAGCACTTTTGTTTTATTTATAAGCACATTTTTTTCGCCTGTTTGCATCGATTTTATTACGGTTCTGATTGAATCCATCACAGCCTTACCTTCATAAGCAACCTCAATTTGTGTATCAGACATCATAAAATTGTGATCCCTGAAATATTGTAACCCGTATTCCATCAAGGCATATTTTTTTTCGATTAGTTTTTTTAAATTATCAAGATTTTTTTGTTCTCCATTTAAATTTATATAAACAGGTTTTAAATAAGAGAATACGCTGTCAACTCTTTTTACACCTAATTGATACGGTTCTAAAAATTTTTCATCCTTTACTAAAAAATAGCCTCTTACCCCCATTTCAGCATCTTTTAAACCTGATATAAGATCTTCGAGGTAAATAATAATTGTGTTGGTACGGGTGATGGTTTTTGTTTGTTCCATCATTTGCCTGTTGGCATACAGGGTTAAAAAAAAAGAAATTAACAGCAATAAAAATGCGGCCCCATATCCAACCCGGATACGTTTATCTATTTGCAACTGTTTAATAACCTTAAGCATATTTAAAATATAATATTACAATGTAGAAAATCATTCCCATTTGTATCTTTTTTTCTACAAGTTTTAATTTTTATATGTTTTTTAATCAAGCCAAATTTAGTGGTACACATTTTGAAAACTGCTTAACACGTTATATTAGATGATTTATAAAATTAATCCAATCAATTAGTGTAACCATTCATTCAAAAAGTTAACCAAAAAATAAAATTATGAAACCCAACATTGGTATTTCTGATAAGAATTTACAAAGTATATCAGCATTGCTATCCTCGGTATTATCTGACGCTGTGCTTATTTACACTAAAACCCGAAAATTTCACTGGAATGTAAAAGGTGAAAGCTTTATGGAAATACATAAGCTATTCGAAAGCCAGTATACCCAGTTAGAAGAAGCAATCGATGAAATTGCGGAAAGAATAAGTAAGCTGGGAAGTCCTGTAATTGGTACAATGAAAGAATTTTTAAGCTTAACAAGTCTTAAAGAAGCCGTAGGTAAATATCCTGCAAGAATGGATATGATAAAAGAATTGTTAAACGATCATGAAACAGTAATTAAAGCGTTAAGGAAGGGTATTGATGATTGCGATAAAAAATATAGTGATGCAGGAACTGCCGATTTCTTGACAGGATTAATGGAACAACATGAAACGATTGCCTGGACCTTGCGCAGGTATATGAATTAAGTAAAGAAATAGTACTTAGTACAAATTTCAGGAATAGTTAATTAAAAATAAAGACGGTCATTTCTATGATAAAATAGACCGCATTTTTAAAAGAGGCAGGTAAAATAATTTATGCTGTTGAAATAAATTAAAAGCAAACTAAAACTTTATTGTAACCTCACAATAAGCCGTGTAATTGTAAAAATAATTTTTAAAAAAGTGATTTTTATTACAGAAATTTACATAGTAATTAAGTTATGTTTTTAATTTTTTTTGATTGTATTGTTTAACGGTCTATTCAAAAAAAAATTTAAAGTAGGTTAGTTTTATATCTTAAAATATTCATTCACATTTTTTTAAAATTTAAATTATGAGTTCTTCAAAAATTTTAACAGGAGTTTTAATTGGCGCCGCCGCCGGAGTAGTATTAGGAATTTTGTTTGCTCCGGATAAAGGTTCCGACACAAGGAAAAAAATAGGTAAAAAGGGTTCGGATTTAAAAGAGTCATTAAAAACAAAAATTAATGATCTGGTGGATGGTATTGCAGATCAAATTGAAAGTGCTAAAAATGAGGCTGAAAATAAACTGGAAGAAGGGATGGAAAAAGTTGCTTCTGCAAAATCGCAGATAAGGCATTCATTATCTTAAACAAAAATTTATGGCTTGTATAAGCTAAAATTAAACATATGGAAAAACAGCCAAATGCCTTGGGGGTATTATTTGAAAGTGCAGGAGACTATCTGGAAACAAGAGTAGATTTATTGAAGTTGAAAACTGTAGATAAGTCGTCGGATGTTATATCTACTGTTGTTTCGAGTATGGTTATTACGTTGGTAATAACATTCGGCATCTTTATTTTAAACATAGGCATTTCTATCTGGTTAGGGGCAGTACTGGGGCAAATGTGGTATGGTTTTTTTATCGTTGGAGGCTTTTATTTATTACTGGCAGTATTACTCTTTGTTTTTAAAGATAAATGGCTAAAAGGGCCGGTAAATGATCTTATTGTAAAAAAAATACTTAATTAATCTTTATGGAAATTAACAATTCCTCAGAACTTAAAGAAGCCATTAAGTTACTGGAAAAACAAAAAAGCATACAGAAAGAGAGGCTTACCGAACAATTCCATATTGCTTATGAAAGCCTTAAACCGATCAATATTTTAAAAAATTCTTTAAATAAAGTAGTTAATTCGCCTGGTGTTTCGGATAATATCATTGATACATCAATTAGTGTTGGAGCAGGCTTATTGTCCAAAAAATTATTGATAGGTAAATCTGCAGGCATAGTAAAAAAAATACTTGGGCTAGCGCTTGAATTTGGTGTAGCAGGGTTGGTATCAAAAAATTCAGATGCTATTAAATCAAGTAGTTTGAATTTACTGGGCAAAATTTTTAAATCTAAGAAGTCAAATCCTTCTATTCAATAAATCTTTTATCCAACCTATCCTTCCATATCTTTCTATTGGAGGGCTATTAATTAAAAAATATAAAGTAAATAATTTCGGCAATTTATAAAATAGCCTTTGCTATTAATATGTTTCTGTAGCAACACAGATATTTTAATTCCTTAAACTTATTGCGACGCAGGCTCTTTAGCTAAATCATTTTTTATTTTTATAAAAAATGATGACTGGGTAATAATTATTTAGTGAATATAAAACCGTCTTTTATTCTTAATCAGAAGCCCATATTCAAGAGTGTTTGACAATTAAATCAGCTGTAAGTATACTAAACAGTTAACATATTTCGTTTTTCGTTTAATTATAGAAAGCTTATTGGCAACAAAGGCAATTATTTTACCTTCGCCTTCAACATGTCGAAATTCTTAATTATAGGTCTTGGTAATATAGGCAACGAATATGCCAATACACGTCATAACATTGGGTTTGATGTAGTGAATGCTTTTGTAGAAAAGCATGGAGGAGCGTTGGAAGTTAAAAGGCTCGCTTATGTTGCAGAAGTAAAATGGAAGGGAAAACAATTTGTTTGCATTTGCCCAACAACCTACATGAACCTTAGTGGACGTGCTTTTAAATATTGGATGGATAAGGAAAAAATCCCTCTTGAAAATACGTTGACTGTTGTGGATGAATTGGCGCTTCCATTAGATAGATTGCGTTTACGGCCCAGTGGTAGTGATGCCGGCCACAATGGATTAAAAGATATTCAAAATACCCTGGGTACGGATAAATATCCCAAACTTAGGTTTGGTATAGGAAATAACTATCCAAAAGGTTTGCAGGCAGAATTTGTATTGGGTAAATGGCTAAATAGTGAGCTGGTAACAGTACAATTGAAGATTCAAAAATGTGTCGAAGTAATTGAAAGTTTTGCAGCTGTGGGTATTGATCAAACCATGAATGAAGTAAATAAACTTTCTATAAAGGTGTAAAGAGCAGAAGTATTTACATAATTGTTTTGTTAATTTGATTTGTTTATATTCGCTCTCTAAACCCTGCTATCCTAATAATTAAAAACAATGAAGATAATTTGTGTAGGCCGAAATTACCCGGCACATGCCAAAGAGCTTGGCAACGATATACCAGATGAACCGGTCATTTTTATGAAACCTAAAAGTGCGCTGCTCCAGAGCCATACGCCCTTTTACTATCCTGAATTTACCAATGAACTTAATTATGAGTGTGAGCTTGTATTGCGGGTATGTAAAAATGGTAAATACATCCAGGAAAGACATGCTGCCAATTATTACAACGGTATATCAGTTGGTATTGATTTTACAGCAAGAGATATTCAGGATGAACTTAAATCCAAAGGGTTGCCATGGGAAAAGGCCAAAGCATTTGATAATTCAGCGGCTGTAGGAAAATTTATAGATATCACTCCGGCACTTAATAAAAAGAACATCAATTTTAGTTTTTATAAAAATAAGGAGTTGGTGCAGCAAGGTAATAGCAGTCAAATGATCTTTAACTTCGATTTTATTATATCGCATATTTCTAATTATTTTTCCTTGAACATTGGCGACTTAATTTTTACCGGAACACCGGCAGGTGTTGGTGAATGTGTTGTTGGCGATGATTTGGAAGCTTTTATAGAAAAAGAAATATTGTTGAAACTGGAAGTAAAGTAATTAATATTACCACCTCAATTCTATCGTTTAATTTTTCTACGCAAGCAGCTATCATATTTTCGTTAATAAATTTTTATAATTTGATCTTTTGGGAATTGTCTGCAATTTGCTTTTATCTCACTTACATGAGCCATTGGTTTTTTTATGGTGAAAAGCAGACCAAAGCATTGCTCAGGAAGGATATACGAAAGATAGAACCCAGAACAAATAAGGCTTATCCAAAGTGGTTTCTGGGTGTTAAACCTGCCTGCGGTGCTTGTGAATACGGGTCTTTAAATAGCATCTCATCTCTTGTAAATAAAGTTTTTGTAAAACCGGTTCAATTATTAAACAGTTAAGCAGTTAGCTTTTCACAAAAACGCTTATATTTGCACCCCGAAATGGAAAACTATACTTTATAGTAAATGAGAATTTAAATCCGTAAAATCAGAATTAATAAATATTTGTCGGGGTAGCTCAGCTGGTTAGAGCATCGGATTCATAACCCGAAGGTCGGCAGTTCAAGTCTGCTTCCCGATACTAAGCCTCTGAAAAGGGGCTTTTTTACTTTTATGCAGTCAGCTTAGCTTATTATACAATAATTGAGTGCCCGGATATTAACTCAAACATCAAGTTGCAAAATAGTGTTATTTTGTAACTCTATAAGTTACAGCCATGAAAATATTCAACCTCATCTTTTGTTTTCTTTTTGTTGTATTTGCTGCCTTGCAGTACAACGATCCGGACCCTTATGTTTGGGTGCCAATTTATATGTATACTGCAGTTTTATGCTGGTTAGCTGCACGAAACCACTATTATCTAAAAGCTTATTTGTTGGGCATACTGCTTTATGCCATGTACGCTATTTATAAAATTTTTGATGCAAACGGATTAATTGATTGGATTAAGTTTCACCACGCAGAAAATATTGCAGAAACTATGAAGGCAGAGCAACCCTGGATTGAAGAATCAAGAGAGTTTTTTGGCCTGCTTATTTTAATTGCGGTATTGGTAATAAATTATCTTGTTGCAAGAAGGAAATTGAAAGATCCTGCCCGTTAAAGTAAAAAGAGATTTTTAAAGCTGTTTTATAACTACTTCCTTATTATTATTGCTCTGATATGATGATTAAATAGGCACCCATTATCTGGCGTCGATTAATTATAGTTTTCCTCATCAGAATTTCTACAGAATCAGTTGCTATTATTGTCTTTTAGGGTTGTGGGGTTATTTTACTGTCTTGTATAGTTAACCCATTTAAACGCAAAAGTATTAACCGGATAACATTGAAACCATTGATAGTTTTTCATGAATAAATTAAACTTTCTGATTTTATTATTGGTATTACCAGTGTTGCTGCAGGCGCAAAATAAAGATGTTAATTACTTCATACAGGAAGGGGTAAAAAGCAATCCCAATATTGCAGAAAACATTAACCTGCAGCAATTTTTTCAAATACAAAATGAAATTATAACGGCACAAAATAAAAGGCCCCAGGTAAATTTTACCGGTGATTATTTATTCGCTCCCTTCTTTTTTAATAATGGCCGGGTGATAAGTATTACACCCAATCCATCACCCAAAGCTTATGGTTACGATGCAGGCATAACCAATGGCGGCTGGTATGCTGCCCAGGTAAATGTTGCCATACCACTTTTTAACAAGGCGCTGATTAAGCCCTTGTATGAACAAAATAAAATTCAGGGAGACATATCTGCATATGGCCGCAAACAATTGGAACAGGACCTTAAAAAATCAATCATTGACCAGTACATTATTACTTTTCAGTTTCAGCAGCAAACAACTTATTTACAAAAAATCATCGACCAGTTAGAAACAAGAAAGCCTTATGTTACTGCATTAGTGAAACAGGGGCTGCTGCAACAAAATGATTACCTGTTATTAGATATTCAGCAAACAACCAGCAGGAACGACCTTCTGCAATTGCAGTATGCTTATACCAATGGCCTCGCAATACTTAAAAATCTTGCTGCCATTTCAGATAGTACTGTTTTTAATTTGACAGATCCTTTAATTGTATTACAGCCTGCACCGGCAGAGTTTTATTATGTACAAAAATTCCGGTTGGATAGTCTTAACCTGGTGGCTCAGCAAAATGTTTTTAATATAAAATATAAAACACAGGTAAGTGCTATTGCTTCTTCAGGGATCAACGCCGTTGATATCACTAACGTACCGCACAATGTAGGTTTAAGTGCAGGACTACATGTGGCTGTGCCTATTTATGACGGCAAACAAAAAAAAATGAATGAACGCCAGAATAATGTTTTGTTGACGAACCTGCAGGCGTATAGAAATAATACAGCTTTGTTACAACAAAATAATATCCGAAACGCAAAGCAGCAAATTGTGCAATGGCAGCAAACCATCGGTTTGTTAGATCAGCAAATAAAAAAGCAGGAATTATTGCAGGACATACTTAAAGACAAAGTAATAAAAGGCCAGGTAACGGTAATGGATTATATTAATGCATTGCAGGATTATATTGTAACCCAAAAAACACGAGCGCTGGCTGAAACAAATGTCTTGCTTTACAACAATCAATACAACTACTATAACTGGTAAATTTTTCTGCTGATGCAAGTATTACGAAACATATTTATTGCCTGTTTTACAATTACGGTTACATTACCGGCCTGTAAACAAAAAGAAGTTGCGCCAGAGGAATCTCCACAACCTGTTAAAACAAAAGTTACCATTGTGCAACCTGTACAACAATCGCTTACAGATTACCTGCAGTTAAATGCGAATACGGTTTTTCAAAAAAAAGTAGTTGTAAGGGCAAACATTACAGGATATATTATTGTGATGCCCTGGAAGGTGGGTGATCGCATAGCTTCAGGAGCGGTATTTTGTACCATCAAAACAAAAGAACAGGATGCACTTAAAAACATCGACCAGCGGGAACCATCGCTGAATCAATTTCAGCAACCCATAAAAATTGTCACCAGTGCAAGAGGTTTTATTACAGCGGTAAATTATATACAAGGAGATTTTGTAAATGAAGGAGATATACTGGCAACCATTACAGAGCCTTCTTCCCTGGTACTCTCGGTAAATGTTCCTTATGAGTACAATCGTTATGTGTACAATGGGCGAAGCTGCGAAGTACAATTTCCCGATGGGAAAAAAATAAATGCTGCTATTACTTTAAGTATTCCTGTGATAGATGCCGCTTCTCAAACCCAACAATTTTTTATTCACCTGCCAGGCAACCAGCAGTTGCCGGAAAATATGAACCTGTTGGTACGCATACCCATGAAACAAAAGATAAATGCAATTTGCCTGCCGCTTGAAGCTATTCAAACCAATGAAACGCAGGATGAATTTTGGGTGATGAAACTGGCCAATGATTCACTCGCTGTTCGTGTACCCATTACTGTCGGTTCGCAAAATGATTCACTCAAAGAAATGATTTCAGGTGTTAGCTTGAAAGATAAAATAATTGTACAGGGAGGATATAGATTGGCAGATTCGTCTTTGGTGAGTATTGAAAAGTAGTGTTATGAATTACATCTTGTGTTGTGAATGGTCAATAGTGAATTGGCAAAGGATCGAAGAAAAATCAGATTAAAAAATCATTAAAAATATTGATGGCAGTATAGACTACAAAGACTTCACCATTGCCATTCACCAAAAGTATTAATGAAACAATTTCATACCAATTATAAAAAGCCGTTACTCGGATTGGCGGTACTATTAATACTGGCAGGCATTTTCAGTTATACTACTTTAAAAACGGGCCTGTTTCCTGATATTACGTTTCCAAAATTAAAAGTGATCGCCGATGCAGGCCAGCAGCCGGTTGACAAGATGATGACAACAGTCACTATCCCTTTGGAGAATGTGATTAAACGTACCGAAGGACTGGACTATATCCGCAGCACCACTTCAAGAGGCAGTTGTGAAATTTCCGTTTTTTTAAAATGGAACGCCAATATTGATCTGGCAAAATTGCAAATGGAATCGCTGATCAACGAAATTCGTGGGGAGCTATTGACCGGAACACAGATACGGGTTGAAAAAATGAACCCCTCTATTTTACCCGTGATGGGTTTTTCTGTTGAGAGCAACAGGGAGCCGGTTGAATTGAAAAAAATTGCTCAATTACAGATAAAGCCATTTTTAGCAGCAACTCCCGGCGTTGCAGACGTAGCTGTAATTGGGGGTAAAACAAAAGAATACCAACTGGTGCTTAATCCTGAAAAATTGACACAGCTTGGCATTACGCCCCAGCAAATTGCAACTGTTGTGGGGCAATCAAATGTATTGCAGTCTAATGGTTATATCAGTGATTATAACCGGCTGTATTTAACACTTACCGACAATGCGATTGACAGTAAAACGGCACTGGAAAATTTGATTATTTTAAATTCTGCAAAAAGAATTGTACTGATAAAAGATGTGGCAACGGTGCAGATTGCAGAAATGAAGGAGTATGTAAAGATCAATGCAAATGGAAAAGATGTGCCATTGATAGCAGTTATAAAACAACCGGCAGCCAATTTGATCGATGTGAACAATGGTGTGCTGCAAAGAGTAAAAGAGCTTGAAAATATTTTGCCAAAAGATATTAAAATAAGGCCCTATTATTTACAGGCAGATTTTGTACAGGAGAGTGTGCGAAGTATAAAAGATGTTTTGTGGATCGGTATAGTGTTGGCCATTATTGTGGTGGTCGTTTTTCTAAGGTCACTTAAATCAAGTTTGGTGTTATTGCTCACTATCCCTGCTACACTGGCTTTAACGCTGGTAGTATTAAATGCGATTGGTTATACTTTTAATATTATGACGCTGGGTGCAATTGCAGCAGCAATTGGATTAATGATTGATGATGCTGTAATTGTAGTGGAGCAGATACATCGTAGCCACGAAGAGCATCCTGATGAGCCGATGTCTTTTGTTGTTAGCAAAGCCATTCATTATTTGTTTCCGGCAATGGTTGGTTCATCACTCAGTACCATTGTAATTTTTATTCCGTTTATTTTGATGAGTGGCGTTGCCGGTGCTTATTTTAAAG
>JANXSR010000149.1 GCA_025352625.1 Ferruginibacter sp.
ACCAATAGTTACACCATAACCTGGTTCAAGCGGACGAAACTCAAATTGTGCTTCAAAGTCATTTGCTTTTTGCAGAACAATTTTATCGGGCTTAACAAAATTTAAAATGGCCATTTGTATTTTGTTGTTTTACCCCTATCCCCTAAAGGGGAACAAGGATTGTTTAAAATTATTGATCTTTTACTTTGTGTTTAATCTATGCAGCAATCTTCCCAAATTCCCCCTTCAGGGGGCGGAGGGGGTTACTTACTATATAATTCCACAATTAGTTGTTCCTTGATATTTTCAGGAACGCTTTCTCTTTCTGGATATGCTATAAAAGTACCTTTCAGTTCTGTTTCGTTAAAATCGATCCAGTTAAATTTAGTATTTTTTCCACGAACATTACTGGTTATAGCAGTATTAACAGCACTCTTATTTTTCAGACCAACAGTTTCGCCTGGTTTCATAGAATAAGAAGGAACATTTAAAACTTCACCATTAACGGTAATGTGCTTGTGGCTAACTAATTGGCGGGCAGCCTGACGACTTGGAGCTATTCCCATTCGGAAAACAACATTGTCCAAACGGGCTTCCAATAATTTAATCAGGTTTTCACCTGTTACACCTTTCTTTCTTGCAGCTTCATCAAATGTTTTGCGGAACTGTTTTTCAAGCAAACCATAAGTATACTTTGCTTTTTGCTTTTCACGTAACTGTAAAGCGTATTCGCCTAAAGTTTTACGTTTGCGGTTTGCACCGTGCATTCCCGGAGGGTTACTGTTTTTAGTTAACCACTTTCCATTTCCTGTAATAGGCTCTCCGAAAATTCTGGAGATCTTTGTTTTTGGGCCTGTGTACCTTGCCATAATTGTAATTGTAGATTTTTTAGTTCCCGGTTAAGATTATGAAAAATCTAAAAAATGAATCTTAACCAGCTTGACAAATAATTGTCTATAAATAATATAATTCTACATCCTCTTCTAATAGAGAATAATATTATACTCTTCTCTTTTTAGGCGGACGGCAACCATTGTGTGGTAATGGAGTTACATCCTTAATCATATTAATTTCAATTCCTGATTGTGATAAAGAACGAATAGCTCCTTCGCGGCCAGAACCTGGTCCTTTTACAAATACATCAACTCTTTTTAAACCTGCATCCATAGCTACTTTAGCTGCGTCTGCTCCGGCCATCTGGGCTGCATAAGGTGTATTTTTCTTACTTCCTTTAAACCCCATTTTACCTGCACTTGACCATGAAATAACCTGGCCATTTTTGTTGGTTAAGCTGATGATGATGTTGTTGAAACTTGCAACGATGTGAGCATCTCCGTAGCTATCTACTTTTACTACTCTTTTTTTAGCGGCTGCTTTTGCGCTTTGAGCCTTTTGTGCTTTTGCCATAATAACTTTAAATAGGTAATCTTTTTAAAAATATATCCCACTTTTTATTGGGACTGAACTAACCCTCCTGCTGACTTTTAGCTATCCGGCGTTTGTTCAATTGTGAAAAGTCTATAAAAACTGATACCAGGTATTGCTGCCTGGTATCGATTAATTATTTTTTAGCAACCTTCTTTTTGCCGGCAACTGTTTTGCGTTTGCCCTTACGGGTACGGCTATTGGTACGGGTACGTTGTCCACGCAAAGGCAACCCTTTACGATGACGTAAACCACGGTAGCAGGCAATATCAAGCAAACGCTTAATATTCATCTGCACTTCACTGCGCAAAGCACCTTCAGTTTTAAACTCTGCGTTAATTACGTTACGAATGGCGGTTTGTTCATCATCATTCCACTCATTTACTTTTTTATCGTAGCTTATAGAAGCTTTATCTAAAATATACTGAGCAGTTGAACGGCCTATACCAAATATGTAGGTAAGTCCGATTTCGCCTCTTTTGTTTTTTGGTAAATCTATACCGGCAATACGAGCCATAATTCTATTAATTTGTTAATTTGTTGATTTGTTTCCATGGCTTTCACCATTATCAATTTTACCCTTGTCTTTGCTTAAAACGTGGATTTTTTTTATTGATCACGAATAATACGCCTTTTCTGCGTACAATTTTGCAATCAACACTTCGTTTTTTAATGGAAGCTTTAACCTTCATCTTATAAATTTTTATTTATGAACACCTGTTATTTATACCTGAAAATAATTCTACCCCTTGTTAAGTCATATGGACTCATTTCAACTCCTACCTTATCACCGGGTAATATTCTGATATAGTGCATTCTCATTTTACCAGATATAGTCGCCAGGATTTCATGTCCGTTTTCCAGCTTAACTTTGAACATAGCATTGCTCAGCGCTTCTAATATTGTTCCGTCTTGTTTAATGAGTGCTTGCTTCGCCATATATTTTGGGAGCGCAAAGATAAGAGGATTAATTTAATTATTATTAAAAAAATCAGATATTTACCTTTTAAAACTAATTATTTCCCCATGAAAAAGACTTTTTTTACATTCCTAGCCATTTCAGTTGCACTTATTTCCTGCAAAAAGGAAACTACGGCTCCTGTAGTTGTACCAGACAAGTACCAAACTTTAACAGCTAACAGTACCTGGAATTATGAACGAACCAACAAAATAACTCCTACAGCTTCCAAAAATTATACCCTCACTTCCTCCAACCGGGATAGTACCGTTAATGGAAGAGCTTACCATGTATTTACCAACAGTAGTGGCAGTGCCAATGAGTATTATTATATTTCAGGTAATGATTACTACACTTTCCAAAATCTTCCAGCTACTTTAATTAGTAATCCTATTGAAGATATTTATTTAAAAGACAATGCAGCCTTAAATACTTCCTGGACTCAATCTTATGCTATTACCTCTTCCGGGGTTCCTCTAACCATAACTATTGTTAATACAATTGCTGAAAAAGGAATCAGTAAAACAGTAAATGGAAATGTTTATAGCGACGTAATACATGTAACCTCTGCGTTATCGGCATCCGTGCTTGGTATACCATTACCTGCAGGTGCACTTATTTCTGATGTTCAATCATATTATGCCAAAAAATATGGTATGATACAATCTAAAAATAAGATCAATATTAATTACAGTGGAATAGTGAGTAATACGGATGAAGAAACAATTTTAAAATCGGCAGATTTAAAATAATAGCTGCCTTTTAGGAAAATAAAAACC
Organism: Ferruginibacter sp.; assembly: GCA_025352625.1. GTDB lineage: Bacteria > Bacteroidota > Bacteroidia > Chitinophagales > Chitinophagaceae > Ferruginibacter. The sequence goes on from JANXSR010000149.1 coordinate 3,142, forward strand.
CGGTTATTACCCGGGTTTTTATTTTTATGCTCTTTAAGCAAATGATTTGTTGTTTAAATGAACTTTTGTCATTTCGTAAAAATGATTTTGTAACTGGTGTACGTTGATGGGATGTAGAATATGCCTCCGTTCATCCCGATACCAAATTTCGAAAGTTGAAAAATTTCCTTCAGCAGATACGAGAATTCTAAATGCACCTTTGAGGTATTTCACTGTGCCATCATCATTTTGCTGCTTGGTAAATTTAAGGTTTGCCAGTTGTGCATCATCCAAAGGGATAGCACTCAATTGGCTTGTTTCGAACCAAAACTCCTGAACACCGGTATCTACACAAACCTGTTTTTCATCTCCATTCAAATTGGTTACCTCTCCAGGTAACATATCTCCATCATTATCGGCTAATAAATAATCACCTACTTTAATTTCTTGAAATTTTATCATGGCAAATCGTTTTTTATTTAAAAACAATTTAGTACTTTTTAGAAAATTAAAATTAAATATTCTTCGAATTTTTTATTCTCTTTTAAAGAACCACCACTTTTTTTATTTCCTTTTTACCTGCAAGTCTAAAAATGATATTGTAAGTTCCTTTATTTAAATCGCACACATGCAGGTGTCCACTGTTAAGGCCATAAAATGCTGCCATCTTCGTTTTCAAAACTAACTGTCCGGTATTACTATAGATCGATACGTCCATTTCCCCGGCTTTGTCAGCATTAAACTTTAATTGCACCTGCCCTGGTCTTGATATTGGATTTGGGCTTAAAGCCACTATTAAAGCATCCTTATTTATGTTATTGTTTCGAAAAGTTTTAATTACAGAAAAACTTTCTCTTTTATCAATATCTACCGAAACAATTTCGTAGTATAAATATTTACTAAAGCTACCCAAATCTGTATCCGTAAATTGATATGACCGCTTAATGGCTGAATTTCCTGCGGCGTTTAACCTGCCAATTTCATAAAAGTTAGTACCGTCTGCGCTTTTCCTTATAGAGAAATAATCAGTACTTTCTTCTGAAAAAGTCTCCCATTGAAGCAATGCTTTGCTACTTACGCTAATAACCGAAAAGGCTCCAAACTTTACAGGTAATACACTACTTACTGTGATATTGCCCTGCATCCCAAATGCAAAATGTGGGATGCAGCCATATGTATAATTACCAACAGTAGTGACAGTGTAGCTAAATGAGGTTGAACCGGCATTTATAGGACTATCCCACTCAGCAGCTCCTGCAGGTAATGAGGTGCCGGGTAATGAGCTGCCGCAGGTAGTAGTGTGGATACCGGCTAACCAGTTGAATTGAATAATATCGCCAACTGCTGCGTTTACTGTTGCCGGGCTAAATGTATTATTTGCGACTGAAACAGGCCAGGTTGTAGCGTTAGTCGTGCAATAAAAAAGTAGCACCAATAAAGATGTGTATAAAAGTTTCATAATAAATATTATTTGGATGGTTTAAAAAGCTAATGCTTTTTAAACGTAGAAAAATTGAGGAGGGTTGCCTTGGATTACTATTTTTTTTAATAGAAATTATACCAGTACCAAAATTGTAGAAGGCACTTCTAAAGAAGGCAATTCAATTTTGAATTGTGCCAGCTTAACATCAAATTTACATTCTTAAAAATATAGACTTGACAAGAATAGGTTTGATATCTGACACACATAATTACCAGGATGAAAGCATTGCTGAACATTTTAAAGATTGTGATGAAATATGGCATGGTGGCGACTTTGGAACAATTGCTATTGCCGACCAGCTAAAAGCACTAAAACCTTTAAGAGGTGTGTACGGGAATATTGACGGTAATGATATCAAAAACATTTATCCGGAACAATTGGTTTTTATGTGCGAGGAAGTAAAAGTGATGATGCGTCATATTGGAGGTTATCCGCCCAAATACAATACGGAAACAAAAAAAGAATTATTGATCCATCAACCGCAATTATTTATCAGCGGGCATTCGCATATTTTAAAAGTGATGTATGATGATAAATTGAATTGCCTGCACATGAACCCCGGTGCCGCTGGTAAACAAGGCTGGCATAAAGTAAGAACCTTAATCCGTTTTAAAATTGATGGTAAAGAAATGAAAGATTGTGAGGTAATTGAACTGTAAAGTAATTATGAATTATTATAAGTTACTTACATTATTAATGCGTTCATAATTCATCATTCATAACGCCTAATTTTATTCCACCCAATCAGCAATAAACACATTTGTATCTCTTGTTCCACCATTGTTGCGATTGCTTGAGAACACAAACTTTTTCCCGTCACGGCTAAACATAGGAAATGCATCAAAGCCCTTGTCCCTGCTTATTTTCTCAAGCCCTTTTCCGTCAAGGTCAGTGATATACATATTGAAAGGGAATCCTCTTTTATATTCATGGTTACTGCAAAAAATAATGTGCTTTCCGTCTGGCGTAAAATTAGGTGCCCAGTTCGCCTGCTCTAAAAAAGTAATCTGGTGGGCATTGCTGCCATCAGCATTGGCAATCCAAACTTCCATATGGGTTGGTGCTACTAAGTTTTCTTTCAACAAATCTTTGTATTCTTTTATTTCTTCTTCTGTTTTAGGGCGACTGGCACGCCAGATGATTTTTGTGCCGTCAGGACTAAACCATGCGCCACCATCATAACCAAGCATATTGGTAATGCGTTTTACATGTTTGCCATTTAAGTCCATCGTATACAAATCAAGATCACCATCTCTTATCGAAGTAAATAATACTTTATCTCCTTTTGGAGAAATGGTTGCTTCTGCATCGTACCCTTTTGTATTGGTCAGTTGCTGAACAATTTTACCGCTTGTATCTGCTTTAAAAATATCAAAGCCTTCATACACTGCCCAAATATATTTGTTGCCGTATTTACTTCTGTCCGGCACAGGCGGACATTCTTTATTGGCCAAATGTGTAGAGCCATAAAGAATATGTTTGCCATCAGGGAAAAAATAGGCACAGGTAGTTCTGCCTGCGCCTGTACTCACTAATGTAGGTTCAAATTTTTCATCTGGTGATGTGGGCAGTTTACCCATCCATATCTGGTCGCACGCTATTCCTTCTTTTGGATTCGTTTTTTGAAAGACAAGGTATTTTCCATCAAAACTTAAGTAGGCTTCCGCATTATCACCACCAAAGGTTAATTGCCTCACATTAGCAAAATGGGTTTCGCCGGGAAATTGAATCGTATCAACTTTAACAGGCTTAACAGATGCGGATGAAAAATCAGCAAATCTGTAAGCGCTTATTGCAAACATAAAAACCAATAAAATGAAACCCAGGGTAATTTTCCTCATCATTAAAAATTTTATGCGACAAATATAAGTGGCTTCAATTATTGCATTGTCAAAAATTTGTCAGTACACTTATTGCTAAGCACTTATTTTTGCAGCCTATCCATTAAATATGATCAAAATTAATTTTTTACTTTTTATAATTGCCGGCTTTTTGCTATCAGACTGTAACAATGCTTCAACAAATACAGAAAATGGGGCTACTCCCGCCATGGAAAAGCAATTAAGAGATGCCATAGCAAAATATCCTGATTCGGTTTTATTAACCGAAAACCTAATACAATATTTTAGAGACAATAGCAATTTTGAACAAGCCATTTTGGAAACGGATAAGGCAATACAAAAAGATACCGCTAATGACAGGTTGTGGGACATTAAAGCCACTTTACACTTTCAAAATAAAGATACCGCCAATGCAATACAAGCGTTAGTAAAAGCCATTTCCATTGATCCACAGCCGGCATACGCCATATCATTGGGTTTAACATATGCTCAAACAAAAAATGTAAAGGCACTTGTACTGGCTGATGCACTTTTAAAGGATACGCTGGCAAAAGCAGCCAAGGAAGCATTGTTTATAAAAGGATTTTATTATTCCTACAAAGGCGAATATCAAAATGCCATTTCTTTTTTTGATGCATGCCTCGCTATTGATTACAAAAATATTGATGCTTATAAGGAAAAAGCTATTTGCCAATATAACCTTAAAAACTATAAGGAAGCTATACAATCACTTGAAAAAGCCCTTGCTTTACAAAGCACTTTTGATGAGGCGTATTACTGGATGGGACGTTGTTACGAAAAACTAGGAGACAAAAAAGAAGCCATTACGAATTATCAAAATGCTATACAAATAGACCCGGAATATGCAGAAGCTAAAGACGCATTGGTAAAGCTGGGTGGTAATTGATATTTAAAAGTTAAAGAGTAACATTCTACTTTTATTAATTTTGATTGACAGAATTTTTATTTTGTTGCGCTTAACTTTGCCCAGCAAATACAAAACAAAACACGCAAACATAAAACAACACCATGGCTCTTATTGCTCCCTCTCTTCTTGCAGCAGATTTTTTACAGTTACAGGCAGCATGTGATATGCTGAATGAAAGCGAGGCAGACTGGTTTCACCTGGATATAATGGATGGGCGGTTTGTACCCAACATCAGCTACGGACCAATGCTGGTAAATTTTTTCAGAAAGACAACTACCAAAATTTGCGATGTTCATTTAATGATTGAAGAGCCCGAAAGATATGCAGAGGCTTTTAAAGAAGCGGGTGCTGATATGTTAACGGTTCACTACGAGGCCTGCCCACACCTGCACAGAAATATTCAGCAGATAAAAAGCCTTGGTATGCAGGCTGGCATAGCACTTAATCCACATACTCCGGTTGAATTATTAAAAGATATTTTGCAGGATGTTGATATGGTTTTATTAATGAGTGTGAACCCTGGTTTCGGCGGACAATCGTTTATCCCACACACCATTAATAAAATTAAAAGAATGAGGGAAATGATTGACGAACAATTGCTAAATGTAAAAATAGAAATTGACGGTGGCGTAACGCTGGACAATGCCCAAATGATTATTGAAGCGGGTGCTGATATTTTAGTAGCAGGCAGCACCGTATTTAAAGCCAAAGATCCCATACAAACCATTGCGGCATTAAAAGCTATCTAAGCGAATCTGTAATTTGTAACAACACATCAGCCGATTGCCTTACCCACCTTGGCTCCTGCCTGTTCCACCTGTATTTTTTGGAGATAATATTTTCGAGTAATTGCTGCGCCTGCAATGCCTGGTCTTTATTGTAAAAACAATCAATCCATTTTTGCCCTACCTTTTCTTTGTTGATAATAGAAATGCCGCCGCTATACCATTTAAAACAAGTAGGTATGCCATAGAAAGAAATAGAAGCAAATTCATGATCCGCATTATTTTTAAAAAATGTATGGTAAAAATGAACGCAGTCAATCACCCTGCTTTTTATGGCGCTGTCTGTTTCGGTTTTCACCGGCTTTATTCTCCATCTATTATTTGCAGGGTAAAAAGGTTCATCCAATAAGTTAGTTTGCCTTTTGCCATCAGCAATATATTTAACGGCTTTTTCTTTGCCCGTTTTTAATAGAAGACTTTTAACACCAATTGCATTTAGCTGCAACGCCTGCTTTGTTCCATTATTAAAAACAATGGAAATTTTTTTTGACTTTTCATCCAATGTCCATTTGCCAACTTTAAAATTATCCCGGGGATTTTGAACTACCACCCCATCCTCAAAAAAAGAATAGCCATGAAAGGGAATTTCAAGATCGCTGCTGCTGCCATTTAAAATGCCATCGTCTACATCTTCTTTATCTTCCCAGTTTTGACACAACAATTGCGTCATAGAACTGGAGACCGACAACGTTACAATTGAATTAGCAGTAGTGTCCTTCGTTGCAGCATTAACAGATTCTTTTTTGCTGTTACTGTTGCAGGCGAAAAAAATGGCAGCAAATACAATTACCGCAGGTATGAAATTTTTCAATATTTTTTTGTCAAAAATAGACAGAACTATTCAAATTTTTAAAGGCAGCTTTAGTAAAACATAAAATATTTACCTTCATGTTATGAGAGTACTTTTAGCCCTTGTGTTATCTTCGTTTTTTTTTACAGCCTCAGCCCAAAAGAAAATTGCTTTCGTAAGTGGACAGGTGATTGATGAAAACGAAAATCCACTGGCAAAAGTTTCTATTGTTATACTGGGTAAATCAACCGGCATTGTTACCAGCGACAGTGGTTTTTTCCGCATAAAAGTTGCCGCAGAAAAATCTACCGCTCTTATTTTCTCTTATACCGGTTATGCAGAAACGCAGAAAAACTTTTATTTAAGCGACAATGAAGAAGAAAAAATAACCGTTCGTTTACAAAGAGATAATAAAACACTACAAGCCGTTACCGTAACCAATGAAAGGGAAAGAAAAGAAATGGGATTAACAAAGATAAATCCTAAAAATGCCATCGTTTTACCCAGCACTACAGGTGGTATTGAAGGATTAATAAAAATACTGGTAGGCAGCAACAACGAACTCACTTCTCAATACAATGTGCGTGGAGGTAATTATGATGAGAACCTGATTTACATCAACGACTTTGAAATTTTTCGTCCTTACCTTGTACGCAGCGGCCAGCAGGAAGGCCTCAGTTTCATCAATCCTGAATTGGCGAGAAATGTAAATTTTTACAACGGTGGTTTCCAGGCAAAGTATGGTGATAAGATGAGTAGTGTGCTCGACATTCAATATAAAAAACCAAAAACCTTTGGTGGCTCTGCCTACATCAGTTTGTTAGAACAGGGCCTGCACCTTGAAGGATCTGCGAAAAAAGAAAGGGTAACATATTTAATTGGCGTTCGCAATAAAAGCAACCGGAATATTTTAAGCAGCCAGCAAACTCAAGGTTCGTACATTCCTTCTTCTACAGATATACAAGGTTATGTTACCTACAAACTAAATGAAAAATGGCAATTGGAATTACTGGGCAACTTCTCTGCCACCAGGTTTACATTAATACCTCAATCAGCACAAAAAACAACCTCTGTTTTCTCTCCGCTGTTTACTGCTAACCTTGGCCTCGATATCTTTTTTGAAGGGCAGGAAAAGGATGGCTATAATACCAGTTTGATTGGAATAAGTGCACTCAACCAACCCAATAAAAAAACACAGTTAAAATGGATGCTGAGCCGTTTTGAAAATAAGGAAAACGAAAATTTTGATATCGGGAGTACCTACTTATTTGGTGATCGTGACTTTGATCATACCAGCAGCAGTTATGGACAAATTGTAAATCCATTGGGTGCCGGTTTTTACCAAAATTATGGTCGTAATAAACTGGATATTGTTGTATGGAATGCAGCGCTGAAAGGCAGCATTGATAAAGGCAAACACTTTATACAATTTGGCAACAGTATTGAACAGACTACAATCAATGACAAATTGTATGAGTGGGAATACCAGGACAGTGCCGGTTATTCCTTGCCTGTCAATACGAATACGCTCAGTTCTTTTTTAAACAGTTCGGCCAACTTTACTATACAAAAATACAGTGGGTATGTGCAGGACAATGTCAATTTTGTAAACAGCAAAAGATCTATTTCACTGCAGGGCGGTGTACGCTACAATTACAATTCGCTGAATAAAGAATTTTTAGTAAGCCCACGGGCACAGGTTAGTGTTAAACCTAACTGGAAAAAAGATATGGTTTTTAAACTGGCTGCCGGCATTTACGACCAGCCACCTTTTTACCGTGAATTAAGAAGGTATGATGGTACGCTCAATACAGCCATCAAGTCACAAAAAAGTTACCAGTTGGTGGCCGGTATGGATTATAATTTTATCTCGGGCAACAGACCTTTTCGTATTACTACAGAAGCCTACTATAAAAATTTGTGGGATGTAATTCCTTATGATATTGACAATGTCCGCATCCGCTACGCAGGAGAAAACAATGCCAAAGCTTATGCCTACGGAATAGAAACCAGGTTGTATGGCGAACTGGTAAAAGATGCAGAAAGTTGGTTGAGC
>JANXSR010000162.1 GCA_025352625.1 Ferruginibacter sp.
AAAAAGATTGCAAAAGAAAAAGACTGGGAAAAAAAATTAGAAGAAATAGTTGACAATGCACCCAACTGGGATATTGGTTTTATTGTAGGCGTACCCGCCTGGTTGCAATTGTGCATGGAGAAAATTATTGAACGCTACCACTTAAATAATATTCACGAAATATGGCCTAACCTTGCTTTTTATGTACACGGGGGGGTAGCGCTTGAGCCTTATAAAAAAGGGTTTGCAAAATTGCTGGGCAAGCCTGTAACCTATATTGAAACCTACCTGGCCAGTGAAGGATTTCTTGCTTATCAAAACCGGCAGGATTCAGTCGGTATGCACCTTGCCTTAAACAACAATATCTTTTTCGAGTTTGTGCCTTTTGATGATAACAACTTTGACAGTGAAGGCAACATGGTTGAAAACCCTGAAGTACTGATGATACACGAGGTAGAAGAAAATAAAGATTATTCTATTTTGATAAGCACCAACGCAGGAGCCTGGCGCTATGCTATTGGTGATACCGTAAAATTTATTGACAAGGAAAGAAGTGAAATCGTTATAACCGGGCGTACCAAACATTTTTTAAGTTTGGTAGGCGAACATTTAAGCGTAGATAATATGAATAAAGCAGTAGAGATGGTGAGTGAAGAACTCAATATTTCTATCCCGGAGTTTACTGTAGCCGGTGTGCCGCATGGATTATTTTTTGCCCATCACTGGTATGTTGCTACAGATGATGCGGTTGATAAAGAAGTGTTGCGTTTACGCATAGACGAAAAATTAAAAGAGCTAAATGACGATTATGAAGTAGAAAGAAAGCATGCTTTAAAAGATGTATTAATAACAGTACTTTCAGAAAATACTTTTATGGAGTTTATGCGTTCCAAAGGCAAGGTTGGTGGACAACATAAATTTCCCCGGGTTCTAAAAGGTAAGACGCTGGAAGACTGGCAGAAGTTTTTGAAAAGCAATAAAGTTGACGCTGATTTAGCAAGAATGCCTCAATAAATACGCTGTTGCTGCTTGCCCTTTTTCCAATAAAAAAATACAACATTTCTTTTTATGAATGAGGTTATAATAACTTAGCCGCTCTCACCAAATCTTCCGGCGTATCAATTTCTATACCCATGTATTGTGTAACAACCATTTTCAAGGTAACGCCATTTTCAAGGTAACGCAGGCATTCAATTTTTTCGGCAGCTTCCAGCGGCGTCATTGGCCAATTGGTAAAATTCATCAAAGCATTTTTACGAAATGCGTACACACCAATATGTTCGAAATAAACCGGTATTATTTGTTGGTCTCTTTTATAGGGAATTACACTTCTGCTAAACATCAAAGCGTTCATATTTTTGTCTACCGCAACTTTTACATAGTTGGGGTCTTTTATAAATTGCTCCTCTTTTAAAACCTGCATCAGCGAAGCAACCTGCACTCTTTGCCCGTCTTCTCCTTCAAAAGCCTTTAATAGGTTTTGCAATGGTTCTCTTTGAACAAAGGGTTCATCGCCCTGTACATTCACTACAATGTCAACATTCATATCTGCAACCGCTTCAGCAATTCTATCGCTGCCACTTTCGTGTTGTTTAATGCTCATTACAGCTTTTCCTCCATGTTGTACTATTTCTTTGTAAATAATATCACTGTCGGTAACCACCACAACTTCAGCAAATAGTCCTGTTGCAAGGGTATTGTCGTAGGTATGGCGGATAACTGTTTTATTACCTAATAGCTGCATTAGTTTTGCAGGAAAACGGGAGGCGGCATAACGGGCCGGAATCATCGCAATTGTTGTCATGTAGTAAAATTATTGGCAGTAAAGTTACCGGGAAAATTTTTTGCGGCGTATCAAAAACAACATTGATTTGCTATATTTGGGTATAATCGGTTTTGTTGATTTGCATGCCAGCTAATCTCTTAAACGATTTATTATGCAAACAAGTGAGTTACTACAGTCTTATTTAGTAGACGCCAACACCTGGGACGAGATGTACAGCGATGCATCCGTAAGGGAACAATACAAAAAGGCCATTGAGTTTATGCAGCAGCTTTCTGTAGACGAACTCAATAAAAAAGAAGAACTGGCCAAACGCCTTTTTATGAGCCAGGGCATCACCTTCACTGTGTACAGCAGTGGGGAAGGAATTGAAAAAATATTTCCCTTCGATATTATTCCTCGCATTATTACCGCTGCCGAATGGGACTTTATTGAAAAAGGAATTAAGCAACGGCTTAAAGCGCTCAACCTATTTTTGAAAGATATTTACAGCAGCCAGTTTATTATAAAAGATGGTGTAATGCCGGCTGATATGATATACAGTTGTCCGCATTACCTGCGGGAGATGCACAATTTTCCAGTGCCTTACGACATCTATATTCACATTTCAGGTATTGATTTAATTCGCAACAACGATGGCTCCTTTTATATTTTGGAAGATAACCTGCGTACACCAAGTGGTGTAAGTTATATGCTGGAGAACAGGGAAATTACCAAACGTATTTTTCCAGATCTGTTACCACAAAACAATGTTCGTAGCGTAACAGAATACCCCACCATACTGCATCGAAACCTGGTATCACTTTCGCCAAGGCAAAATAAAAATCCTACGATTGTGTTGCTAACTCCGGGCATTTATAATTCGGCATACTTTGAACATACTACCCTTGCAAGACTGATGGGTGTTGAGCTGGTAGAAGGAAGTGACCTGGTGGTAGACAATCACAAAGTGTACATGAAAACCACTTCGGGATTGCAACAGGTAGATGTTATTTACAGAAGGGTAGATGACGATTTTTTAGACCCATTGGTATTTGACGCCAACAGCAGGTTAGGCGTTGCCGGTATTATGAGCGCTTACCGAAAAGGCAATGTGGCTATTGTAAACGCAGTAGGAAATGGCGTTGCAGACGATAAAGCCATTTATACTTTTGTTCCGGCAATGATACGATATTACTTAAACGAAGAACCCATCCTTAAAAATGTGCCTACTTATCAGTTAGGTAAAGATGAAGAAAGAGAACATGTTTTTAAGAACATTACAGAAATGGTAATTAAAAAAACCAATGAAAGTGGTGGATATGGAATGCTAATGGGCAGCGCTGCAACAGAAGAAGAAATCACAAAATACAAAGCAGAGGTATTACTTGATCCAAGACAGTTTATAGCCCAGCCTATCATCAGTTTATCTTCTGCTCCCTGTTATATGGATGGCAAATTACAACCAAGGAGAATTGATTTAAGGCCCTATGCTTTGTGTGGTCCGGGAGGTATAGAAATTGTACCTGGTGGCCTTACGAGGGTTGCTTTAAAAGAGGGATCGTTGATTGTTAATTCATCCCAGGGTGGTGGAAGTAAGGATACATGGGTGTTGGCACATTAATCCTTCTGAAGTTGAAGTTCTATTATTTAAACTTTTTTTAAAATATTGCTCAGCAAAACTTTGAAAAAAATTATTCACTTTAATAAAACAACCCTTTCTAAAACCCGGTTTGGGAATAAGAGGGGCCACTATATTTATTATGCTTAGTAGAGTTGCTGATAGTTTATACTGGATGAGCCGTTACATGGAAAGAACAGACGGCATTTTGCGCATGCTTAAAATTAACTACGCCTCTTCGCAGGATGATGTGCAGGCTTTCTCCTGGAAACCGGTACTAAAAATTTTTACTTTTTTAGAAGAAGAGCGTGCAAATGCCATGGCACATGATACAAGGGGTGTTTTACAATACATGGTAATTGGAAAAGACAATCCAAACTCTGTGTTGAATATGGTTACTCATGCAAGGGAAAATGGCAGGAGTGTACAGGACCATATTACCAAAGAAATGTGGCAATGCCTGAATGATTTTTACCACACAGTGCGGCAGGAAGAGTTGGCAAATTGGTTACAAAAAGACGATCCCATTACCATTTTGGATATGCTTATTAAACATGGCGTTTTATATTTTGGAACCACCGACATTACCATGGCAAGGGGTGAGGGTAATTCATTTATAAATATGGGTAAATATCTTGAAAGGGCTGTTCAGTCGGCGGATATTTTAGATGTAAAATTTAGTGATGTTAATTATGATATGGATGTAACTACCGACACTACGTATTGGAAATATTTACTCTTGTCCATATCGGGTTACGAACTCTATTTAAAAACCTACCGCGGTGGTTTTGAAGCCATCAATGTGGTGGGGCAGGTTGTTTTAAATGATCAGTTTCCCCGTTCGGTATTGTATTCAATTAACCGGCTGCACCGCTATTTTGAACGGCTGAAAAGCGAAAGAAATGTGGCTGATTTTAACCAGATAGATTTTATGATCGGCAAAATAAAAAGCAAAGTAAAATACTCAACCCCCGATTCTATTATAGAGGAAGGCCTGCATGAATTTTTAACTGAAACCAAAAATGAACTCTTTGCAATTGGAAAAACACTGAGCAAAAATTATTTTGCTTACACCTAAATCAATAAGCGCTATTTTTTATGTCCCGCTTGTTGATTAACAAATTAAATTATACTTGCTTAAGAAAAACTATTTATGCCTAGATTTATTATACACCATGTTACCAAATATACTTACCAGGAACCTGTAAGAGATAGTGCCAACCAGATTATGCTTTTTCCTATAAAAGATGAATACCAGGAAGTTCAAAGCCAGCAGTTAAATATTACGGATGAGCCTGCAGTAGAAATTTTTACTGATTATTATGGTAATGAAACCGGATCGTTTATGCACATTGAACCGCATACTGAATTGTTAATAGATTCAACGATTGCAATTATTACCAAAGCAAAAATATTACCGGCTGATGATATTGCCATTGAGGAGCAATGGAACCATTTGTATCAGATAAGGCATGTGGTACCTTTTATTGATTTTTTAAAGCAGGAAAATTTTGTAGCATTGGACGAAGTAAAGAAAATTGCAGATGCTGGTTTTTATAAATCGGTTTCTGTTTTTGTAGCTGTACAGCAACTGAACACTTATGTGTACCAAAATTTTAAATATATCAAAGGCATTACAAGTGTAGAAACCACGCTGGATGAAATATGGAAGTTAAGGGCCGGCGTTTGCCAGGATTTTGCCCATATTTTATTGGTAATGTTACGGCTGCTTGGTATTCCGGCAAGGTATGTAAGCGGCTATGTTTGTCCACATGATAATAACCTGCGTGGCGAAGGTGCCACACATGCCTGGGTAGAAGCCTACATTCCTTTTTATGGATGGCTTGGTCTTGACCCTACCAACAATTGTATTGTAAATGACCTGCATGTTCGATTGGCAATTGGAAGAAATTTTAGCGATTGTTCTCCTGTAAAAGGAACTTACAAAGGCACCGCCAAACAAGCGCTTGAAGTTGGGGTATCTGTTTCGCACGAAGATGGAACAGTGGCTAAACAGGTGGCTGCAGTTTTAATGCCGCAGGTGATTACCGTAAAATTAAATGAAGATGGAACCATTAATAATTCTTACAGAAAATACATGGAGATGGTGCAACAACAACAGCAGCAGTAATTTTTAATTTATTTCTTCGTTGCTTTCTTCGCTCTCGTATCCTGGCAGTCTTTCTGTTTCGTAACCGCAATTGCCGCATTGATATACGTAATCTGTTGCCAGTGCATAGCTGCCAAACAGGGTAGTGGTTACGGCGGTTAAAAAATTAGTAACGCCAGGTTTAGCAATATAACTAAACTGGTGGGCACCACATTGCGGACATGTTGCTGCGTTCAAATATTCTTCATCATATCGTTTTAATATTGCGGTAACGGCACCTTCATCTTCTTTTTTTACAATGAGTTTTATGCCCCCGATAGCATTGGTTAAAATGGGGTCCATCGTTATGGTGGCTTCATCTTTTAAATAACATTCAACGCCATCCGATTGTAAACGACCCAATATTATATTGGCTAAAAAATAACTGTCGAATGTTTTAACGGTAACTAATTCCATAAAGGAGTTTTTTTATAAAATAAAAAAGGAGTTGTTAACTCCTTTTTTATTTTAATTTTCAATTACAATCTTTCATATAATTTCCTAAGCGTTGTTCTGGTAATTTGTTGCTCCCAGTTTTTACCAAGGGCATTTTCCCATAGCGGTTTCATCCCAAGCGAAACATCAATCATTTTATCAAACTCTTCGTCGCTAAGGTTTGCACAGATATTTTTTGGCAGGTCAATGTGATTTTTTTCCACCATGTATTTAAACTCTTTTACTCCTTCGGGATAATATGCTTCCAGGTGATTGAACACAATGCAATTACCTATTCCGTGTCTTGTACCAAGTAAATAACTCAATCCATAACTCACCGCATGTGCAACGCCAACCTGGCTGTAAGCAATACTCATACCGCCGGCGTAAGAAGCCATCATTAATTTGTCATCACTTTCAGCATCCCAGCCATCTTTATTCACATATACATCTCTGCAAAGTTGCAATGCCTTTTCGCCATAGCTTTTACTAAACTCATTTAGGTAAGTTCCGGTAAGGCTTTCAATACAATGTATATAACAATCCATTCCTGTATAAAAACGTTGGTTGGCAGGGGCATTGGCTGTTAATTCTGGGTCTAAAACTATTTGATCAAACGGTGTAAAATCTGAGTTCATACCCAGTTTTTTTGTTGGTCCGGTTAACACTGTTGTGCGACTTACTTCTGCACCGGTACCACTTAATGTTGGTATGCCGGCTTTGTAAACGCCCGGTTGTTTTACCAAATCCCATCCCTGGTAATCTGCACTGCTGCCGGGATTGTTCATCATCAGGGATACGGCTTTTGCCAAGTCCATGGCAGAACCGCCTCCAATACCAATTACTCCACTTATTGTTCCGAATTCGTCTTTTAAATCGTTGGTAAGGTTGTCTACATAGGTTGTCTTGGGTTCGTTGGTTACATCAACAAAAATGATTTTGTCTTTTGCCCGCAATGGAACCCTTGCGGCAAGCGGTTTACCTTCAAAAAAATGATCTACTAAAAAAATCATCGGGGCTTCGCCTTTACGGTTGGGCTGCAATATTTCGTCTAATTGATTGAAAGCGCCACGGCCGTAAATAACGTAGCCAATCATTTTAAAGTTTCTAAAATTCATTTTGCAAATTTCTTAAAAATACACCATATGGCGACAAACAATTTTTGGCAAAGTGGTTTATGGATTTAAAAGCAAAAGAAAGAGAGGCAAAGATGATCCACGTGGCTGTTGCTTTAGCCAGACAGTTTTATTTTATCAAAGCCTCAATATCTTCGTCGCCATCAAGGTTATTCATTTGTCGAATAATTTCATTGTAGCGGTTTCCAACATATGAACTTAGTGGTTTTACCGTATAAACTTTTGGATTAGGTAACGATGCTGCTATCATTGCCGCTTCTGCCCTTGTAAGGTTTTTGGCATCCTTATTAAAATAGGCTTTTGATGCGGCTTGTACACCAAATATTCCTTTGCCCATTTCCGCCACATTTAAATACATTTCTAAAATGCGCCTTTTACTCCATACCTTTTCAATCATAAAAGTAAAATATACCTCTAGCCCTTTTCTAAATAAGCTTCTTCCCTGCCATAAAAAAACATTTTTTGCTACCTGCTGGCTAATGGTACTTGCTCCACGCACTTTGGTCACATGTTTTTTATTGTAGTTCATAGCCTTTTTAATGGCTTTAATGTCAAACCCATTGTGGTCGGGAAATAATTGATCTTCGCTTGCCATCACCGCCAGTTTTATATTAGGGCTCATTTCATCGAGCGAAATATAATCTCTATGTAACCCGTTTCCTTGTAAAAGACTTGCTGTTTGTGTAAGTGTGATCGGGGGATTTATCCATTTACAAAAAATTATATAAATAAACTGTAAAATAAAAAGCCACAATAAACCTTTTTTAAAAATGCGCCAGGCTTTTTGCATAGGATAACCGCTTAATTTTTATGCAATATACTGCTTACGGTTTTTTATTATTAGATACACCAACATAAACCAATGAATATTTTTTTCCTATTACCATTCCCTTACCGTTTAGCTTGGCCATCATGTAACCAATCCCTCCTAAAGCCACCGCACCAATCATTAGCTGGGGACTAAATTTTTCTCTGTCCGCAACATAAACCACAGCACTTGCTATGGTAAGTAATGCTCCGCCGCCCATCAATGCTGCAGCACTACCGGATACATTAAATTTTCCACCCGCTTTGCCAATGGCTTTTATTTGGTTATAATGGTATTGATACCTGTAGCTGGCAACGGTATCCAGAACATACACTCCTAAAGTGGTGGGTATTTGTTGTATTACAAACTGCCGCAGAAAAAGAGAGTCATTCTTTATTTGCGTAATCAACGCTTCGATATAACTGCCTTGCTCATTTGTGAATGATATGTTGCTGCCGGCATAATATGTTCCGATAGTTTTGTGATTTTTTTTAAATAAAATAAAATCTGCCGACTGGCTAAAAAGATGTTGGCCAATAATAAGAGAAATGATAAACAATGTTGGCTTCATATTGTAAAGTAAAAACAACTGGTGATAAAAAAGGAAAACGATTCGTTAATGTTTAAGGTTTGAATAAAATACACCTATGATTAACACAGCTCCAAATACAAGAAGTATCAATCCGGAAATTTTATTTATAAGCGAAATGTTTTTTTCGTTTAGTTTGGTTCTAAGTTTTCCTGCTAACACAACTTTTAAAATATCGGAGGCGCCATTTAAAATAAGACAGGTAGTGAAAATTACAATCCGCTGATTAATGGTGTGTGTAGCGGCAAGGGCGGTTGCTGTAGTAAGCCAAAAGAACATTAGAGCCGGGTTTAACGTATTGATAAAAAAGCCGGAAACAACCAATTTGGCATGTGTTCGGGCTGTAATTACAATCTTGTTTTCATCTTCCTTAATATGTATTTTTTTAAAGAAAAGATAATAGACCCCCATCGCAATCAAGAAAAAACTACCGGTAAGTCCAATTGCTATTTTAAAATCCATCAATTGAGACACCCATTCTGTAAAAACATTGCTTACTATTGCCAATAACAAATCGCTAAGCCAAACGCCGGCAACAAAACTTAAACCTCCAACCCTTCCATTATTAATACTTTGCTTAATGATGGTGAATATAACTGGACCTACTGTAAATATCAGCAACAGGCTAACGGCAAAACCTTTTAATAAAGCTTCAATCATTAATAAATAAATGAAATAGAAAGATGTAAGGTGAAGATAAAAAATAAAGCCGACGGATGAAATTAATTACTTCTTTTTATAAATTGGCACAGTACTACAGGGTTCTCCATACATAATACTTTTAACAAAAGGCCTTAGTAATTTAGTTGCCTGTAAATAAGCCGCTTCGCCAACCGGAATTTCGCCACATCCTTTTATTACCACCCTTTTATCCGCAAAGTCTGCAACAGGAATTTTTGAAATATTTTTTAACAACATGCAATTTTTTAATTCTTCGGCTGTGCCAAATGCAACTTCTTTTACTATGGGTTGCAGGTAACTTGCTGCCAGCATGTAGGCCCACATTGGTATTACTGCATCTGCACTACATGTTACTGCCACTGTTTTGCCAGCATAAATTGAAAGATCAAGATTTTTTAGACTTTCTCTAAAATCTTTTTCTTTTAAAATAAGACCCATAAAAAGATAATCCTTCATATCGAAAATAGCTATTTCTTCCATTGGATAAAATTCTTCCAAATCCAACGTTACAATGCCGCTTTCACTTACCTTGTTTACAAATATTTCTTCCATCGTTGCAAAATTAATACTTATAGCTTTGCTTTTGTTGATTATCATTTTCGATTGAAGAAAATGTTTTGCTCATAAATATTTATACTAAATTATTAAGGACACAAAAAAAGCCGGGCATAAAGCCCGGCTAAATATTTTGTCTTTAAATACTAAAATATTTTACTTCTGTTATCTTTTATTTCAGCGAGTTTTTTCAACGATTCAAAAAAACTATATGTTGTTTGCACCATTGCCGTTGTTTTTTCTTTTGCCGTTGCTGTTAACACCTCTGGCGTATCTGTAGCTTTATTTCCTACACTGTTAACTTTTATTAGGTAAACACCATTTGTTCCCACAATTGGCTCAGACATTTTAGTTTGGTATGCTTTGTTAAAAGCTGCGCCAATAATTTTGGGTTCTTGACCTACACCATTTATTATTTGTGCCCCAAAGGTTAGTGTTGAATCTGAACCTGCAGATCCTACTGGTATACTATACAATGCTGCGGCAGCTTCTAATGTGGCTGCGGTACTTAATTTTTTTGTTATGTTTTCTGCTTTTTTCAAATTTCTCACAGTTAACTCAACCATCGGTCTTGCTGTTTTTGCATCTGGCAATCCTTCCGGTTGAATCTTATCTACCACAGCAACAATAAACTGATCTTGTATATTAAATGCTTCACTAACATCTCCCTGTTTTGCTTCAAAGGCCCATTTAATTAATTGTCTTGCATCCAGCAAAGCGCCTAACTGGTAATCATTTTCTTTAACCAAGGTAGGTATATCTATTTTCTTCAAACCGTTTTTTGCTACATAGGCTTCCAAAGCTTTTACGTCTCTTACCTCGCCTGATAATTTTGTTGCCTGCGCACTTGCTCCATTAATTGTTTCGTCGCTTGGTAAAATCTCTTTTGCTATATAAGCTATTTTATAGGCCGTTTGAAAGTCTTTTTGGCTCAACACTTCTATGTAATGATACCCGAAATCTGTCTTAACAACTTTCTTATCTCCTGTGTTTCCATAAAAAATTGTTTCCGCAAATTCTCTTGCAACACCGTTAAATGGAAAAGAAGGAAAATCATATTCCCCTTTTTTATCTTTACTGCCTGCGTCATCACTATACTGCAACACCATTTTATTAAAATCTTCTCCGCCTTTTATTGCAGCTTCAATACTGTCAATTCTTTTCTTCGCTACACTATCACTAAGTATCTGTTCTCCAGTCTGAGCGTTTCTGGTAGCTATTAATATGTGGCGACATTTTGCACTATCGGGTAACTGACGACTGCCAATCATTTTTGCAAGTACAATATTGTTTCCATCAAGGTAAGGTCCAAATACTACACCATTTGGTAAAGCTGCTATGGTGTCTTTTTGTGACATGGTTAACTTTGATTTAGCTACATAACTATCATCAAATTTTATAGCACTCATATTTCTTGCTACAAATGCTTTCGCGTTGGTATCGGCAATAAATGCTGTTTTAAGATTATTAAGATTTTCTATCGCTTTTAATGTATCTGCATTGCTTGGGTTTGCACTAAAACTTACATAGGATATAATGCGTCCACCATCTTGCTTGTAAATATTTTTGTGCTGATCCATATAATCCAATAATTCCTGGTCGCTAATTTTTACGGTGCTATCGCTGATTGCATTATATGGAACTGCTACATAGGATATGTTAGCAAAAGATTTATTATCTGCATTTTCTTTTTCCTGCATCCAGGTTGGGTAATAAGCACTCGCTGCTAATAAACTGCTATACTTGGTAGCTAATGTTTGTAACATCAAGGGTTCTACAATTTGTGATTCAATTGCATCCCTCTGTTCGCCTTTGGCTTTTTTGGCCTGTATCCACCATTGCTTTGCTTTTTCAATATCGTATTGGCCGGTTGTTTTATCGGTAAACGCCTGCTTTAATGTCTGTGGAGCGTCTTCACTAAATAAGATACTGCTTAGTTCTTTTGGAGAAAAGACAAGGCCCATTTTTTCAAATTCACTGTTTAATACTTTTTCTGTAACAATCTGGTCCCAGGCACTTTGACGTAACTGATAAACTTCAGCACCAGAAACTCTGCCTCCTCGTTGATCTTCTAATTGTTTAACTTTATCAAGTAAGGTTTTGCTATCAATTGGCTCTCCGTTAATTTTACCTATAGAAGAACTTGAACCACTGCGGCTATTGGCCGTTCTGGAATCCATCATTATAAAACCAATTAAACTGAGAGCTATAACACCAATAACTATAGCTGATCCTTTTTCACGAATATTCTGAATAATTTGCATTGTATACTTATATTAAAATGGACGGCAAAAATAGGGTAAATAAGTATATGAACAAACTGTGGATAACATAGCTAAAATAAGATTGTATAAGATAATCAATAATTATAAGATTTAAAAAAATGCGGCTTGCTATATTATAAGTTTTATACCTATAAACATAGACTTGTTAATAAACCATAAAAGCTGTTAATAAGCCGGAAATTGATATTTAAAAACAGGGGAAAGTTGGCGTAAAACTTATGTACTTAAGCAGATATATTTAGGTAAGTGTTAATGGATTGCCATTTATCAGGTACTTGATTAACATAGATAAGCTTCGATAATAGCTTTTTATTATCCTCAAGTATTTTTATCAACCTATGTGTAAAAGATAATGATGGATTATTTATAAGTATTGACAGATAAACATAATGACGGAATATATTGATGAAAGTAAATGTTAATTATCTGTTGATGTTGGTGGATAAAGCGATTAATTTAATTTTACAAAAAATTAAAAATTATAATTTCCACAAATTAACAGCCATAGTAGTAGTAAGTTAATTTAAAAGAAAGAAATATTAATACATATTATGAGAGATATTAACACCGCTAAAGCAAATATTGAAGCTTCAGGATTTCTGGATATAGATATTGATGTTAACCTAGATTTATTTTCAGAAATTGAAAAATTAAAAAAAGAAAAAAATGCCATCGTATTGGCTCATTATTATCAGGAGCCGGATATTCAGGATGTGGCCGATTTTATTGGTGATAGCTTGGGGCTTGCTCAACAGGCAGAAAAGACTAAAGCAGATATTATAGTTTTTGCAGGTGTACATTTTATGGCTGAAACTGCAAAGATTCTAAACCCAACTAAAAAAGTTTTATTACCAGATTTAAAAGCTGGTTGTTCTTTAAGTGATAGTGCACCACCAGAGTTATTTAAATTGTTTAAAGATAAACATCCTGACCATATGGTTATTACCTATATTAATTGTTCTGCCGGTATGAAGGCATTGAGTGATATTATTTGTACAAGTAGTAATGCAGAAAAAATTATTGAAAGTTTACCAAGAGAGCAGAAGATAATATTTGCACCGGATAAAAATTTGGGAGCCTATTTGAATAAAAAGACAGGTAGAAATATGGTTTTATGGAATGGCGCCTGTATGGTGCATGAAATTTTTAGTTTCGAAAAAATTAGCAAATTAAAAATTAGGCATCCTAAAGCTAAAGTAATAGCACACCCCGAATGTGAGGACGTTGTTTTACGAATTGCAGATTATGTAGGAAGCACTACAGGGTTATTAAAATATTCTATTGAAAACCAAGCGGATGAGTTTATAGTAGTTACCGAAACAGGTATACTACACCAAATGCAAAAGAGTAGTCCTGGTAAGACTTTTATTCCGGCACCGCCAAATAATAGTTGTGCTTGTAATGATTGTCCACATATGAAATTAAATACCTTAGAAAAATTATATGTATGTATGGAATATGAAACTCCTGAAATTACCATGAATGAATCTTTAATTATTGCAGCAAAAAAACCTATAGAAAGAATGTTGGCAATTAGTAAGCAATATGGTTTGTAACATTTGTTTATAATATTTTTTTTATAAATATCTGGCAGATTAGTAATACTTTGGTTTTAAAATTTCAACAACTTAATACATATTATGGCAATTCCCTCTGTAGATCTAGCAGATTTTTTATATGGAGACACAAATGCAAAGTCAGCTTTTGTGAAAGCATTAGGTAATGCATATGAAGAAGTTGGATTTGTTGCGGTAAAAAATCATGGTGTTCCAAATGAGCTTATTATTAAATTGTATAAGCAAGTGCAACAGTTTTTTTCTCTTCCATTACAACAAAAGAAAAGCTACGAAGATTCTCTTCTTGCGGGGCAAAGAGGTTATACAAGTTTTGGTAAAGAGCATGCAAAAGGTTTTGAAGTGCCGGATTTAAAAGAGTTTTATCAGTATGGTCAAGTTCCTATAAATAATTTTAATGAAGAAGAATATCCTCTAAACATTTCGGTTAAAGAAATTCCAGGCTTTAATGAAATTTTTGAACAGGCATATCGTGCTTTTGAAAATTCAGGGAAAGTTTTATTGCAGGCTATTTCTCTTTACCTTGGTTTAAATGAGTTTTTTTTTGATAATTATATTACAAATGGAAATTCAATTCTCAGAGCAATTCATTACCCCCCCATTACAGAAGAACCAGTAAGTGCTATTAGAGCAGAACAACATGAAGATATAAATCTAATAACTTTATTAGTAGGAGCTTCAGCAGACGGGTTACAAATTTTAACTAAAAGAAATGAGTGGATACCTGTAACATCTTTGCCTGATCAAATTGTTGTTAATGTTGGAGATATGCTCCAAAGACTTACTAACAACAAGTTATGCAGTACAACTCACAGGGTTGTAAATCCCGATCGAGCATTATGGCATACTTCCAGATTTTCTATTCCATTTTTCTTACATCCAAAATCAAGTATGAGCCTACGCTGCCTAGATTCTTGTATTGACGTTAAGCATCCCAAATTCTATAATGATGTTACAGCTGGTGAATATTTAGATGAAAGGTTAACGGAAATAGGACTAAAAAAATAGATAAAATATAATATAAAATAATAATTTGTAAGTTTTTATTAAATAGTTTACGCTTGTACTTTTTTCGTCATATACCATTTCTAAAAGCCATTTTATTGCACAGTATAACTGCTTTTGGGGGGCCTCAGGGACATTTAGGAATGATGATGAAAACGTTTGTAGATAAGAGAAGGGATGTTACTAAGGAGGAGTTAATGGAGTATGTGTCTTTCTGTCAAATGTTACCTGGAGCATCTTCTACTCAAACACTTACGTTAATTGGTTATAAAAGAGGAGGCATTACATTAGCTGTGACAACTTTAATTATCTGGATACTTCCTGCCTGTATTTTAATGGGGATTTTATCTTTTATAGTAGGTAAAATAGGAACAAATAATCTTCAAACAAGTGCTTTTCAATTTATTCAATCTATGGCCATTGGATTTCTTGCATTTGCCGGTGTGAGGGCTTTTAAAATCTCGGTAAATAATCTAATAACCAAAATGATTATGCTTGTTTCTACAATTTGTACTTTTTTATTCTTTAAAACACCATGGATTTTCCCAATACTAATAATAGTAGGAGGAATTGCTACTAATTTTAGCAATATTAGAATTCCTCAAAAAGAGAAAATTAAACCTCGGCAAATCCGCTGGACAAATATCTGGGTTTTTGTATTATTGTTTTTAGTGGCTGGGTACTTAAGTGAAACAGCCCGTAAACAGAATTGGGAAAATCGAAAAGCGTTTAACCTGTTTGAGAATTTTTATAGATTTGGAAGTTTTGTTTTTGGTGGTGGCGATGTATTAATACCTATGATGTTAGATCAGTACGTTGCAAGACCAACAGCTCAGAAATTTGTAAACACGAAAGACAATATAATAAAAATTGAAAAAAATGAATTGCTAACAGGGGCGGGAATTGTAAGGGCAATTCCAGGCCCTGTTTTTTCTATTGCTTCTTTCACCGGGGGAATTGCTTTAAAGAAGGAGGGAAGAAGAAAACAAATTTTGGGTTGCATTATAGGTTCTGTTGGTATTTTTTTACCAAGTGCTTTACTGGTTCTCTTTTTTTTTCCGGTTTGGCAATACCTAAAAAAATATGTTGTTGTTTACAGAGCACTTGAAGGAATTAATGCAGTGGTGGTTGGATTAATGTTTGGGTCAACGGCTTATTTATTAAAGGATATTCCCATAATTCCAGTTACTATAAATTCGATCTTAAATATATCCGTAATAGGAGGAACCTTTTTTTTGCTATTATTTACTAAGGTCCCAGCTCCAATAATTGTGTTTATTTGTCTTTTTTTGGGTTGGATATTTTAACCCATTCTTATCGGTAATAATTATTATTTGATATCTCTTCCATTACACTATCAGGCAACAGATACCTGATTGATTTTCCTTCTTTAATTAAATTGCGGATATAAGTAGAAGAAATTTCAAGTAGGGGAGCATTTAAAATTTCGATATTAGCTTCAATTGAATTTTCTATTTCAAAGCCAGTTCTCTTGTAAATATATAACTTGTGATTTTTAATGATAACTCTGTAATTCTTCCACTTGGATAAATTGCTAAAACTGTCACTTCCCATAATGATTGCAAATTGATGTGTTGGATATTTTTCAGTTAAGTAGGCAAGAGTATCTACAGTGTAAGAAGGCTTTGGTAGATCAAATTCAACTTTGGAAACTTTTAAATTGTATTCGCCATCAATAGCTGTATGTATAAGATGTAATCTTGCAAATTCATTTAACAAAGAACCTTTTTTTTTAAATGGGTTTTGAGGAGTAACAACCAACCACACCTGTTTTAAATCAGTATCGTTCAATATATGCTTAGCAATAATTAAATGCCCACTATGAACAGGATTAAAAGAACCAAAATAGAGGCCAATTTTCATAAATTACCAATGATAATAAATTAATTATTTTAATTTTTCTGTATCTACCTCTAGTTCCTCTACCCATATATTTTCTGCTTCATTTAGCCGAAGGCTTAAATGATAACCAGAAACAAGGATTGATATTGGATCTCCCATTGGAGCTTTTTGATCAATTATTATAATCTCCCCAGGAACACAACCCATTTCCATTAGTTTTAAAAAAATGTCATCCTTTTCAAAATATTTTATAATTACAGATTTACCTACTTTTATCTCAGAGAGTCGCCTGTCCATTCTAATAATTTTTATTGTTACAAAAGTATTCATTCATTATTGTTCCTGTTTTAAAAATCTTAAAAATTAACTATGTCAATTCAATTTTTCTTTGCCGGAGTAAAGATTTTTTTAAGTGAAAGAAAGAGGCTAAAAGTATTCATTGAGGGAATGTTGAAAAGAGAAAACAGGGAATTAATTTCTTTGTCGATCGTATTCTGCACTGATAAATATTTACTGGAAATCAATCGTCAATATTTGGGTCATGATTACTATACAGACATAATAACATTTAATCTTGCTGAAGACAACGAATTTATTGAGGGAGAAATTTATATAAGCGTTGATCGAATTAGAGAAAATGCTTTAATAAATTTAGTAACTACTAACCACGAATTACACCGAGTTATATTTCACGGGATTCTACATTTGTGTGGTTATATGGATAAATCAAAATCAGCGAAAGACACAATGACTCGACAGGAGAACCAAATGTTGCAAAAGTATTTTGGTCATACATAAAAAATCGCAGAACGGTAATCCATATTTAGATTAGAAAGTAAGCATTAGAATTTAATAATGGCACTTTTTATAAATGTTCCACGTGGAGCATTTTTTTAGCTAAAACTGTGGAAAAATCCCTTTATACACCGGGATATCTATATATATAATAATGCTTCACGTGGAACATACTCGTAGAATTCATCCTTAAATAAAAACAAGTTTTCCAATTGTATCTTTGTAATATGTTTCCAGAATATGATATAATAGTTGTTGGTGCAGGACACGCAGGTTGCGAAGCCGCTGCCGCTGCCGCTAATTTAGGTAGCAAGGTGTTGTTGATTACAATGAATATGCAAACTATTGCCCAAATGAGTTGTAATCCTGCAATGGGAGGCATTGCTAAAGGACAGATTGTGAGGGAGATAGATGCCATGGGTGGATATAGTGGAATAGTTACAGATGCAAGTTTTATACAGTTTAGAATGCTAAACCGTTCAAAAGGTCCAGCAATGTGGAGCCCCAGAGCACAAAGCGATCGAATGTTGTTTGCTGGCAAATGGAGAGAGATGCTGGAACAAACACCCAATGTGGATTTTTACCAGGATATGGTAAATGGGTTATTAGTAAAGGAAGGAATAGTAAAAGGAATTATAACCGGATTGGGGCACGAAATTAAAGCTAAGGGAGTGATTTTAACAAACGGAACCTTCTTAAATGGCGTAATTCATATTGGAGAGAAGCAGTTTGGAGGAGGCCGCATGGCTGAAAAAGCTGCAACAGGTATTACAGAACAATTGGTAAGCCTTGGATTTGAAACGGATCGTTTAAAAACAGGAACACCACCAAGAATTGATGGCCGTAGTTTAGATTATAGCAAAATGGAAGAACAGAAAGGCGATGAAGAAATAGTAGGCTTTAGTTACCTTGATATTCCTAAAATTAAACCAAATAAACAAAAAAGCTGTTGGATTACTTATACAAATCAGGAGGTGCATGATATATTAAGGACTGGATTTGAAAAAAGCCCTATGTTCCAGGGACGTATTCAAGGAACGGGACCAAGATATTGTCCGAGTATAGAAGATAAAATAAACCGCTTTGCTGAAAGAGACCGCCACCAGTTATTTGTAGAACCCGAAGGGTTTAATACCGTAGAGATTTATGTAAATGGGTTCTCTTCTTCTTTACCCGAAGATGTTCAGTATAAAGCACTTACAAAGGTTCCAGGGTTTGAAAAATGTAAAATGTTTCGTCCCGGATATGCAATAGAGTATGATTTTTTCCCGCCTACACAATTAAAATTCAGCCTCGAAACTAAGTTAATTCAAAACTTATTTTTTGCAGGACAAATTAATGGCACTACAGGCTACGAGGAAGCGGCATGCCAGGGATTAATGGCTGGAATAAACGCTCATCAAAAAACAAAAGAATTAGATCCTGTAGTATTAAAAAGAAGTGAAGCATATATTGGGGTATTAATTGATGATCTTATTAATAAAGGAACAGACGAACCTTATCGGATGTTTACCAGCAGGGCAGAATTCAGAACTTTGCTTCGTCAGGACAATGCTGATATTCGTTTAACTGAATTAAGTTATCGTATTGGCTTAGCTTCTCAGGAACGAATGGATAAGGTTAGAGTTAAAAGGGAAGCTGTAGCTAGAGTTAAAAAGCTACTTGGGACCATTTCACTTGAACCAAACGAGATTAACAAGTTTTTAGAAACCGTACATTCTTCCCCGTTAATGAACAAACAAAAAGTATTGCAGTTGTTATTGAGGCCAAATATAGGTTTGGAGGCAATGATGGCGGCTGTTCCAAATTTAAAAAAGACATTACAGGAATTTGATCAAGAAACGCTTGAACAGGTAGAAATACAAACTAAATACGACACCTACATCGAAAAAGAAAAAGAGTTGGTTGTTAAAATGAGTCAATTAGAAGAATTGTTGATACCAGACAATTTTAATTATGATAAATTATTTTCATTAAGCAATGAGGCCCGTCAAAAATTCATTAAAATAAAACCTCGAACACTTGGTCAGGCATCACGGATTTCTGGTGTTAACCCAAGTGATGTACAAATACTAATGGTTTTTATGGGAAGATAAAATATTATAAATTTATTCTTCATTTTTATAAATAATAAAACATGCCACTTCATTTTTCAGTAGATACACCAAAAGAATTAATTTTTGAAAACATTACTGAATATCTACACAAACAGGATTTAAAAATAGCTAAACAGGATAATACCAGACCCTGGGGAGGCTTTTTTGTTTTGGATGAAGGAGAAGCCAGAAAATTTATCGCTCTGTACTTTCCTCATTTAACGCCGGAAGAATTAAGTATTTCAGGAAAGTTAAGCCCTAAAATATTAATAGTCGCACCTAACAAAAGATTAAGTTGGCAATATCATCACCGTCGTGCTGAAATTTGGAAATTGATAGGTGGGGTTGCAGGAGTAATTACAAGTGACACAGACGAAGAAAAAGAAACAACTCATTTAAAAATTGGTGATATCATTCAACTAAAACAAGGAGAGCGGCATCGTTTAATTGGATTGAAAGGATGGGGTATCGTTGCGGAAATATGGCAACATACCGAAAGAGAAAACCCCAGTAATGAAGAAGATATTATAAGGGTTCAGGATGATTTCGGCAGGTAATTTTGATATAAAATGTAAATACCGCAATTTTAAAATTTCCTGATATTATACATCTATTTAGCATATTATAAAAGCATTTCTGACACAACCTTTGTCTTTCTGTTACCCTAAACCCATAACTAATTTATTAGTTATGGGTTGTAAGAATGGGAAAACTTTTTAAACAAGTTAAAATGGTGGAACTTTTTTTAAAGCTGCAAGCACAATTTTTACCTCACCATAACTGATACCGGCAGGTATGTTTTCCATGATTGTTTTATGCACTTCATAACCATGTTTTGCTACTGCATCTTTTATCGAAAGTTGTTTTTCTGTACTCACTAAATCATTAACATCAATTTCGCCAATGCCAACAAAGTAAGAGAGGTGCCCTTCAATGGTTGCTACGGCCAGGTTTCTTTCTGTTGCAATTTCAGCCATTGTTTTTCCTTCTTTGTATAAAACAAAACTGGCTGTTTTTGTATCAGTTTTTACTTCCACCGTTTTTTCCTTTCGTTTTGCTTTTACAGGCATCGCTTCCATATTGGTATGCAAATTATTTTCTTCGCAGTAAGCATTGATGATACTTAAAAAAGCTTCCCCAAACTGTTGCGTTTTTACTTTTCCAAATCCGCTTACCTGGTTTAATTCATCAAATGTTTGCGGAAGATAACGGGCCATTTCATCAATGCTATTGCTGTTGGCTACCATAAACACGGGCATATTCTTTTGCTCACAAAGTTCATCTCTTTTTTTACGCAGTTGTTTGTACAATTCCGGATACGGGGTATCAATTTTTTGATACGCAGATTTGCCTGCATATAAATTCACAGACAGGTAAGGCTTTACAAAAGTTCTCTTTTGAAGTAAGAAATTATTTACCACAAAACCATCTTTACATCCGGCAAATAAATGTTTGCGCAAACAAATAGATTGATACAATTCTGCCAGTAATTTATTGCCATCTAAAGCAACGATTTTACTATCCGTTACTGCATTGCATTTGTTTATTTGTTGTAAAGAGTTTTCCAGTTCGGTACAAAAATGCAAGCTTGCTCCGGTAAGCCTTTTTTGCAACACCTCATTGTGTTCGGGAAGTTCAGGCTGGGTCAGTAATTCTTTTAGCTGCGGTAAAAATTTTGCAGCAATAGCATCCATTTTTTCCACCAGCGTATGTATCGTTTCGGCCCATAGAATAGCTTCGCTGTTAAAAACAGTTGTTTGCGCTGTTATAAAAACCAGCAGGGCTTTAGCATTCAACTTTTGTTCAAAAAAATCAAATAGTTGCAGCAGTGTATTTTCCTGAAACATATGTTTTGCCTGGTGTAACAATTGTAATTGTGCAGCAGATGTACGCTGATTGGTAGCAAATTCACCAATGCGTTTATCACTGCGCAAACTATGGTTATTGATACGGCTATGCAATATCATTCCCTGTAAAGTGGTACAACGGCTTAGGGCAACATATACCTGTCCAGGTGCAAAAGCTTCCCCCGCATCAATGATGGCTTTTTCAAAAGTAAGGCCCTGGCTTTTATGTATGGTGATAGCCCATGCCAACCGCAACGGGAATTGTGTAAATGATCCTATCTCATTTTCTTCAATCTGGTTGGTGGTTTTATCAAGGGCGTAGCGGATATTTTTCCACTTTTCTTTTCTTACCTCAATGGCTGTAGCTTCTCCTTTGCAATGAACAAAAATTTTGTCATCTTCTATTTTATCAACAACACCAATCTTACCATTAAAATACCGGCGCACTTTTTCAACATCATTTTTTAGGAACATTACCTGCGTGCCTATCTTCAATTTTAAATTCACATCAGCAGGGTAAGATTTTTCATAAAACTCTCCATCTATTGTTGCATCAAAATTGAACACTTTACCAGGCAATTCATGTAAAGCTTTAAAGTTGATGGCATCCGCTTTACTGTTGTGTGTGGTAAGTGTAATATAATTTTCTTCCCGGGGAGGATATAAATCCGGCAGGTAACGGGTGTGCAATAATTCATAACTATCCTGGTCCATTTCATTGTTACGTACCTGGTTCAATACCTGTACAAAAGCACCATCGTTTTGCCGGTAAATTTTATTGAGTTCTACATATACTGGCTGTTGCGATTCTATTACGTGGCTGTTAAAAAAGTATTCGCTTTTATAGTAAGGAGAAAGCAACTCCCATTCCTCGTTCTTTATCACCGGTGGCAACTGGTACATATCGCCAATCAATAAAACCTGCACGCCACCAAATGGCATCGTATGCTGACTGCGGACATGACGCAGCACCGTATCGATGGCATCCAGCACATCACAGCGCACCATACTTATTTCATCAATGATGAGCAGCTCTAATTTTTGCATTACGTCCTTGCGGTCGTTTGTTAAACGCAAGCGGCTAATAAGGCTGTGCTTATCGCTGATTGTATCGTTAGCGCCATAGCCTGCGCTAACCGGAATGAAGGGCGTAAAGGGCAATTGAAAAAAAGAATGGATAGTTGTACCGCCGGCATTGATAGCAGCTACGCCCGTAGGCGCAACCACCACCGTATTTTTTACTTCGTTTTCTTTAACATGTTTTAAAAATGTTGTTTTACCTGTACCGGCCTTACCGGTTAAAAATAAAGAAGCATTGGTATAATTAACAAAGTCGGATGCTAATTGAAAAGCCGTGTTGTTTATATCTGTAGTGTTGGTAGCCACGAATGGGGATGATTTTATTTTTAAGAGAAAAGTCTGCCTAATAGAGAGCACCTAAATAATAACTGGTGATTAAACCCTTATAATTTAATAAAAATAAATCATCTCCCAGCGTTATTCAAGTATCTGCTACAAAATAAAAAAGGCAAATAAAGGATTGCACGATCTTCTGCAATAGCAATCGCTAAAAGATCGGTGCAATCCGTAACAGCCAGTTAAGCCTGGGGTTTGCCATTCAACAACAACAATTCGTTCACCTGTACTTCGCTGATGTATTTTTTAACGCCATCCTTATCGGTATAGCTCCTGTTGATGAGTTTTCCTTCAATTACCACTTCGGTACCTTTTTGTAAAAACTTTTCTGCCAGCTCTGCCACTTTACCCCAGGCAACTAAATTGTGCCAGGTAGTTTCAGTTACTTTTTCGCCTTTTGCGTTGCGGTAATTTTCGTTGGTAGCAATGCTGAAACGTGCCAATTTTTTTCCGCTTTCGATACTTTTAATTTCAGGAGCGTTGCCTAAATTACCAATCAGTTGAACTTTGTTTTTTAATGCGTACATGGTTGTAAATTTTTAGATTTTTAAAATTTTGTTATCTCAATCAACCTGGAAGGCGCCGTTCCGATTGACAAGACAAAGATGGGGTTGCCTAAAGACGATAGCCGTACTTTAGTCGTTTATAGTTGAATATAACCGTTTGTAAACGCTTGTACTTGTAAAAAACAAATTGTATCTTTTGCCTGCAGATCAACACACAAGCACATGACACCCGATACCGCTCCCAAAAAATGCCTTACTTGTAACAAACCATTAAAAGGTAGAACAGATAAAAAATTTTGTGATGATTACTGTCGTAACGGCTACAACAATCAGTTAAAGGCAGGCGATAATAATTTTGTACGCAATATCAATAATGCCCTGCGCAAAAACCGCCGCATACTGGAGGCCTTGTTACCGATTAATGAAGAGATGGCCAAAGCGAATAAAGACAAACTATTACACAAAGAATTTCAGTTTAAATATATTACCCACACCTACACCAACAAAAAAGGCAACACTTATTTCTTTTGTTATGAGTATGGTTATTTGCCATTGGAAAATGATTGGTTTTTGATTGTGCGGCGAAGGGAGGAATGAGGAGAATAAGTTAAAAAATTATTTTATTATGCTTTATTGCAGTAACAAAATTTCCTCCAGCATAACCCTTTCATTACACAATCTTGGAATTTTGTGTTGTCCGCCCAGTTTGCCTTTGCTTCGCAACCATTGAGTAAAAATCCCTTTGCGCAAAGCATGTACAATGGGCAAACGCAGCGCAATATCTTTATGCCGTTTGGCTTCATAATCACTATTGCTGTTTTTTAAAGCAGCGTCCAGTTCAAGGGTAAACTGGTGCAGGTCTTTTGGTGCTGTATCAAATTCTATCAGCCATTCATGTGCACCATTGTTATTGGAGCTAAAGTATACAGGAGCTGCAGTATAATCATTTACAATTGAATTGGTTTTTTCTGCTGCAATGGCAATTGCCTTATCACTATTATCTACAATTACTTCTTCGCCAAAGGCATTCATGTAGTGTTTTAAACGGCCACTTACTTTTATTTTGTAAGGGTTGATGGAGGTAAACTGAACAGTATCGCCAATTAAATATCGCCACAAACCGCCGGTTGTACTAATTACCAGGGCATAATTTTTTAGACAAACAACATGTTCTAATCCTACTGTTTTAGGGCTGGGTTTACCATATTCTTCCACCGGCATAAACTCATAAAAAATGCCATGTTCTGTAAATAGCAACATGCCATCGTCATCTGGCTTTTGCTGGCTGGCAAAAAATCCTTCGCTTGCGTTATATATTTCGAGGAAATTAATTTTTCCACCAATAATCTTTTCAAATTGCTCACGATAAGGTACAAATGAGACACCACCATTTATATACAACTCAAGGTTCGGCCAAACTTCTTTAATAGTTTGTTTCCCTTTTATTTCCAGTATACGTTTTAATAATAAGAGTGTCCAGGTTGGTACGCCGGCAAGCGATGTTACATTTTCTTCAGCAGTGATCGAAGCCAGTTTTTCAATTTTATTTTCCCACTCATCCAACAACGCAATGCTAAGCTCTGGCGTTCTCAACCATTGGCCCCAAAAGGGAGAGTTCTGCATCAGAACGGCGCTTAAGTCTCCATACTGAATGTCATCGTTAATCTGGCTAAGCTGATGAGATCCTCCAATAACAAGGGCTTTACCGGTAAGCAAATCGCTTGAAGGGAAATTTTCATAATAAGTAGTCAGTACATCTTTTGAGCCTTTAAAATGATTGTCAGTTAAACTTTCTTCGCTGATAGGGATAAACTTACTTTTAGCTGATGTGGTACCACTGCTTTTTGCAAACCATTTAACGGGAGTATTCCATAAAAGATTTTCTTCACCATTCATCATCCGTTCAATATACGGTTTCAAATCTTCGTATTCATGAATAGGAATTTTTTTCTTAAAATCCTTTACTGTAAAGAGGTTCGAAAAATGATATTTCTTTCCAAATTCTGTGTATTGTGCTGCGGTTACAAGCTCCTGTAATACCTCCCGCTGACTGGCTACCGGATGGTTGCTCCAGTTTTTGATGCGCCAAAAACGCATACGTGCAAGCCGTGAAATGGTGGGAGATAGCAGTTTCATGTATTGGCAAGATAAAAAACTTAAATGACTTATGAAAGCTATTTAAATAATGGGGCGCAATAATAAATAAGCAGCATTATAGCTAAAGAATTTAATTTCCGTTTAAATCCCCGGGAGCATCCGGAATACTCTCCATTAAAGTATCGTTTTTTGCATCTTCATGCAAATAATCTTTCCTCTTTAATTCAAAGTTTCTTCCAAGATATAGTCTTCTTACCTGTTCATCTCCGGCAAGCTCTTCGGCTGTACCATGTTTAAATATTTTTCCGTCAATTAAAAGATAGGCCCTGTCGCAAATAGAGAGCGTCTCGTTTACGTTATGGTCGGTAATTAATATACCAATATTCCTGAATTTTAAGCGGGCAACGATGGCTTGTATGTCTTCCACGGCAATGGGGTCAACACCAGCAAAGGGCTCATCTAATAAAATAAATTTAGGATCAACAGCCAGCGCCCTCGCTATTTCTGTTCTTCTTCTTTCCCCACCACTAAGCGTATCGCCATTATTTTTTCTAACAAGTTGCAGCCTGAATTCATCAAGCAAAACCTCCAGTTTCTCCTTTTGTTCCTGCTTGCTGAGTTTCGTCATTTCAAGCACAGCTTTAATATTATCTTCAACACTTAGTTTTCTAAAAACACTAGCCTCCTGTGGCAAATAACCAATCCCCATTTTTGCTCTTTTGTACATGGGCAATTTGGTTATGTTGATATCATTTAAAAAAACTTCTCCATCATCTGGCTTAACCAAACCAACAACCTGGTAAAAGGAAGTTGTTTTGCCTGCGCCGTTGGGTCCCAACAGCCCTACAATTTCTCCTTGCTTTACATTAAAAGAAACCTTATCAACCACGGTACGGCTTCCGTAAATTTTTACCAGGTCTTTTGTATAAATTGTTAGGCTCAAAATGATATGTTTTTAACAAAATTAATGTAAACCAATATATACGTTGTTAGTGATTTATATTTAACAGCAGTTTGTGCTTTATTGCTACTTAAGTAAGTTTGCAGATATTTAGCATATTATGAAAGTTACAGAACACATTTCGCAGGCAACAAATACATTGGTTTCTTTTGAAATTTTACCTCCGTTAAAAGGTAAAACCATTCAATCAATTTATAATCACTTAGATCCTTTAATGGAGTTTAAACCTCCGTTTATAAATGTTACTTATCATAGAAGCGAGACTATGTTTAAGAAAAAAGCAGATGGAACATTTGAGAAGGTTGAAGTAAGGAAAAGGCCCGGAACGGTGGCAATTTGCGCAGCAATAAAAAATCACTATAATATTGACACGGTGCCCCATTTAATTTGTGGTGGCTTTAGTAAACGTGATACAGAAGATGCATTGATAGATCTTAATTTTTTGGGGATTGATAATGTATTGGTTTTAAGAGGAGATGCAGCAAAGAACGAAGCAAATTTTGAACCTGAGCCTAATGGACATGCTTATGCTGTTGACCTGTTAAAACAGGTTGTAAATTTAAAGAATGGCATTTACCAGGAAGAAGATATTAAAAATGGCGGTAAACCAGATTTTTGCATTGGCACTGCGGGTTATCCCGAAAAGCATTTTGAAGCGCCGAATCTGGAGACAGACCTGATTCATTTAAAAGAAAAAGTTGATGCAGGGGCTGATTATATTATGACGCAAATGTTTTTTAACAACCAGAAATTTTTTGATTTTGTACAAAGCTGCAGGGCGATGGGAATAAATGTGCCAATCATTCCGGGCCTAAAACCAATTACCAATAAAAAGCAACTCTCCATTCTGCCTAAGGTATTTCATGTAGATATACCAACCGATTTATCCAATGCTATAACAGCAGCTAAAACAGATGGAGATGTTGAGCGTATAGGAACCGAATGGTTGGTACAGCAGTCAAAAGAACTAAAAGAATTTGGGGTTCCTGTTTTGCATTATTATACTTTGGGTAAGCCAACGATTATTTATGATGTTGTAAAGCAAATATTATAATGTGATGGAGGCAGAACCAATTCTAAAATTATTCAACACATAATAAATAAAAATAGTTGAAGGGTTTTCAACACTTTGTTGTAATTGTTAAACGATTTTTAAGCATCCTATATTATATTTGTTATTCACCTAAGCTTTGCACAACAATATGTTCAATTTAATACTCTTTGGCCCTCCGGGCAGTGGAAAAGGCACACAAAGTGAAAAACTAATTGCCAGGTATGGCTTAAAGCATCTTAGCACAGGAGATTTGTTGCGGAGTGAAATTGCACAGCAAACACCACTTGGTATGGAGGCTAAAAAAATCATGGATAAAGGTCAGTTGGTGCCAGACGAAGTTGTAATTGGTATGATTAGTTCTGCATTGGATGGAAACCCGGATGCAAGAGGATTTTTATTTGATGGGTTTCCTCGAACAGATAAACAGGCAGAAGCGTTAGATAATTTACTGGAATTAAAAAAGACCTCGATTGCAGTTATGCTTGCGTTGGATGTTACTGAAGAAGAATTGGTAAAACGATTGGTAAAAAGAGGAGAAACAAGTGGCAGAAGTGATGACAATAATGAGGGAGTCATAAGGGCAAGAATTGCAGAGTATCATAGCAAAACAGCCGCTGTTGCAGACTATTACAAAAAATTTGATAAAGTGGTAATGGTAAAAGGAGAAGGGGGTGTTGATGATATTTTTGGAGGTTTGTGTAAGGAGATTGACGAAAGAATTAATTAATCTGTAAGTAACAAGTTTATTAAAAGCAAGCCGGCTGGCTTGCTTTTTGTTTTATAAAACGGTTGGTAAAGTACATTTAAAAGAGCTGTTAAAAATTTTTTATCGCTTAAACCATATGATTCTTAGCTAATAAAATAGTATTAATTTACAAAAAACTTGCCATGATAAAGGAAATAAAAGAAGGATATGTAAAAACAGAAACCCATAAAGGCGTTACCACAATTGAATTTTTTCATCCCAAGAGCAATTCTTTACCGGGTGAAATTTTAGAAGAGCTGGCAAAGCAAATTCAGGTTGCCGGTACACATCATGAAACGAAAGTAATTGTACTGAAAAGCGCAGGCGACAGATCCTTTTGCGCAGGCGCAAGTTTTGATGAACTGGCCCTTATAAAAAACGAAGCAGAAGGATTGAAGTTTTTTAGTGGCTTTGCAAACGTGATCAATACCATGCGAAAATGTCCCAAATTTATAATTGGAAGGATACAGGGTAAATGTGTTGGCGGCGGCGTGGGATTGGCAGCAGCAGTTGATTATGCCATTGCATTAAATACCGCAGAAATCAAATTAAGCGAACTGGCCATGGGGCTTGGTCCGTTTGTTATTGGCCCGGTTATAGAAAGAAAGATAGGCAATGCAGCTTTTAGTGCCTTGGCAATAGATGCAGCGATATGGCGCAACAGTGAATGGGCAAAAAAGAAAAATATGTTTGCAGAAGTGCATGAAACGATTGAGAATATGGATGAATCTATCTTTCGTTTGGCCAATCATTTAGCACATAGCAGTCCGCAGGCAATGGCACAAATGAAAAAAATGTTATGGCAGGGAACGGAAAACTGGGATGAATTACTAAAACAAAATGCAGCTATCAGCGGAAAGTTGGCTTTGAGTGAATTTACTAAAAATGCCATTGAAAAATTTAAGGCAAAACCATAAAGAGACAGATACAACATTAAATATCGTTACAATAAAATGGTGTTTTTTACGGATAAAAACTTTAACTCTATCTGTGATAACCTGGCGATAGCTGATCCGGATCTGCAATCGATCATTCAACAATACGGCTATCCTCCATTTTGGAAAAGAGTAGCATCTTTTGAAACATTGGTACACATTATCCTGGAGCAACAGGTGTCGCTGGCTTGTGCATTGGCAGCGCTCAATAAACTCAAAGAAAAGGTTGGCGAAATTACTCCCGTCAATTTATTGTTATTATCAAATGAAGAGTTGAAAGCCTGTTATTTCAGCAAGCAAAAAATTATTTATACCAGAAACCTGGCCGATGCAATTGTAAATGGAGAAATTAGTTTAAATGAATTAAATACAATGGATAATGATACAATAAGAAGTACCCTTACAAAACTAAAAGGTATTGGCAACTGGAGCGTAGATGTTTATTTGATGATGGTGTTACAACGTTGTGATATATTTCCTTTAGGTGACGTTGCGTTAATTACCAGTATAAAAGAAACCAAAGGATTGGCAAAAGAAACATCCAGGGAAGCCATAGCAATAATTGCAGAAAAATGGAAACCTTACCAAACTGTTGCAGCATTTATTTTATGGCATAGTTACCTGTGTAAAAGAAAGCGACAGGCTATATAACCAATCGCTTTCTTTCTATACTCATAAATTATGATATTCATACAAAGGATCAATATCCGTGTTGGCCTTCATTTCAAACACCGGATTTATTAAGCCATCTTTTAAGCCGTATACCCAGCCATGTAAATCGGGCGCATCTCTTTCTTTCCAGGCTTTTTGAATGATGGATGTTTTGGCAAGGCGCTGTACCTGCTCTATCACGCTTAATTCTGTAAGCCTGTCCGTACGTTTGTTCTCATCACTTATAGCATTCAGTTCATCTCTGTTGTGGCGGTAAACATCCTTAATATTTCTAAGCCACATGTTTAATACCTGGCTATAATTTGTGTTGCTCATGGCGGCTTTAACGCCACCGCAACCATAATGGCCACAAACAATTACATGCTTTACCTTTAAATGTACCACGGCGTAATCTAAAACACTCAGCAGGTTTACATCCGTATGTATTACAAGGTTTGCAATATTGCGGTGCACAAAAATTTCTCCAGGCTGGGTATTGGTAATTTCATTTGCCGGCACACGGCTGTCGCTGCAACCGATCCATAAAAATTCCGGGGTTTGTAAATCGGATAATCGTTTAAAATAATCCTGGTCATCTTCCACCCTTTCTTGTGCCCATGCCTTGTTTTCGAGTAATAATTTTTCGTATGTCTGCATAAAAATTAGTTGAATGTTGCGTTGTTAAATAATAAATGTACTGGTTTGTGCAGGCTCTTTTTAATTTCCACATTGATGTTTTTTAAATGAGCATGTACTATAAAATTATTGATTTCTTCTATCACATCCTTATCAATAAAATCAGCTCTGGTGGCATCAATTAAAACAGAAGCATTCTTTGGCACTTCTTCCAGTTTTTTCTTCACAATTGGTTTATTTAAAAAAGATACATCTTTTCTTAAACGGAAAAGGTATTTGTTGTCATCATTTACAATAAACACCGAAGACCGGAAATTGCTGCGGATCATAAAAAACAATCCTACACCAATCCCTACTATAATTCCTTTTAAAAGATCCGTCATCAGGATAGCCACAATAGTTATTACAAATGGCATAAACTGGTCCCAGCCTTTTTGATAAAATTCTTTAAACAAGGAAACCTTGGCAAGTTTATATCCTGTAAAAATAAGAATAGCAGCCAATGCTGAAAGCGGAATTTTATTTAGGATTAACGGAATAAATGCCACACACAATAACATAAAACTCCCGTGCAAAATGGCTGACATTTTTGTTTTTGCACCAGCATTCACATTGGCTGAACTTCTAACAACAACCGAGGTAAGTGGCAACCCTCCTAACAAACCGGAAAATATATTTCCAAGGCCTTGCGCCTTTAACTCTCTGTTGGTTGGTGATACCCTCTTTAACGGATCCAATTTATCAACCGCCTCTAAACCCAAGAGCGTTTCAAGACTTGCAACTATTGCAAGTGTAACCCCTGTTATCCATACATCCGAATTTTTAAGGTATTGCAATTGAGGAAAAGTGAAGAATGAAAAAAAATCTCCAAAGCTGGCAGCTACCGGCAAACTCACCAGGTGCTTGTTTTCCAAAGCTAAATCAGGCTGGTACATTTTAAAACCTACACTTATTAATGTGCCAACCAATACCACCACTAACGGACCTGGAATTACTTGTATCCATTTTTGTGATTTCATAAATTTTTGTTCCCAAAGAATTAAAATCAATAGAGACGCTACACCAATAACAATAGCCGCTGGAGTAATATAATTAATTGCGCTTAAAATCCCGGAAAAAGTATTTTCTTTATTATCCTGCGCAAAACTTTCATCACCACCAAAGTCGGCATCGTAGCCAATAAGGTGTGGAAATTGTTTCAGAATTAAGATCAATCCTATGGCTGCTAACATTCCTTTGATAACAGAATTTGGAATATAATCACCGATTACGCCGGCCTTGATAAAACCAAGTATTATTTGCAGTATACCTGCTATAACAACCGCCAGTAAAAACGCTTCAAATACCTGTAATTTAAGAATGGCAGTTGCAACAATAACAGTGAGTCCCGCAGCAGGCCCACTTACACTTAGTTGCGAACCACTTGCCAAACCAACTACAATACCTCCAATAACACCAGCGATAATACCGGAAAACAATGGAGCTCCGGAACCTAAAGCAATACCCAAACAAAGTGGCAAAGCCACCAATAAAACAACAATGGATGCCGAAAAATCGGACATACTATTTTGAAAAAACTTTTTCATTTTAAACTTAATTTAACTGGATAATTTACATGAAAGTATAGATACAGCTTGTACTGCACGATGAGGAGCAAGCGGCAACTATACCAAAAATTCATGAAT
Source organism: Ferruginibacter sp. (assembly GCA_025352625.1). Taxonomy (GTDB): domain Bacteria; phylum Bacteroidota; class Bacteroidia; order Chitinophagales; family Chitinophagaceae; genus Ferruginibacter. The sequence continues at coordinate 31,867 of JANXSR010000162.1, forward strand.
AAAAAGGAGCATTCATCCATCGGATGAAAAGAATATAGCTACGCTTTGTCAGGAGGTGGGGTAGGAATATCAACCGGGTGAAACGCCGGAATATTTTCAGCCGCATGAGCGGGATAAAAATTTTTGATAATGCTAAAATGATGCGACAGAAAATCAAGATCAATTACACAATGATCTTCATCTAAAAACCTAAAATTTTTTGTAGCACCTTTTTCTACATGTAAAATTTCTTCTACGGTTTGGTTATCAATTAAAAAATACCGTACCGCCTGTCTTACCGGCAATAGTTGTAAAACCATTACGAGTATTAAAAAAGCCGGTATGATATTTTTGAATTTCATTAAGGATGCAAATGTATAGGCTAAGAGGCAGTATAAGTTACCTTGTTAAAATGATTAACATTTTTATGACTTTATAATTACAATTAAATATTCAATCCACCACACACGCTAATCACCTGGCCGGTAACATAGTTGCTTTGGTCGCTAGCCAAAAACAAGGTAACGTTGGCAATGTCTTCCGTAGTACCAAACCTGCCTAAAGGAATACCTGCTTTGTATTTGTCCGCACCATCGCCATCTTTTAAATAACTCGTCATATCTGTTTCAACAAAACCCGGGGCAATGGCATTGCAACGGATATTGCGGCTGCCCAGTTCTTTGGCGATGCTTTTTGTAAAACCAATCACACCGGCTTTACTGGCAGCGTAGCTGCTTTGTCCGGCATTGCCCATTTCGCCGATCACGCTGCTCATATTGATAATGCTGCCGCTCTTTGCTTTTATCATTGGGCGAATCACCTGCTTGGTCATATTAAATACACTCTTCAAATTGGTTTGCATCACATCATCCCATTGTTCAGGCGTCATGCGCAACAACAAATTGTCTTTTGAAATGCCGGCATTGTTTACACAAATATCTACCTGGCCAAACTCTTTCAACACATCGGTTACAAAACTTTCACAGGCGGCATAGTCGCCGGCGTTTGTTTGATACGCTTTTGCTTTTACACCCAAAGCCGTTAATTTTTCTTCCAGGGCCTTTGCCCTTTCGCTGCTGCTGTCACTAACATAAGTAAATGCAATCGCAGCGCCCTCTTCTGCTAATTTTAAGGCAATGCCTTCGCCAATACCACGGGCTGCTCCTGTTACAATGGCTACTTTTCCTGCTAATGATTTCATGTGTGTGTTGTTAAGTTGGCAACAAAAGTAAATAAATCAATCATTTTTACCCTAATCAAATACAATTTGTAAAATGAATGATGCTGCATCCTTTACAAAAATATTATTCCCCATCTGCCAAACTAAAAATATTTTTACAGCACATCAGCATAAATATTTAAAAGATGAATCCAAAAAACCGGGCAACCATTATTTTAATACTGGGCTTTCTTTCGGCAATCGCCCCTTTTTCAATTGATATGTATTTGCCCGGTTTTCCGGTAATTGCAACAGACCTGAATACATCTATAGAAATGGTCTCTTATTCCTTATCCAGTTTTTTTATTGGGGTTTGTATAGGGCAGGTATTGTGCGGCCCGTTGTTAGACAGGTTCGGCAGAAAAATGCCTTTGTATGCCGGACTGTTATTGTACATCGTGGCAACCATTGGTTGCGTATTTACCAAGTCGGTTGAAGTATTAATTGCATTGCGTTTTTTACAGGCCATAGGCGGTTGCGTAGGCATGGTTGCACCAAGAGCAATCATAAGGGACATGTTTCATGTAGATGAAAGTGCAAAAATATTCTCTTACCTCATTTTAATTTTAGGGGTATCGCCCATCATTGCCCCGACTGCCGGCAGTTACATTATCACTCATTTTGGATGGCATGCTATATTTATTTTACTTACCATCATTTCTGTATTGCTATTGGTTGCGGTGGTTATTTGGTTACCGGAAAGTAAGCAACCCGATCCCTCCTTTTCCTTACAACCAAAACCCATCCTTGATAGTTTTTGGATTGTATTAAGACAGTCACAATTTTTTACTTATGCAGTTACCGGCGCCATATCTTCTGCGGGTTTGTTTGCATACCTCGCCGGCTCGCCCTATGTTTTTATGAAATTATTTGGCACAACGGAGCAACAATACGGAGGTATTTTTGCATTGATTGCCGCAGGTTTAATAATAAGCAGCCAACTGAATAATCGGTTGCTAAAAAAGTATAGCAGTCAGCAAATAGTAAAATCAGCATTAGCAATACAAACCATTGCAGGCCTTTTGCTTTTTGTAGGCACGGCTGTTGGCTGGCTAAATTTATACACTACTATTTTGCTGATTTTTTTATACCTAAGCTGCCAGGGTTTTAATTTCCCCAATGCATCTGCCTTGTCAATGGCACCGTTTAATAAACACGCCGGCAGTGCCTCGGCTTTAATGGGCGGCATTCAAATGGGTATCGGTGCATTGGCATCGGCAGTTGTTGGTTTACTAAACCCACATTCCGCAATGCCAATGACGGGTGTAATGGCAGCCTGTGTTTTACTGGCCTGGATTATCTTGTTCTTTAGTGAAAAGAAAATAACCTTTAATGCCAGTGCAGAAGACGTGGAAGAACAAACACTTGATATGATTGAAAAATATTGATACGGTAAAGAAAATTTTTGTTCCGGGCAAAGAAGCAATGTGGTAAATCCTTGCATCGCCCTCTTGTATGTTTACAGCAAGGTGGAGCTTTTATTGAAGCAAAAAGGAAAATTATTAATGCACATCAAACTTAATTGTCTTCCAAATAATGTAGGGTCGTAAAATAACTCTCCGCTGCGGCGGAGACGGAGGTATAGCTTTTGATGATTACCTTTAAGCACAATAAATAATTCAATGGCAGAAAAACCAACCCCGGCAATTCCTGATTCATCTTCTAATCTTAAAAGAACACTCGGCCCTTTAATGCTGTGGGGTCTAGGCGTTGGGTATGTTATTTCAGGAATGTATTTTGGCTGGAACCTTGGCCTTCCTGTTGGTGGTACCCTGGGGCTTGCCATCGCTACTTTCTTTATCATCATCATGTATATAACCTTTACTTTTTCTTATACGGAATTGGCTTGTGCTATTCCAAAAGCCGGTGGCGTTTTTGATTATGCCACCAGGGCCATGGGAAAAGATATTGGCTTTATCGCTGGCATGTCACAGATAATAGAATTTGTGTTTGCACCGCCAGCCATTGCTGCTGCCATTGGTGCTTACTTTCATATTTTTTTGCCACAGTTTTCGGTTACCTCAATTGCCATTGTAGCGTATATAATTTTTACCGGGCTGAATATGTATGGTGTAAAAGCAGCCGCCACCTTCGAACTTATCATCACAGCTTTCGCAGTGTTTGAACTGGTTTTATTCAGTGGCGTTACGTTGCCACATTTTCATTGGTCAAACCTTACACAAAATGCTTTCCCCAACGGATGGATGGGTGTATGGGCTGCGATACCTTTTGCTGTATGGTTTTTTCTTGGTTTAGAAGGCGTGGCCAATGTAGCAGAAGAAACCATCAACCCACAAAAAAATGTGCTCAAAGGTTTTGGCTCTGCATTGATCACACTGATCATTTTATGTGCCCTGGTATTCATCTCTTCTGTTGGCGTGGGAGGGTGGGAAAAAGTAGTATTTCCAACGCCGGGTGCAGAAGCATCAGATTCTCCGCTGCCAATGGCGCTGTCACAAATAACAGGCAACAGCGGCTGGTTGTATCACCTGTTAATTACAATTGGCTTAATGGGGCTGGTTGCTTCTTTCCATGGATTGATACTGGCGGCAAGCCGTGCCACGTATGAGTTTGGCAAGACGGGTTGTATCCCTGTCATCTTCGGTAAAATACATCCAAAATTTAAAACACCTGTCAATGCATTGTTGTTGAACATGGCCATCGGCATCATCGCTTTGTTCACAGGCAAAACGGGTGATATCATTACCATTGCAGTGTTTGGTGCCATTGCATTATACATCTTTGCCATGATCGCTGTATTGAAATTACGAAAAACAGAACCGGATCTGGCAAGGCCATTCAGGGTGCCCATGTTTCCTTATTTTCCAATCACAGCGTTGGTGATCGCAGTAATTTCTATGGTCGCAATGATTACACTCAACCTGAAATTAGCCCTGATCTTTTTTGCTATACTTGTACTTGCTTATATTTGGTTTCATTTTATTGTAAAACAAAAAACAGATGTCCAATCAACCACTCTCAAAGGATAAAGTGCTGCAGCTATTGGCAGAACAAAACACTGAAAAAGTAAAACTGGCTGTTACTGATATCGATGGAATCCTGCGTGGTAAAATGATCAGCTACGAAAAATTTGTTTCCATTGTAGAGAAAGGTTTTGGTTTTTGTAATGTGGTATTTGGCTGGGATGCCGGAGATGTGGCGTACGATAATAGTGAGTACACGGGCTGGCATTCGGGTTATCCGGATGCAACCGCAGCAATTGATCTGAATACTTTTCGCCAGATCCCCTGGGATAATGATACGCCTTTTTTTCTGGCAGATTTTCGTGACAGTAAAGGAAACGACCTGGCTGTTTGTCCACGCAGTTTATTAAAAAAAATTATTAAACAGGCAGGCGACAAAGGCTACACGCCTTATTTTTCACAGGAGTTCGAATGGTTTAATTTGATAGACAACACAGAACAATTGTATGCAGGAAAATTCAGGGATACAAAACCGATGACGGAAGGTATGTTTGGTTATTCTTTGCAACGGGCTTCACAAAAGAATGATTATTTTAATGACCTCTTTACTTTGCTGAAAAAATTTGGTGTACCGATTGAAGGCCTGCACACAGAAACAGGCCCGGGTGTGTACGAAGCTGCCATCACTTATTCAGAAATACTTGAAGCGGCAGACAGGGCCGTGCTTTTTAAAAGCGGTACCAAACAAATTGCATACAACCATGGTGTGATAGCTACTTTTATGGCCAAGTTCAATGAAAGTTTACCGGGATGCAGCGGCCATGTTCACCAGAGCTTGTGGAGTACAGCAAAAAAACAAAATCTTTTTTACGATAAAAATAAAGCAACAGGGATCAGTTCGTTAATGGAAAGTTATATGGCAGGCCAACTGGCTTGCCTGCCATTTATACTGCCTATGTTTGCACCCACAGTTAACAGTTACAAGCGTTTGGTAGAAGGCGCCTGGGCGCCAACCACATTAACCTGGGCAATTGACAACCGAACAACCGCTTTGCGTGCTTTACCGGCCAGCAGTAGTTCAACAAGATTGGAAACAAGGGTAGTTGGCAGCGACAGCAATCCTTACCTGGCAATGGCAGCCTGCCTTGCTGCAGGGTTGTATGGCATTAATAACAAACTGAAATTAAAAACACCTGCAACAGTAGGCAATGGTTATGCAGATAAAAAGAACGGAACCTTGCCAAAAAATTTGTGGGAAGCTACGCAGGCAATGAAAACGTCACCCATTGCAAAAAAACTATTTGGAGCAGCATTTGTTGAACATTTCACCGCAACAAGAGAATGGGAGTGGAGGCAATTTTCAAAAGTGGTTACCGATTGGGAGTTGAAAAGATACCTTGAAATAATTTAAAGAATAAGTTGCCATTAGGCGTTAAGATGTTTTTTGGGCCGGGCAAATACAGCAGCTATGTGCATCTTCATTGGCGTCGCACTCTTTTACTTTTTCAGCTACTTGGTACGCTTCCCAAATTGAGAGTGCTTAGGGGAGGCGAAATAAGAACAGGGAATAAAACAATAATAAAAAAGATTCGTGATGACCCGTTTCATCCGTGTTTCTATCAAAAGAAAAATAATAAAAAACCATGACAGATTTTAATACCGTAAGACAATTTAATTTTCCAACTATCATTCGCTTTGGAGCAGGTGCCATAAAAGAATTACCCAATCATTTACTGGCCAACGGCTTAAGCAGGCCATTGATCGTTACCGACCCAATGGTAAGCGGCCTGGATTTTTTTAAGGCAATAAAAGAAAGTCTTACTGCAAAATCAATTTCAGTAGAAGTGTTTTCAGAGATTCACAAAAACCCGGTGAAGAGCGATGTGCTGAAAGGAGGAGATGCCTTTAAAGCAACCAACAGGGATTGTATCATCGGTATTGGCGGTGGCGCAGCAATGGATGTGGCTCGTGCAATTGTGTTGCGCATTAATCATCACCGCGACCTGTTTGATTATGATGACCTGATTGGCGGCGATCAGTATGTAACAGAAGATGTTCCTTATTTCATCACCGTACCAACCACCAGCGGCACAGGAAGCGAAGTGGGAAGAAGTGCCATTATTTCGGAAGATGATACGCACCGTAAAAGAATTTTATTTGCGCCCAAGCTGATGGCAAAGATCGTTTTTGCAGATCCTTTGCTTACAATGGAACTACCTCCATTCATCACCGCCGCAACAGGCATGGATGCATTAACACACAACATGGAAGCCTATATCGCAAAGAACTTTCACCCGATGGCGGCAGGGATTGGCCTGGAAGGAATTTCTCTGATCAACGAATCAATTGTTAATGCGGTAAACAAACCCGATCTGGCATCAAGAAGCAAGATGATGATCGCTTCGCTGATGGGTGCTGTTGCTTTTCAAAAAGGGCTTGGTGTAGTGCATTCACTTGCGCATCCTTTGTCTTCTTTGTTGGATACACACCATGGTTTGGCCAATGCGGTAAACCTGCCATATGGTATGCGTTTTAATGCACCGGGGTTGGAAACTGAATTTAAAAGAATGGCACTGACAATGGAGCTGGGCGAAACAACCGGCGAAGCAGTAGTGAACCATTTGTTTGAATTAAATAAGCAACTTGGTCTGCCGACAAGGCTAAGGGATATTGGTGTAAAAGAAGAACACATTGAAACCCTGAGCGACCTGGCATTGGCAGATTTTTGTCATCCCAACAATCCCAAACCCGTAACAAGAAATGATTTTAAACAATTGTATACAGAAGCGTTGTAATGAATGAACCTATAATAAAAATTGGTGTAACCTATACCGGAACAGACGAAAAACATAGCAACTATGTGCGTTGGCTAAAGGGCAATGAACACATAGAAATTACCACTTTATCACCCCTTCACACAGACCTTGAAAGTATTAAAGATTTTGATGGTATCCTATTGTCAGGTGGTGTTGATATGCATCCGAAATTTTATAACAGCACTGTTACTGATTATCCAAATGCACCACAACATTTTCATGAAAAAAGAGATGAATTTGAAATAGCGGTTTTTCAAAAAGCACAACAAAATAATATTCCGGTGCTGGCAGTGTGCAGGGGGATGCAAATGGTAAACTGCATACTGGGAGGAAATTTAACACAAGACATTGGCCCGGAAGCAAACGGCATTCATAAGTTTGAAAACCATGATAAAGGGCATGGAATAAATATTGTGCCTGCAACATTGTTGAATGAAATAACAGGAGTTGACAGAACCATGACCAACAGTGCCCATCACCAATGTATCAATAACCTGGGCGAAGGTTTGTTGGTCAATTGCCAATCAGATGATGGTATTGTAGAAGGTATAGAATGGGAACACAAAGAAAATAAGCCCTTCTTTTTAGGCATACAATGGCATCCGGAAAGAATGTACAAATTTCATTTGAACGAATTGCCGGCAACAAAAAATATCAGGGACCGGTTTATAAAAGAGATAAAAATATCAGGTAAGGTAACATCGTAAAATTCATGGTGAGTCACCCCCAAAGGGTGACTCACCATGAATTTTAACCACAATAAAAAAATTA
>JANXSR010000174.1 GCA_025352625.1 Ferruginibacter sp.
TTACTTCTATTACCTCTATTACCGGAATATATTATTTCTCACAATTAATATAAACTTTAGAAGTATGAAAAAAGCAACCCCCGAATTACTCGAAGGCTACCTGAAAATAATGGAAGCTGCAAACAAAAGTAATGATGGCAATCGCTGCATGATTGCCCCTTCACCCGAATTAAAAAAACAATTAAAAGATGACCTCAAAAAAATTAAAAAACAATTTGGTGCATCTGTTTTTAGTAACATTTTAAAGCCAATGGGTAAAACAAAAGTTGGCTTAAATGATGCTTTGCTGAGGCCGGGCAATTCCTTTCCTTTGGGCATGTCTGCAAGTCGGGTAAAATCTATTGCAGCCGACAGATCTCCACTACAGGGAACTGTTAGGGTGATAGTAGTTTTAGTAGACTTTTCTGATAAACAATTTTCAAATACAAAAAAGCAATACCAGGATTTATTTTTTTCTGAAGGAGTATTGCCCACCGGCAGTGTAAAAGAATATTATAAGGAAGTAACAAATGGCCTCGTAGATATTGCAGGTGAAATAGTTGGGCCTTACCGTATGCCGAGAACTCTGGCAGCTTATGCCCATGGTGAAAGTGGCACCGGAGATGCAGCACCCAATGCAAGAACAATGGCGCAGGATGCAGCTAAGGCTGCTAATAGTGCAGTAGATTTTTCTTTGTACGATAATGACCATGATGGATATGTAGATGCTTTTGTGATTATACACGCAGGTAAAGGAGGAGAAGAAACTGGTCAGGGCAGTGATATCTGGAGCCACAAATGGGTTTTGCCGGGTGTATACAATGCGGACGGTACCCATGTGTATGCTTACTTGACAGTACCCGAAGATTGTAAGCTGGGTGTATGTGCACATGAGCTGGGACATTTATTATTTGGTTTTCCTGACTTGTATGATACTGATTATACAAGTGAAGGTATAGGCGACTGGTGCCTGATGGCCGGCGGTAGCTGGAACAATGGTGGTCTTACTCCCGCTCATCCTTGTGGCTGGTGCAAAGCCCAACAAAACTGGGTTAATACAGTTACAGTTAGTGCTAACAAAAAAGGGGTCGCTATACCCGACGTAAAAGACTCTAAAACTATTTACAGGCTTTGGAAAGATGGGGGTTCGGGCAATGAATATTTTTTAGCCGAGAATCGAACAAAGAAAAATTTCGACAAGTTTTTACCTGGTGAAGGCCTGTTGATTTATCATATTGATGATGCAATAGATAGTAACAGCAATGAAATGCATTATAAAGTAGCCGTGGTACAGGCTGATGGAAAGAAGCAGCTGGAAGGAGGTGCAAATCGTGGTGATGCCGGGGATGTGTGGCCGGGAACTTCCAAAAAACTAACATTCAGTAATACTACCAAACCCAATTCAAAATCGTATGGCAATATAAAAACTGATGTGGGTATAAAGAAAATAAAAAATATAGCAGGTATTATAACAGCCGATTTATTTGTTAAGGCTGGCCCGGCCTTAGCTATAGTCAAGAGTAAATTAAGGAAAGTGAAAAAATAAGGAAAAGTTTTAATAAAGCTATAGTAATATTTCAGGATGGCGGGAGTTGATATGTGCAAATTTACTATGGCTTTTATTATACTTATTTGCATTAATAATTGTAAGCCGATGACAATTTATTGCCAATGGTGCAAAATAATACCTCTACATTTATAACCTAAAAACAACCTATGGTTCAAATAATTCCTAATGTAACTTTAATAGAAGGGGCTGTTACTGCTATTGAAAATTATGAGTTACAACAAGGGTTTCAGCTTATTACAATTCTAATAACCAAGGCTGGAGAAAAGGAAGGAAGTCAATTTTTAGGAAATGATATTTTGAACACAGAAATAAAAGTGCTGGTCAGCGAAACTTTGCAAAAGAAACTACAACTGAAAACTAAAGTACATGTTAGTGGCGAAATAAAAAAAGTAAATCCGTTACTGTGGCGGGCTAATGAAGATACCTGGAAACCAGCTGCACCATCAAAATCTTCCAATAAAAAATCCTGAAAAGCAATCACTCATAACATTGGCTCCTTGTATTTAATTTATTTGATGATGATTTAAAAATTAAATAAGAATTATATTTAGCATCTATTTAAAACGATATGCTATATAAAAAATCAAGTTTATTATTAGTAGCAGGGATAGTTGCTTTGCAGATAACCTGCTCTAAATCTGGCGGCACTGTTACACCTTCGGTAGTTCCTCCTGTTGTACCTCCGGTTGTTGAAACAAACGATGTTGATTTTTGGCTTACAAAAGGCGACCAAAGTATTTTGCTCCAAAAGCAATCTGCTGTTCTTTCATTTGGTACAATCAGCAATAGCTTTGTAAATATTGAGGTAGATTCAACGCAGCGTTATCAAACAATCGATGGGTTTGGTTATACACTCACAGGCGGAAGTGCCTATGTGATCAATCAAATGAATGCAGGCGCCAAAACAAATTTGTTGCAGGAATTGTTTGGAACATCCGCAACTTCCATCGGCGTTAATTATTTGCGCATTAGTATCGGTGCGTCAGATTTAAATACCACCACATTTACCTACGATGATGTTGCCGCAGGCCAAACGGATATCAACTTAAAAAGTTTTAGTTTAGCCCCTGATAAGACAGACCTTATACCATTGCTTAAAGAAATTTTACTGATCAATCCCAATATTAAAATTCTGGCAACACCATGGTCGCCGCCGGTTTGGATGAAAGACAATAATAATTTTACGGGTGGAAGTTTACAACCAGTTTATTACAATGTGTATGCGCAATACTTTGTAAAATACATTCAGCAAATGAAGGCAGAAGGAATAACAGTTGATGCGATTACACCACAGAATGAGCCATTAAATCCCAATAACAACCCAAGCCTTTTAATGACAGCCACACAACAGGCCGACTTTATTAAAATCAGCCTTGGGCCAGCTTTTCAGGCAGCAGCTATTACTACTAAAATTATCGCATACGATCATAATTGTGATCAGGCGAATTACCCGCTAACGGTATTGAATGACGCACAGGCAAAGGCTTTTGTAAATGGATCGGCCTTTCATTTATATGCCGGCAATATCAGTGCCTTGTCAACAGTACATAATGCTTTTCCTGATAAGGAGGTGTATTTTACAGAGCAATACACTGCTTCTGCCGGGGGCTTTGAGGGTGATTTAAAATGGCATGTAAAAAATGTAATTATCGGCTCCATGCGCAACTGGAGCAGGACTGCATTGGAATGGAATCTTGCCAATGATCCATCGTTTGGGCCGCATACTATTGGTGGTTGCACAACCTGTAAAGGTGCCTTAACTATTGATGGAGGGTCTGGCGTTACCCACAATGTTGCTTATTATATTATAGCCCATGCTGCTAAATTTGTACCTGCAGGTTCAATACGTATTGCAAGTAATGTGAGTGGAAATTTACAAACAGTTGCATTTGAAACACCTGCCCATAAAAAAGTATTAATTGCAGAAAACGATGGAGCAGAGACGGTGTATTTCAATCTTAAATTTAATGGTAAGTGGGTTGTTACACAATTGCAACCCGGATCAGTAGGGAGCTATATATGGTAAATTTACAAAACTAAAAAACACACAATGAAAAAAAATGTTGTCATCCTGTCAGCACTTGTGCTGTCGGCATTCAATCTGCCTCCATCAATCAATAGAATGGATAGCCTGGGAAAACTATTTTCTGCCGAAGGCAAAAAAGTAATTGTATTTACTACAGCGGACAGCAGCAATTTAAAACTTACTTTAACGGATACACTATCCTTTAAAACCCTTTTGCAGCCAAAGGAAACGCAGGTTTGTGTATTTGTAGACCCGTCAAAAACCTTTCAGTCATTTTTAGGAATTGGTGGTGCGTTAACAGATGCCTCTGCAGAAACATTTGCCAAATTACCAAAGGCAAAGCAGCAGGAATTTATGTTGGCATATTATAATGTAAACAAAGGTATTGGCTACACATTGGCCAGAACAACCATTCACAGCAGCGATTTTTCCAGCGATAGTTATACATACATTTCAGAGGGGGATAAAGATTTAAAATCATTTAATGTAGCGCATGATAAACAATTCCGAATCCCTTTTATCAAACAGGCTATTGCAGCAGCGGGTGGTAAGCTAACAATGTTTGCAAGCCCCTGGAGCCCGCCGGCTTTTATGAAAAGCAACAATGATTTATTACATGGGGGAACATTAAAAGCAGCCTTCTATCAGCCGTGGGCTAATTATTACACAAAGTTTATAAAGACTTACGAAAAGGAAGGCATACCTATCTGGGGTATATCTGTACAGAACGAACCGATGGCTACTCAGCGTTGGGAATCCTGCGTGTATACTGCGGAAGAAGAAAGAGATTTTTTAAAAAATTATTTGGGCCCAACGATGAAACGAGAAGGTTTTGGAGATAAGAAAATAATCGTGTGGGATCATAACCGTGACCTGATGTTTCAAAGAGCTAGTACTATTTTTAGTGATCCTGAAGCTTCCAAATATGCATGGGGTATGGGTTTTCACTGGTACGAAAGCTGGAGTGGCGGAACAGAAATGTATGAAAACGTAGCAAGGGTACATGAAAGCTGGCCCGCTAAGAATTTAATGTTTACAGAAGGTTGTGCCGAAAGTTTTAGAGCCGGTGGTTACTACACCTGGAGTTTGGGCGAACGGTATGGCCGCTCCATGATAAATGATTTTAACAATGGCACAGTTGGCTGGACGGATTGGAATATTTTATTGGATGAAACCGGCGGCCCTAACCATGTGCAAAATTTTTGTTTTGCACCGGTACATGCAGATACTAAAACAGGAGAACTTATTTACACCAACGCTTATTATTACATCGGCCATTTTTCTAAATTTATTCGTCCGGGTGCTAAAAGAATCAGCAGTGTGGCAAGTCGTAGCCAGTTGTTAACCACGGCTTTTAAAAACGCAGATGGAAAAGTAGCAGTGGTGGTGATGAACCAAAGTAATTTAAAAATTACATACAATCTTTGCATTGGTACAAAAGCCGCAGAAGTAAACATTTTACCACATGCTATTCAAACATTGGTATTGTAAAACGATTGTTCTTTTTTTAAATTCGCTTGCTGGTATGATTAAATACAATGTAAAGTTACTCTTGCTTGGGTTTGTATTGATGATGAATGCATCAGGCTTTGCACAAAAAACAAAGCAGCAACAAACAGCATTTGTTACAACAAGGCAAACCAATTTATCTGACAGTGCTTTGCTGGATGTGGTACAAAAACAAACCTTCAAATACTTCTGGGACTTTGCTCATCCTGTTAGCGGCATGGCAAGAGAGCGCAGCAATACTGATGCAGGCTATGGGTACGAAACTGTTACCACCGGTGGCACAGGCTTCGGCATTATGTCGGTAATTGTTGCAGCAGAACGGGGTTGGATTACAAGGGATACCGCTGCGAAATTTATGCGGAAGATGGTAAATTTTTTATTAAAGGCCAATGCCTATCATGGTGCTTTTCCGCATTGGATGGATGGTGCTACCGGCAAAACAATCCCCTTTAGCAGGAAGGATGATGGCGGCGACCTGGTAGAGACTTCTTATTTATTCCAGGGCCTGCTTTGCGCAAGGCAATATTTCAACAGGGATAATCCGGTGGAAAATGAATTCAGGGGTAAGTTGGGCTGGATGTGGACGGGCATTGAATGGAACTGGTACACACAGGGCCAGGATGTATTGTACTGGCACTGGAGCCCGAACAACGGTTGGGCAATGAATTTTCCTGTGCGTGGATTCAATGAATGTATGATCATGTATGTGCTGGCGGCCAGCAGTGAAGATTATCCGGTAAGTGCGGCAGTGTATCACCGGGGCTGGGCGCAAAGCAATTTCTTTAAAAACGGAAAAACATTTTACGGTTACACATTGCCGTTGGGCTTTGATTATGGCGGTCCTTTATTCTTTTCACAATATTCTTTTTTAGGATTGAATCCAAATGGTTTAAAAGATCAGTATGCAGATTACTGGGAGCAAAATAAAAACCATACGCTCATCAACCATGCTTATTGTATAGACAATCCCAAAGCATTTAAAGGATATGGCGAAAACTGCTGGGGCCTTACCGCCTCTGATACGTATGATGGGTACAATGCTTTTTCTCCCACCAATGATGAAGGTACCATTACACCAACGGCAGCGTTGTCAGCATTCCCTTACACACCAGAATATTCTATGAAGGCTCTTAAACATTTCTATTACGATCTTGGAGATAAAATATGGGGCGAATACGGATTTACAGATGCATTTAATGAAACTAAAAACTGGTATTCAAAAAATTATTTGGCAATAGACGAAGGACCTATTGTTGCAATGATAGAAAATTACAGGAGTGGCTTGTTGTGGAGATTATTTATGAGTTGTCCTGAAATACAAAACGGGTTAAAAAAATTAGGTTTTGAAAGCCCATCTCTTAAAAAGTAATTTTTTTTTAATAACTGAACTGATGAAACGATTGCCATTTCTTTTGATACTTGTATGTTTTATTGTACAAGTAACTGCTCAACAAAAATCGCTGCCACTTGCAAAAGGTAAATATGGCGATGGTCCAGATAGCATCGTTGCTGTCGGCATCATAAAAAATTTAACCGACAACCAGTTACTTGAAGTGGTACAAAAACAAACCTTTCGTTTCTTCTGGCATGGGGCGCACCCAGTAAGCGGATTGGCATTGGAAAGAAGCAACACCGTGCTGGCGGAACACTACTGGGATTATATTAATGAAGCATGGGACGAACCCAATTTCAGCCATACAACATTTGGTCCCGATGCAGGCGCCATTGGTGGTACGGGTTTTGGCATCATGAGCACAGTAGTAGCAGTTGAAAGAGGCTGGATTGGAAGAGATACGGCGGTAAGGCGCTTAATGAAAATTGCAGACTTTTTAATCAATGCAGATTGTTACCACGGCATCTATCCGCATTTTATGAATGGCAGAACAGGAAAGACCATCAAGTTCGACAGGCTGGATGATGGTGCCGACATTGTTGAAACCTCTTACCTGCTGATGGGCTTTTTATGTGCAAGGGAATATTTTAATGCAAATACGCCGAGAGAAGTTTACCTGCGCAAACGCATCGACCAGATGTGGGGCGCCGCCAACTGGAACTGGCATACCAACGGACAAAATAAATTGTTCTGGCACTGGAGCCCAAACAATGGTTTCGACATGAACTTTCCTGTGTGGGGTTATAATGAATGTCTGATCACTTATATACTGGCAGCATCTTCGCAGTACCATTCCATTTCAGCAAATGTGTACAATGGCACCTGGACAGGAAGCACGGGTTTTAAAAATGGAAAAGAATATTATGGTTATCAATTGCCCTTGGGAAATTATGATAAAGACAAAGGCGGTCCTTTATTTTTTGAGCAATACACTTTCCAGGGAATCGATCCCAATGGGTTAACAGATTCTTTGGGCAATGATTATTTTTTGCAGGGTAAAAATCACACCCTCATCAATCGGGCTTATTGTATGGAAAATCCCAACAAGTTTAAAGGATACAGCAATAAATGCTGGGGCCTTACTGCCGGAGATAGTTATAAAGGTTACCTGGCACACAGCCCGGAAAACGACCGGGGGGTGATTCAACCAACAGCAGCCATCTCCTCAATGCCATACACACCAACCGAAAGCATGGAAGCCCTGCGTTATTTCTATTATGAAATGGGCGATAAAATATGGAGCAAATATGGTTTTACAGATGGCTTCAGTATTCATCACAACTGGTATGCAAAAAGCCACCTGGCCATCGACCAGGGACCAATCGTGGTGATGATTGAAAATTACCGGTCAGGTTTGCTGTGGAAATTATTTATGAAAATACCTGATGTGCAAAATGGATTGAAGAAGTTAGGATTTAAAACTAAGTGGATAAAAGAATAAACCAGGGAGGGTTACCCCAAAAGGGTGGCTCACCCGCAAATTGAGCAAGCAAAATAAAAGTGGCATCTGCAAATATGCAATTAGTAAAAACGAAATATTATTTGTTGTGTTTCATCTTAATGGCAATGGTTGTTTGTTGCGCTGCCCAAGTAAAAAATATTGGTAAAATTATCTCCTATAAAAAAGTAGCTGGTGGTATTGAAGGCAAAACGGCGACCGCAATTTTCGACATCCATACTTATTCTGATAATATCATCCGGGTAAGGGTTTCAAAGAATAAATCATTCAATAATTTTTCTTATGCCTTAACAGATAACGAGCTTCCGGCATTTAAAAACAGCAGCATTGATGATAAAGGAAAGTCTATTATACTCTCCACAAATGCTATTGATGTTGAAATAGAAAAGACCCCTTCTTTCAGAATAATATTTAAAAATAAAAATGGGGCTATAATTAATGAAGATGTAAAAGGTGATTGCTTCGGCACCACATTCATTGGTGATAAAGTAAGTGTGTATAAAAAACTACAGCAGGGAGAGCGCTTTGTAGGCATGGGAGAAGCATTGGGGAATCTTGATAAAAGAGGAACTGCAATTACCCTCAACAATACTGACACATACAAATATGGCGACCCACGTTTGAGTATGTACGTCAGCATCCCGTTTTACATTGGTATTCATCACCAGCAGGCGTATGGCATTTTTTACAACAATAGTTATAAAAGTTTTTTCAATTTCGGTTCATCAACGCCGGGTTTTACTTCTGTAAATATGGATGGAGGAGATGCTGATTATTTTTTTATGTATGATGGAGATGTTGAAAAGATCATAACGCATTATACCTCCTTAACAGGGCGGATGCAATTGCCACCATTATGGAGTATTGGTTATCACCAAAGCCGTTGTAGTTATTATCCGCAGGATAAAGTTGAGTGGATTGCAGAAACATTCCGCAAGAAAAAGATCCCATTGGATTGTATTGTGCTGGATGCAGATTACCAGCAGGGCTATCAGCCATTCAGGGTAAACAAAGAACGCTTTCCGGATATGCCGGGCCTTGCAGCTACGCTAGCCAAAATGAATATTGAATTAACCGCCTCCGTTTATCCGGGTGTAAAAATCGACAGCACGTATGAATCATACAACGACGGATTAAAAAATGATGTGTTTATAAAATATGCAGACGGCAGCTTATTTGAAACAGAAATAGCACCGCTACATTGTTATCTGCCCGACTACACCAATCCCAAAACACGGGCATGGTGGATCAGTAAAATGAAATGGTTACCTGACAATGGCATTCATGGTTACTGGAATGATATGAATGAACCTGCAGTTGCCGGCAGTTATTTACCGGATAATTTATTGTTTAATTTTGATGGACATAAGGCCAATGCCCTTGAGGCAAAAAATGTGTATAGTCTGCAAATGGCCAGGAGCAGTTATGAGGCTGCAATAAAAAATGGAAACGGGCGAAGGCCGTTTGTTTTAACACGTTCAGGTTTTGCAGGTGTGCAGCGTTACTCAGCAGTTTGGAGTGGTGACAATACGTCAAAAGATGAAGGCTTGCTGAGTGGCGTTTTATTAAACAGCCAGATGGGTTTATCCGGGCTTTCGTTTTGTGGCTACGATGTTGGCGGATACATTGGAGATGCCTCCAAAGATTTGTACAAACGCTGGATAGAAGTTGGTGTATTTTCTCCCTTCTGCAGAAATCACCGGGAATTCTTTGGTGCCGCCGGTGAGCCCTGGGCTTATGGTGAAGAAGCAGAAGCCATTTCAAAAAACTTTATTGGATTCCGGTACAGGTTGTTGCCTTATATCTATTCAACATTTTATGAAGCATCGCAAACAGGTATGCCCATTGCAAGAAGCCTTTGCATCAATTATCCGTATGATGATAAAGTGTATGATAACAATTACCAGTACCAGTTTTTATTTGGTAATGCAATGATGGTGGTACCGATGACGAGCCAGGATAAAATTAAAAAAATGTACCTGCCTAAAAATGATTGGTACAATGCATATACAGATGAAAAATTAGGTGGAGAAAAAGAATGGTCAGCAGAAATACCTATTTACCAATTGCCCATTTTTATAAAAGCATCTGCTATTATTCCCATGCAAAGCCTGGTACAGTCAACCAAAGACAAACCTTCTGACACGCTGGATATCCATATCTATTATGGAAAAGAAAAAAATAGTTTTGTGTATTATGAAGACGATGGCAGCACCATGAATTATCAACAAAATAAATTCTGTAAAAGAAGTATAACATTTGATCCAGCGAAAAGTCAAATTCTTTTTTCAAAGCAGGAAGGAACTTTTGTTTCATCATTCAAAAAAGTACAACTTGTATTGCATGGATTTCCTGCTACAACAATGCAATTAATCATAACAGGCAGACAGATCAATCTGCAAAACAGGCATATCGGTTTAATTGATACGTTTAATAATTTGGATGAGCTTTACGACAAGGATTATATCCGGACATTAAAAGAAGGCGAAGTTGTTGGCATACAAAAAACAGGCATCATTGATATTTCCGAAAATGAAATTGAAATAACTTTTTAAAAGGTATTTTAAAAATGCCCGGCATATATCTAATAAATATTAATAAAAATTGTTGCAGAAATAGAAAAAATTAGGTTGCTTAAGTTCATTAATTTTATAGCTGATTAACCAACGTCCATTGAAATAAAAAATATCTTATGAACCGCTTGCTATCGCCATTGCCAATTAATATTAAAACTACCATTGCATTGCTCAGGATCATTATCGGCGCCATGATGATGTATCATGGCTGGGAAGTTTTCAATCCAACACAAATAAAGGAATATGCCCAATGGGATATGTTTAAAAATAGTTCCTCACCATTGTTAATGCCATACATTGGTAAATCTGCCGAATTACTAAGCGGCATATTACTATTCTTTGGTCTGTTTACAAAAATAGGAGCATTGATATTAATAATCACCATGAGCTATATCAGTTTTAAGGTTGGCAAAGGCGTCATTTGGTATGGCGATCAGCATCCATTTATGTTTGTACTATTCGGCGTTTTGTTCTTTTTTGCAGGCCCCGGTAAATGGAGCATTGATCGCTTAATTTTTAAACCAAAATCTAAATACACTTCATACAAATAATTATGTTACCAGCTTCAGTATTTAAATTTAACGTCGTTGCAACAGTCTATCCGGCATTTTTTTCGAGACTCCGTTCAAAGATATTACTCTTATTGAGCTTTAGCTTGCTTGCAGCGGGGCACAATGCAAAGGCACAGTATAAGCAACAAACTTATTGTAATCCAATTAATATCGATTACGGTTACACGCCAATACCCAACTTTAGTGAATGGGGCAGGCATCGAGCAACCGCAGATCCTGTAATTGTTACCTATAAAGGCGATTACTATTTATTTAGTACCAACCAGTGGGGCTATTGGTGGAGTAATGATATGTTGAACTGGAAATTTGTTTCCAAAAAATTTCTTCGTCCCTGGAATGGTGGCGTGTATGATGAATTGTGTGCTCCTGCGGTGGGAGTGGTAGGCGATACGATGATCGTATTCGGATCAACCTATACAAGTAAGTTTACCATCTGGATGAGCACTAACCCAAAAGCAAATGATTGGAAACCGTTGGTAGATTCTTTTGATATGGGGGGCTGGGATCCTGCTTTTTTTACGGATGATGATGGCAAATTGTATATGTACAATGGCAGCAGCAACAGATATCCGTTGTATGGTATTGAGTTAAACCGCAGCACAATGGTGCCAAAAGGCTACAGAAAAGAAATGTATTTTTTAGAACAGGAAAGATACGGCTGGCAGCGTTTTGGTGAAAATATGGACAATACTTTTTTAGATCCGTTTATTGAAGGCGCTACCATGACCAAACACAATGGTAAATATTATTTGCAATACGGTGCACCAGGTACAGAATTCAGTGGTTATGCAGATGGTGTGGTGGTAGGAGATAATCCATTGGGGCCTTTCACACCACAATCAGATCCCTTAAGTTATAAGCCGGGCGGCTTTGCAAAAGGTGCCGGACACGGTGCTACGTTTAAAGATGTCAATGGTAATTACTGGCATGTGTCCACATCTATTATTTGTGTAAAAAATACGTTCGAAAGAAGGATCGGTATCTGGCCTGCCGGTTTTGATAAAGACGATGTAATGTGGTGTAACACTGCTTTTGGGGATTATCCGCATAGCCTCCCCAACCCCTCCAAAGGAGGGGCTTTAAACCCAGCGAATTACAAAGAATCTTTTGAATACGCAGCGTCTAAGACCCCCCCTTTGGGGGGCAGGGGGGCTGTATGGATGTTATTAAATTACAAAAAGCCAGTACTTGTTTCATCCACACTAGCCAGCTATTACGCCAACAATGCGGTGGATGAAAATATAAAAACTTACTGGAGTGCTGCCAGTGCTAACAAAGGAGAATTTATACAAACTGATTTAGGCAATGTATCAACTGTAAATGCGGTACAAATAAATTATGCTGATCAGGACGTAGACAGTTCTTTTTTAGGCAAGTCACTTGGTGTCTTTCATCAATACAAATTGTACTATTCTGTTGACGGCAAAAAATGGAATATTTTAATGGACAAAAGCAATAATACAACGGATGTGCCACATGAGTACGTAGAACTGGAAAAGCCGGTACAGGCAAGGTTTATAAAACTGGAAAACACTCATATGCCAACAGGCAAATTTGCCATTAGCGGGTTACGCGTTTTTGGGAACGGTGGTGGAGAAAAACCAGCCAAAGTTGAAAATTTTATTGTGCTGAGAACAGAAAAAGATAAACGAAGTGCTTACTTAAAATGGAAGCCTGTAAACAATGCATATGCTTACAATGTTTATTATGGGACTGACCCTAAAAAATTATATACCTGCATTATGGTGCATGATTTTAATGAGTATTGGTTAAAAACTATGGACAATCAAAAACAGTATTATTTTACCATTGAGGCCATTAATGAAAATGGCGTTTCACAAAAATCACCCATATTAAAAGCAGAATAAAAATGAACAATAAAATTCTATCGACGTTCTGTCTCTTTTTATTGATAGTTGTATTTGCAAAAGCACAAGCTCCTTTTTACAACGATATTCAACACTTTAAAAAATTGGATAGTGCTCATTTTCCTGCAAAGCATGCCATTCTGTTTGTAGGCAGTTCTTCCTTTACCAAATGGACAGATGTGCAGGACTACTTCCCCACCTATCCTATTATTAACAGGGGCTTCGGGGGTTCTTCTTTACCGGATGTGATACGGTATGCCAATGAAATCATCTTTCCATATCAACCCAGGCAAATTGTTATTTACTGTGGCGAAAACGATCTGGCTTCAGCTGATACAGTTACTGCTACAATGGTAGTAGATCGCTTTAAAAAATTATTTGTGTTGATACGTGAACAACTACCAACAGCAACGGTTACTTTTGTATCACTAAAACCCAGCCCAAGCCGACAAAGGTTATGGCCTAAAATGATTGATGTAAATAGACAGATAAAAAGTTACCTGCGTAAAAAAAAGAAAACATCTTTTATAGATGTGTACCAGAAAATGTTTAATAAAGATGGTACTGTAATGCAGGATATTTTTATTGAAGACAATTTACACATGAACGCCAAAGGTTATGCCATCTGGCAAAAAATAATGACTCCTTATTTACAGAAATAATAAAACACGCCAATATGAAATTGTTTAGAAAAGTACTGATCGGGTTAATGGTATTGATCTCGTTGCAGGTCGCAGGCCAAAGTTCTGATCCTGCAAAAATGAAAAGCTTTATTGATGTATTGATGAAGAAGATGACGCTGGAAGAAAAACTGGGCCAGTTAAATTTACCAGCCGGAGCCGGGGATATTGTAACAGGTGCGGCAGCCAGCAGTGATATTGGTAAAAAAATACAGGACGGAAAAGTAGGGGGACTCTTTAATATTAAATCCGTTGCAAAAATTAAAGCGGTACAAAAAGTGGCAGTAGAAGAAAGCCGTCTAAAAATTCCGTTGATATTTGGTATGGATGTTATTCATGGTTACCAGACAACATTCCCGATTCCATTGGGGATGTCCTGTATCTGGGATATGAGCCTGGTGGAAAAAGCAGCTAGTATTGCAGCGCAGGAAGCAAGTGCAGATGGTATTTGCTGGACCTTTAGCCCAATGGTTGATATTAGCCGTGATCCACGATGGGGAAGGATCTCCGAAGGTAATGGAGAAGATGCTTACCTTGGTTCACGCATTGCTGCAGCAATGGTGAAAGGTTACCAGGGCAACGATCTTTCAAAGAATAATACAATTATGGCTTGTGTAAAACACTATGCTATGTACGGCGCCGCAGAAGCTGGCCGTGATTACAATACCACAGATATGAGCCGGATAAGAATGTACAACGAATACCTGCCACCTTACAAGGCAGCTGTGGATGCAGGCGCCGGAAGTATTATGGCATCGTTTAATGAAGTGGATGGAGTTCCAGCTTCAGCCAATAAGTTTTTAATGACAGATGTGTTACGCACACAATGGGGTTTTAAAGGATTTGTAGTAACTGATTATACAGGCATTAATGAAATGATGGATCATGGCTTGGGTGATCTTCAAAAAGTTTCTTCTTTGGCTTTAAATGCAGGTGTTGATATGGATATGGTGGGCGAAGGTTTTCTCTCTACTTTACAAAAATCACTTACAGAAAAAAAGGTTACAATGCAACAAATTGATGCAGCCTGCCGCCTTGTGCTGGAAGCAAAATACAAACTGGGGTTGTTTGCTGACCCTTATAAATATTGCAATGAAGAAAGAGCCAAAACAGAAATTTTTACACCCGCCAACAGAAAGGTTGCCAGGTCAATTGCAGCAGAAAGTTTTGTGTTATTAAAAAATAAAAATAACTTATTACCAATAAAAAAGACGGGTACCATTGCATTGATAGGCCCATTGGCAGATGCCAAAGAAAATATGTCTGGTACCTGGAGTGTGGCAACGGATATTTCTACACCAATATCTGTTTTACAGGGATTAAAAAATGCTTTGGGAAGCAATGCGAAAGTATTGTATGCAAAAGGATCTAACCTGGATGCAGATAGTTTGTTGGAAGAACATGCTACTATGTTTGGTAAAACATTGCACAGGGATGTAAGATCGAATGAGGTTATTCTTAAAGAAGCATTAGAGGTGGCTGCACAATCAGATGTAATAGTTGCAACTTTGGGAGAATCTGCAGAAATGAGTGGAGAAGCGGCCAGCCGTTCTGACATCAGTATTCCAAAAATTCAGCAGGAATTACTGGAAGCCTTATTAAAAACAGGTAAGCCGGTTGTGTTGGTTTTATTTACGGGAAGGCCATTGACATTAAAGTGGGAGAATGAGCACGTACCTGCTATTTTAAACGTTTGGTTTAGTGGTACCGAGGCTGGTGATGCAATTGCGGACGTGTTGTTTGGGGATGTGAATCCTTCAGGAAAACTCAGTACAACTTTTCCTCAAAACGTAGGGCAAATACCTTTATATTACAATCATAAAAATACAGGCCGTCCACTGCCTGAGGGGAAATGGTTTCAAAAATTTCGCTCCAATTATTTAGATGTTTCCAATGATCCGCTGTATCCTTTCGGTTATGGATTAAGTTATACCAATTTTAGTTATAGCGATATTTCCTTAAGTAGTAATACCATCAAAGGAACTCAAAGTATTAATGCAACTGTAACAGTAACTAATACAGGTTCAGTTAGCGGCAAGGAAGTGGTGCAATTGTACACCCGACAGCTCGTAGGAACAACAACTCATCCTGTAAAAGAATTGAAAGGATTTCAAAAAATAGAACTTAAGGCCGGGGAGTCAAAAACAGTGAGTTTCAACATTGCTGCAAGTGATCTTAAGTTTTACAACAGCGATTTAAAATATGTGGCTGAACCCGGCAACTTTAAATTATTTATCGGTGGCAACAGCAGGGATGTGAAACAGGCCGATTTTAAACTGTCATTGTAGCAGGCCTTTAAATTCAGTTTTTAAGGTTTTAGTGAAAGGCAAAAAAGCTGCAATAAAAAATAATAATTGTACAATCAACGGGTAAAACAAACATTGTAAAAATGATTGTTTTACCCGTTAATTTTTTAGCTATATTTTATAGTCTGCTATATTACTACTTAATCAATTTGTTCATTAACCTGCATATAACTCCACGCAAAAAATGGAAGCAAAATAAATACAAGTAACCACCAGTAACCGCCCCAAATCAAATATGTAAGCATTGCAAATAACAAGAGGTAAACAGGGTAAGTAAAAATTAGTAAACCTACAAGGATAGAATCATAATGACCATCTTTGGCTACTTTTTTTGCAATGAAATTTTTAATGGGAACAAAAAAAGGCCAGTGTATCAGCCAGCCAATAAATGCAGGAATTGTCAGTAAATATTTTTTAAACCCCGATATTGAGAGGTATAGTCTGGCTACTTTTTGCTTTCGGTCATTAGCATCAATTTCATACACCAATGTTTGCAACTGTTGTTGAATGGTGGCGGTTAATTCATTTAGTAAAAGGCCGCTGTCTGTAAAGTTATTTACTATACTGCCGCGGTCAATAGGCTCTCCTATATTAAGATGTACATTTTTACCAAATAAAATAAAGCTGTTATAGTTAATACCAATGGGTAATACCTGTAGGGGAATTTGTTGCTGCCATGCCGCAATGGCCAACCTTGCAGTACCTTTTTTTAACCGGCGAAGATGCCATTCATTTTCGCACCTTCCCTCACTAAAAATTAATACAATTCCCTTTTGTTTAAATATTTTTATGCATTCCTCAAAAGTGGTGTAATTATCTTCAAGGTTTTCAACTCCTTCACTGGCCCTGTATACCGGCAATAATTTTAGGGAGTATAAAAGTTTTGAAATCAGTTTGCCATTAAAGGCATCGCCACGTGCTAAAGAGTAAACAGGCTTATCAAACAAAGTACACAAAATAACAGCATCTAAAAAAGAATTGGGATGGTTAACTGCAAGCAATAATGGCCCGTTGCTTTTCAGTATTTCTTTTTTGTTTATCCTGATATCCCTGCAATAAAAGTGAATGGCAATACGGGCAAGTATTTTTACAAACTGATAAAACATTTGTTCAAGGTATTAAAATAAAAATACTGTTTGTGAAATCTGTTAGAAAGATTTCCGGCAAGTTGCTTATTAGTTAAGCTGTGGATCAATCGGGAAATTGATCATCATTTCATAATCGCCTCCTAAGTGTCTCAAACTATCTTTCCAGATATCATCTGGCTGCCGGTGAAAAATAAGGTCTTTCGATGCTTCTACTGTAAGCCAGGTTTTCTCTTTTAATTCATCCCCTAACTGGCCAAAACCCCAGCCACTATAACCAATAAAAAATCTAACTTTATTAAAATCTACTTCATTGTTTTTTACCATAGCGGTGAGCTTTTCAAAATCGCCACCCCAGTAAATTCCCTTCATTACTTCCTGGCCGCCTGGTACTTTGTTGGGATATTGATGCAAAAAATGAATGGTATCCATCTGCACCGGCCCTCCATAATATACAGGTATTGGGAAGCCTTCAAAACCATTCATTAAATCATCTAGTGTTTGCTCAAATTGTTTGTTTAATACAAACCCAAAACTGCCTTCGGGTTGATGTTCGCATAAAAAAATAACCGTCCTCATAAAATTGGGATCTTTTAAAAAAGGGTCCGCAATTAACAATATGCCCGGTGCTGGTGAAATCATATTTGTAAAATAATTCAATTATTTTACTTACCGAAATATTGTGGATTATTTTTACTGCCACATTTCAAACTGTCGCAGGGGTTGCTAATCTTTTGCAGGTTTATCCTAATTGGAGATTAGTTTTTAATAAGGTTGGTAACGTTGAATTCTGCAACAATTTGAAATACAAACTTTTTGAAATAGGGTTAGTTCTAAAACCTTCGTTAAATTTACCATTTACAACCTTTCAACAGGCATTAAAGCCTGGCACTAATTTACTTTTGTAAGCATGAAAAGAATTTTCCCCGTTATTACAATATTGATACTCCTCTCGTTGTTGGGATTAATTTTTTTCCAAATACTTTGGATAAAGGGCTTAATGGAAACAGAAGAGCAAAAATTCAGGGATCATATCATTATGGTAACAGCTCAGGCCGCGGAAGACCTGATGCAGGAAAAAGGTAACAGGATGCCGATAATCAAAAACAAATCGGGTATTTTTCCAAGTGAGGGTTTACAAATTGAATTGTTTAGACCTACTGTTATCCAACGATATTCAATTGACGAAATCAGGAATATTATACAACGGGCATTTGATAAACATAACATTAAAAATGTGCCTTTCGAATTTGCAATAGGCACCTCCTCTATCATTGGCAATGAAATTCAATCAGAAAATTATTATAAGTTATACAGTGATTCAGCTAATAACAAACCTGTTATGATTCCGCTGGAGGCGCCGAGCGGCAGCAATGCTGAAGGGATTACACTGGAAGAAATTTTAGTAATTATCGTACCACATGTAAAAAATATTATTTGGAAATCAATGACAAGGGTTATCGTTGTTTCCATCATTTTTACCATTATCATAGTTTGCGCTTTTTATATTACAGTAAGGGCATTGTTAAAGCAAAAAAAACTGAGTGAGATAAAATCTGATTTTATCAACAACATGACTCATGAATTTAAAACACCGTTGGCAACAATTTCTTTGGCGGTAGATGCTTTAAAAAATGAGAAAGTAATTAATGACCGGGAGAAGATGAATTATTTTACCGGTATCATTAAAGAAGAAAACAAGCGCATGAACAAACAGGTGGAAACCATACTGCAGGCGGCTTTACTTGATAAGCAGGAAGTACAGTTAAACCTGAAAAAATTACATGCAAATGAATTAATTACAAGTGCTTTAAACAACATTCAGCTACAGGTAGAAGAAAAACACGGAAGGCTTGAAGTTAATTTGTCTGCAACAAAAGATGTGTTAATGGCCGATGATGTACACTTCACTAACCTGATCAGTAACCTGTTGGATAATGCCATTAAATATTCAAAAGATAACCTGCTGATAAAAATAAGTACCCAAAATGCAGGCAATACCTTAAAAATAAAAATAGAAGATAATGGCATAGGGATGAACAAAGAAACGCTCAGCAGAATCTTCGAAAAATTTTACCGTGCACATACCGGAAACCTGCACAATGTAAAAGGTTTTGGCCTTGGATTGAGTTATGTAAAAACTATGGTGGAGGCACATCACGGCACTATAAAAGCGGAAAGTGTACCAGGAAAAGGAACCAGTTTTTTCTTGAATTTTCCTTTAATTAAAACTTAAACCCTGGTTACAAATAAATTGTAATAATTGTATTTAAAATTTTTACTTCTTCACTGATAATTTGAATAAATTTTCAATTTGTAATGGCTCAGTTTTATTTATTGGGGAGTAATCTTAAATTGTGCAAAATATATTTAAGTTGAAAATGGATATATCTAATAATTTTTTACCTGCGGGTTTATTAGCCCATTTTACAATAACTACCTTTTTGGAGCTTGGCGATGTT
>JANXSR010000183.1 GCA_025352625.1 Ferruginibacter sp.
CTGGCCGGCAAAATGGGAAGATGGGTGGTTAAGCACCTGCCTTTTATGGTGAATAATAAATTAAATGCATGGTATAAACAAAGGGAAATGCCTTCATCACCAAAGGAATCTTTTGGCGAGTGGTATGCAAAAAACAGAAAAAAAAATGTATAAGTATCAATGAGCAGCAGAGAAAAAATATTATCCGCCATAAAAAATAACCAACCGGTATTTACACCATTGCCGGAGGTTGAATATTTTGAGCAATCTTATACAGATGTAGTTGAAAAATACAAAACTGTATTGCAGTCAATTGGCGGGGAAGTGCATGAAGTAAAAGATGTAGCTGCTATCATTGAAATCCTGCGGCAGCAATTTAAAGATGCTGTAAGAATTCTTTCTGTAATAGATTCTTTTTTGGGGTATGCAGAAATGTATACAAAAAACGATGATCCTCATAAACTGGATAATGTGGATGTAGCCATCATCAATGCTCATTTTGGGGTGGCAGAAAATGGAGCGGTTTGGGTAACCGAACACCTGCTGCAAGAAAGAGTGTTGCCTTTTATTTGCCAGCACCTGGTGGCCGTTATTGATGCACAAAATATTGTGGCCACCATGCAACAAGCATACGACAGGATAGCAGGTACGCAATATGGCTTTGGAACATTTATTGCAGGCCCATCCAAAACAGCAGACATAGAGCAGTCGCTGGTGTTGGGTGCACACGGACCTAAAACAATGACCGTATTTATTTTGCACAATCAACAGTAAAATTTACTGCAAAACAGAAAGATTTATATCTTTTACAAAACAGGTGTTTTAACAAACATGGGGTTATAATACTTGCGGTAAGCATATCCCAAAAACAGGTTTGGCACCATTAAAAAAACGCCCATTAACCAACCCGATGGAACTAAAATAGTATGAAACAATAATACATTTAAACTGATAGGAAAAAGCACCACTGCAAAAAAAGGTGCATACCGGTTAACCAATAGCGATATACCACCTGCTATTTGTATCGATTTAATCATCGGATAAAAATAGCCGATACCTTTCAGCCCCTCTTTAAAAGCTTCCACCTTACCGGTATGCATGGGTTGATAAGGAATAAAATGCAGGAAATAATCAAGGCCAAAAACCAGGTAAATAAATCCAAGCAGTATGCGGAAAACCATTGTTGCATTTTTCATAATAGTGTATTAGTTACATAGATTAATTATTCTACAAATATATTTTCGCAATGGAAGAATGTAAATATATGATTTACTTGTTGCTAAGGCATTGGTGTCAATCAAAAGCGGAATCTAAACCAGTTTAAAGGTCTTAGCTGCTGAATTTAATGTGTTTTAGGATTACTAACTTTGGTAAGAGAAAGCATAAATTATAAACAGGAAAACATATAACACCAAACACAACCGCCATGAAAAAAACAACGATCTGCTTAACCGCCATTACAATGCTGCAAACAACATTGGTGCAAGCCCAAAAATGGAGCGAAACAACTAACGGCACCATCACCACAGTAACCAACAAAGGCGGCCAAACGCTGGGCTACTCTACAACTTCGGGCATAAAAATAATTAGCAAGGATGGCTTTGCTTTTAAAGACCTTAATAAAAATGGCAAGCTCGACAAATACGAAGACTGGCGCCTGCCGGTGGATGTACGTGCAAAAGATTTAGCCGTACAAATGACGGTGGAACAAATTGCCGGACTGATGTTGTACAGCAGGCACCAACCCATACCCAATCCGCCCAAGGGTGTTTTTGCAGGCACTTACAATGGCAAACCGTTTCCTGAAAGTGGCGCCAGCGCAGGTGACCTTACTGATCAGCAAAAAGATTTTTTAACCAAAGATAATTTGCGGCATGTGCTCGTAACATCTTTGCAAAGTCCGGAAGTGGCCGTGCAATGGAACAACAATGTACAGGCATTAACAGAGAGTATCGGGCTGGGCATTCCAGCCAATAACAGCAGCGATCCACGGCATGGAACGGTGGCCAATGCAGAGTTTAATGCGGGTGCCGGTGGTGCCATTTCTATGTGGCCCGGCTCGCTGGGGTTGGCAGCTACTTTCGATCCTGCCGTGGTAAAAAACTTTGGTCATATTGCGGCGATGGAATACCGTGCATTGGGCATTGCAACCGCCTTATCGCCACAGGTAGACATGGCGAGTGAGCCCCGCTGGAACAGGGTGAGCGGAACGTTTGGAGAAAATCCAAAACTGGCGGCTGACATGGCCCGTGCTTAAATTGATGGCTTTCAGACATCTTTTGGCGACAAAGAAATCGCCGGTGGGTGGGGCTACAACAGCGTAAATGCAATGGTGAAACACTGGCCCGGCGGCGGCAGTGGCGAAGGTGGGAGAGATGCGCATTATGGCTTTGGAAAGTATGCGGTGTATCCTGGTAAAAATTTCAACCAACATTTTATTCCCTTTACAGAAGGCGCTTTTAAACTAACAGGTAAAACAGGAATGGCTTCTGCCGTGATGCCGTACTACACCATTTCGGTTAACCAGGATATTAAGAACCACGACAATGTTGCCAACAATTACAATGCCTATATCATTACCGATTTGCTGCGCAAAAAATACCAGTACGATGGCGTGGTTTGTACAGACTGGCTGGTAACAGGTGATGAGAAAGCAGTAGATGTTTTTATCAGCGGCAAATCATGGGGCACAGAAAAATTATCCCTGGCTCAAAGACATTACAAAATATTGATGGCAGGCGTTGACCAGTTTGGTGGTAACAATGATGCGGTACCGGTTATTGATGCCTATAACATGGGTGTAAAAGAACATGGCGAAACCTTTATGCGTACAAGGTTTGAAGCCTCTGCGGTAAGATTGCTGAAAAATATTTTTCATACCGGTCTGTTTGAAAATCCATACCTCGATGCGGAGTCATCTAAAAAAATTGTTGGTAACGCAGACTTTATGAAAGCAGGTTATGAGGCGCAGTTGAAGTCGATGGTTTTGTTGAAAAATAAAAGCAATGTGTTGCCTTTGCAAAAAAATAAAACGGTGTACGTTCCTAAAAAATTCACCCCTGCCGGAAGAGATTTCCTCGGTATGGAAACACCCGAAAAGCTGGACTACCCGGTGAACATAAACATTGTAAAAAAATATTTCAACACTACAGACAATCCGGAAGAAGCGGATTATGCCCTTGTGTTCATCAGCAATCCCAATAGCGGCAATGGTTACAACGGCGAAGATGTAAAGGCGGGTGGTAATGGTTACCTGCCCATCAGTCTGCAGTATGGCGAGTATACTGCCACTGAAGCAAGAGCAACGAGTATTGCCGGAGGCGATCAGTTTGAAAGCTTTACCAACCGCAGTTACAAAGGCAAATCAATAAAAGCCATCAACATTACCGACCTTTCCATGGTGACGGATACCTACACAAAAATGAAAGGCAAGCCGGTGATTGTTTCAGTTAACATGAGCAACCCGATGGTATTTTCAGAATTTGAAAAAGAAGCCAATGCCATCCTTATAAACTTTGGTGTACAGGACCAGGCCATTCTTGATATGCTCACCGGTAAAGCGTCACCATCAGGTTTATTGCCCATGCAAATGCCTGCTGATATGCAAACCGTAGAAAAACAAAACGAAGATGTACCGCTTGATATGAAATGTTACAAAGACTCCGAAGGGCATGTGTATGACTTTGGGTATGGCCTTAACTGGAAGGGCGTTATTAAAGATGCAAGGTTGATGAAGTATAAAAAGTAA
>JANXSR010000209.1 GCA_025352625.1 Ferruginibacter sp.
TAATGATTGGATATTTGAAATAAAAATTTGCTTCTCAGGCAGATTTCTAAAAATTTATCTATACCTTTGCCGCCCCAAATAGTTCTTAGTAGAATTTATTGAATTGGGAGTTATGCTAATTGGCTTAACGCTATCACCAAAAAAATTAAAACATGGCAAAAGAAATCACGGCCTATGTCAAGCTCCAATGCAAAGGAGGACAAGCCAACCCGGCACCGCCAATCGGACCTGCACTAGGTTCCAAAGGTGTTAACATCATGGAGTTTTGTAAGCAATTTAATGCCAGAACACAAGATAAACCAGGGAAAATCCTTCCTGTTCTTATCACCGTTTATGCTGATAAGTCTTTCGAATTCATTATTAAAACACCACCGGCAGCAGTTCAGTTATTGGAAGCAGCTAAAATTACCAGTGGCAGTAAAGAACCTAACCGTGTTAAAGTTGGTAAGGTTTCATGGGCCCAGGTTGAAGATATTGCTAAGGATAAAATGGAAGATCTGAATGCTTTTACGCTTAACAGTGCTATGAGCATGATTGCCGGTACTGCACGCAGTATGGGTTTAACTGTAGATGGCAAAGCCCCCTGGGAAAATTAATTATCAACCACAAAAATTTTAGAAAATGATTACTAAAAAAAGAAAATTAGCAAACGCTAAGGTTGATGTTAATAAAACATACTCCTTAAAAGAAGCTTCAAGTTTAGTTAAAGAAATAAACACTACTAAATTCGACAGTTCTGTCGATTTACATATCAAATTAGGGGTAGATCCTAAGAAAGCAGACCAGGCTATCCGTGGTACTGTTTCCTTACCCCACGGTACTGGTAAAACAAAAAAGGTATTGGTACTTTGCACACCTGATAAGGAAGAAGCTGCAAAAGGTGCCGGTGCAGATTATGTTGGCCTCGACGAATTTATAGCCAAAATTGAAGGTGGCTGGACAGATATTGATGTTATCATTGCTACACCTTCTGTAATGCCTAAAATTGGTAGACTGGGTAAAGTATTAGGTCCTCGTAACTTAATGCCAAATCCTAAAACCGGAACTGTTACAAACGATGTAGCTGGTGCGGTTAACGAAGTAAAAGGTGGTAAAATCGCTTTTAAAGTTGATAAGGTAGGTATCATTCATGCATCAATCGGACGTATAAGTTTTAGCGTTGAAAAAATTGCTGAGAATAGCCAGGAGCTGATCAATGCAATCATCAGGCTAAAACCATCTTCTTCTAAAGGAACTTATCTTAAGGGAGTTAGCATGGCTAGTACAATGAGTCCTGGTATTATTGTAGATACCAAATCTGTTCAAAATTAATCAATGTAGAAAAGCAGGTCACTGCGATTTTACCCAAAATATTTGTTATGACAAAACAGGAAAAAAACGACGTAATAGAAGTACTGAAAGGCAAGTTTAGCCAGTACAACAATTTTTACGTTACTAACACAGAGAGCTTAACGGTAGCCCAGGTTACCAAATTGCGCAATCATTGCTTTGATAAGCAGGTTGAAATGAAAGTGGCAAAAAATACACTGATAAAAAAAGCATTGGAAAGCCTGAGTACTGAGAAGTATGCTGGTGTTTTTGATTCTTTGCATAATGTAACCGCATTGTTGTTCAGCGAAAATCCTAAAGAACCGGCTTTAATTTTAAGTGGTTTCAGGAAAGAAAGCAAAGGTGAAAAACCTGAGTTGAAAGCAGCTTTTATCAATGGTGACGTATTTGTTGGTGATAATCAACTGAAAGCGTTGACCATGATTAAAACCAAGAATGAATTGATAGGTGAAGTAATTGGTTTATTGCAATCTCCAATACAACGTGTATTGGGTGCTTTGCAAAACAAAGATGCAGCAAAAGCAGCGGAAGAAGCTACGCCAGCAGTTGAAGCAGCAGCAGTTGTGGAGGTTCCGGTAGCCGAAGCACCAGCAGCTCCGGAAGCACCTGCAGCAGAAGCAGCACCGGAAGCTTAATTAGACCGTATTCCCTAAAGGGTGTAAAGGCATAAACTTTGAAATTGATACTGACTTTTATATTTGTTGTCTCCACTTATAAAGGTCTATAAATAACTCCCCTTTGGGGGATGGGGGCAATAACAATTTTTTTAAACCTCCGCCGGAGTGCAAAACAATGAAGGCGGAAAAAATTTAAACATTATGGCAGACGTAAAAGTATTAGCTGAAAGCTTAGTAAGCTTAACAGTAAAAGAAGTACAGGAATTAGCAGAATTTTTGAAATCAGAGTACGGTATTGAACCAGCTGCTGCTGCAGTTGTAGTAAGTGCTGGTGGTGGCGAAGCTGCTGCTGTTGAAGAGAAAACATCTTTCAATGTTATCCTGAAAGCTGCAGGTGCTAACAAATTAGCGATCGTTAAGATTGTTAAAGAATTAACTGGTTTAGGATTGAAGGAAGCTAAAGATTTAGTGGATGGTGCTCCAAAACCAATTAAAGAAGGTGTTGATAAAGCAACTGCTGAAGAATTAAAAACTAAGTTGACTGATGCAGGTGCAGAAGTTGAAATAGCTTAATTTTTTTAAATAAATTTAATATAGCTTCAAAAGCCAGGCATTTGTCTGGCTTTTTTAATTTATTCAGAATAAGGATTTATTCTAAAACAATAGTTAATAATGGGAAGTTTTTTAATTGTATGACCTATTTGAAATTTTCAGAGATACCTTAAAATAGCAAAATCATTAATTACCTAACCGCATTTATGTAAAATTCGAATTGTAAAATAAAATTCGATTAATAGAGAGTAATTAATATAAATTAATTTAGTGAGAGGAAATTAAATACGAATTTTTGGGGAAATAAATATTCTTTAATTAGCTATTTAATTAAGAGCGTTTGAGTCACTGCTGCATTATTGTTTCCGGTAATTCTTACTCCATAAACTCCTTTCGGTAATTTTTTATTTACTGTTAAGGTTGACTTTGTAGTTGTTATTGAATTAACAACTTTACCATCTATATTATATAATAAAATTGAAGCAGGTAAAAATTGAGTAGGTATTGTTACTTTAAAAGTATTTTCTGCCGGATTTGGATAAATACTTACTCCAAGGCTAGATTGATTTTTTAACAATGCAGTTTCAGAATATGTTATTTTTCCGGTTACTTCAATTATTTTAATTCTATAGAATATGTTACCCTGCTGTAGTTGATTATCTTCATAGAAATAATTGTTTGAGTTGTTACCCTTACCAATATAGGTTGAAACATCTGAAAAATCACGAGCGTTTAAACTTCGTTGTAATGTATAACGGGATCCTCCTGGCTCATTAGTTGTGGTCCATTTTACAATACATGATTTATTTCCTCTGCTACTAACATTAAAATCTGTCAATTTGATAGGCACTGTACCGAGTGAAATTATAACACAACCATTTGTAGCACCCGGAACTGTAGATGCAAATATTAGTGTGACATTACATGGAACACAAACAAAGGCATCACCTGTACCCGGACCACCGAAAGTTCCTGGTATTAAAACAGATGAAATTACTCCAATAGGAGATCCACCATAAATATTAACTATAACACCCTCTGGCCAGTCTTTTAGTAAAACTCCACAACCAAGAGGACATTGAGGATATACACTAAGAAATGCAAAAGCATTTAACGGACATTGGGCTATTGAATATCGAAAAGACCCAACAAGGACCAGGAGGACGAGAAAAAACTTTTTCATGGTTTGAATTGATTGAATCTTATGCTCTTTCAACGATAAAAGTACTATTTTTAGTATAATGTATAAGAGCAATTGTTATAATAGGTGTTTATATTTTGAATAAATATATTACAAACCTAAAACATTGAGGTAAAGATTATTCACTCTAATGATTTTAATTAAAAACTCAATGGATAAATTTGATAAGTAAATTTATCTTATTACAATAAATAGTTTGCTAGTTTAAAGAGGCAGGAGAATTTTCAATAAATTAAATCTCAAAAATGAAATCTACTTATTCAAACAAAATACAAAAAAACAATGATTAGTAGAATGAATTCAATTTTCCTTTTTTACCTGGTCAGAAATAAAAAATGAAAAAGGACGTAAAAACATCATTTTTATCAAAAATCAAACCAAAAATCACAAAATTTGATTGAAGTATTTCTATAATTGAATACTTATACCTACCTTTGCCCTCCTTTAATTTAGGGTTAGTAACATTCATCATGTTTACTGCCTTAAAGTAAAGAACCTTCTCAGCATTAAAACGTTTTAATAACAATATGTCTGCAACAAAATCACCCGCTGCTCAGCGTATCAATTTCGGAAAAGTTGAACTTCTGGCAGAACAACCCGATTTGCTCGGAATCCAGATTCAGTCGTTTAAAGATTACTTTCAGTTGGAAACTACGCCAGATAAGCGTAACAACGAAGGCTTGTTTCGTGTGTTTAAGGAAAATTTTCCTATTACAGATACCCGTAACATTTTCGTACTGGAGTTCTTAGACTATTTCGTAGACCCACCACGCTACACTATTGACGAATGTATTGAAAGAGGATTAACGTATGCAGTTCCGTTAAAAGCAAAACTAAGGTTAAGCTGTAACGATGAAGAGCACGTTGATTTTCAGACAATCGTTCAGGATGTGTTCCTGGGAAATATTCCTTACATGACACCACGTGGTACATTTGTTATCAACGGTGCTGAAAGGGTAGTAGTATCTCAGTTGCATCGTTCTCCTGGTGTATTTTTTGGACAATCTGTTCATCCCAACGGAACCAAAATATATTCTGCAAGGGTTATTCCTTTCAAAGGAGCCTGGATGGAATTTGCTACAGACATCAATAATGTGATGTACGCTTACATTGATCGTAAAAAGAAATTCCCTGTAACTACTTTGTTGCGTTCTATCGGTTTTGAAACTGATAAGGATATCCTTGAGTTATTTGGCATGGCCGATGAGGTAAAAGTTGATAAAAAATCTTTACAAAAATATGTTGGTAAAAGACTTGCTGCACGTGTATTACGTACATGGGTAGAAGATTTTGTGGATGAAGATACTGGCGAAGTGGTTAGTATCGAACGTAACGAAATTGTTTTGGAACGTGATACAGTACTGGATGAAAGCAATATTGATATGATTGCTGACATGGATGTGAAGAGTGTATTTGTTCAGAAAGAAGAAGTGAGTGGTGATTATGCCATTATCTATAACACTTTGAATAAAGATACTTCTAACAGTGAACTGGAAGCGGTGCAACATATTTACCGCCAGTTACGTGGTGCTGATGCTCCTGATAATGAAACAGCCCGTGGTATTATTGATAAATTATTCTTCAGTGATAAGCGTTATGATTTAGGGGAAGTTGGTCGTTATAAAATCAATCGTCGTTTAGGATTGAATTTCCCGATCGAGAAAAAAGTATTGACTAAAGATGATATCATCGCCATCATCAAAACCTTGGTACAATTAACCAACGGTAAAAGTGAAGTAGATGATATTGACCATTTAAGTAACCGCCGTGTACGTACAGTGGGTGAGCAGTTATATGCCCAGTTTGGTGTTGGTCTCGCCCGTATGGCCCGTACCATCCGTGAAAGAATGAACGTTCGTGACAACGAGGTATTTACGCCGGTTGATCTGATCAACGCAAGAACTTTATCTTCTGTTATCAATTCCTTCTTTGGTACTTCCCAGTTATCACAGTTCTTAGATCAAACCAATCCATTAAGTGAGATAACGCATAAGCGTCGTATCTCCGCACTTGGACCGGGCGGTTTAAGTCGTGAAAGAGCAGGTTTTGAGGTTCGTGACGTTCACTATTCTCACTACGGCCGTCTTTGTACAATTGAAACTCCCGAAGGTCCAAACATTGGTTTGATATCTACACTTTGTGTACATGCCAAGATCAATGACATGGGCTTTATTGAAACACCTTACCGTAAAGTAACAGATGGTAAAGTGGATATGAAAAAAACTATTTTCCTGAGTGCCGAAGAAGAAGATACGGCGAAGATTGCACAGGCGAATATCGGAATGGATGAAAAAGGAAACTTTATTGAAGATAAGATCAAGAGTCGCCAAACTGGTGATTTTCCGATCCTTGATAAAAATGAAGTGGAATACATGGATGTGGCGCCAAACCAGATTGTTGGTTTAAGTGCTTCTATGATTCCGTTCCTTGAGCATGATGATGC
>JANXSR010000264.1 GCA_025352625.1 Ferruginibacter sp.
GGAAACAGTTCCAGACGTGAGATTTAATTGACGGGCTATATCGTGTATGGTTATTTTTTGTGACAAGTTGTGCAATCGTATGCACTAATGTATATATTCTTTTTAAACTAACAAAATTATTTACAAAAAAATTTAACAAGTAGTTAGCATTTTACTAAAAAAAGGTCGGAAATCAATGATTTTCAATGGTAAACCGTACAGAAAATTATTTTCTTAAAAGACTATTATAAAAGTCAATCTGACAAAAAATAGAGGTTTAAATAAAATAGAGGTAACTGATATTCCTTTAATAAACGCTTTCTGGCGATTACAAAATAATAAAATGGCTGGAAATTATTTTCCCTTCTCTAATCAAAATTTCATTAACCTGTTTACTGCTTCTTCCAGCGTGCTTTCTTTTTTTACAAAACAAAATCTCAGCACTTTATCATCCTTTTCCTTATTATAAAATACAGACACGGGTATTGTTGCTACGCCAAATTCTTTGGTGATTCGAATGGCAATATCTTTTTCTTTTTCATCGCTGATACCGGCATAACTATACAGTTGAAAATAACTCCCGTAAGAAGGCAAAGCCTTAAATTTTGTTTGTTGCATCAACAGTTGAAAATAATCTCTTTTATGTTGCACTTCTTTCCCTAATTGCAGGTACAATTCTTTATGCTGAATAAATGTTGCCAATGCAACCTGCACCGGGCTATT
Organism: Ferruginibacter sp.; assembly: GCA_025352625.1. Lineage (GTDB taxonomy): Bacteria > Bacteroidota > Bacteroidia > Chitinophagales > Chitinophagaceae > Ferruginibacter. Next base: position 703 of record JANXSR010000264.1, read on the forward strand.
ACAACTAAAGCAATTAAACTGGTGCACCTTCCTAAATTCTTTCATCAATGCTGCAGGTGCAACACAATAGCCCAGTTTCCAGCCGGTACAATGATAGGTTTTACCAAAAGAAAAACACACAAAACTTCTTTGCCGCAAATCAGCATACCGCAACATACTTTCATGTTGTTTATTATCAAATATTAAATGCTCATACACTTCATCACTTAAAATAAAAATGCCTGTGTCTTTTACAATGCTGCGCAATTGTTCAATATCAAAGCTGCTCAATACACTGCCCGTAGGGTTATGAGGTGTATTAAGCATAATCATTTTTGTTTTTGATGTAATCTTTGTTTTCACCAATTCCCAGTCAATGGCATAATCCGGATAAGTCAGTGGAATCAAAACGGGGATAGCCCCATTAATAGTAATGTTGGGTATATAGCTATCATATCCGGGTTCAAAAACAATCACTTCGTCGCCAGGTTGTAAAACTGTTGTTAGGGCAGTATATATTGCGTAGGTTCCCCCTGGTGTAATGGTGATATCGGTATCTGCATTTACATTTGCGTTGTAAAGGCTTTCCATTTTTTCTGCCAGCCGCTCCCGCAATAACGGTAAGCCATTCATATGTACATATTGATTATTACCCGTCTGCATCGCTTCATTTACCAATGCAATCAATGCTGTGTTCATCATAAAATCAGGGTAGCCCTGGCCAAGATTAATAGCCTTATGCTCCGCTGCCAATACACTCATTACTGTAAAAATAGTAGTGCCAACATTTGGAAGTTTACTGTTAATAGAAAGGTTTAACATTGAATTAATCACAAATAAATTATTTAATCTGCAGAAATAATAAAGAAGGTAAGTGGACGCTTCGCACTTTTTATCTGCGAAATAACATTCATAATTGAAGATAAAAAATTACGGGTACACGATTAAATTTTTATTTTAAAACTTCATAGACAGCAGAAAATTTTGATTACAAAAGAATATCAAAATAAATTTTGAGAATTTATCTGTCAAATAATGTAAACAAAAAAGCATGGGTAGGAGTTGGCTCCTTAATTTATAATATTAAAACCTTAAAGGAATTTATCCCCTTTATTTCTTTTTACTTCAGCCACATATTCTTTAATTTCCTGCTCTTTGTCTTTCTTACAAATCAGTAAAACATCCTGTGTATCCACTATAATAAAATCATCCAGACCTTGTAGTAATACCAGCTTTCCGCTTTCAGCATGTACAATATTTTTTGTAGCATCAATTATCATCACATTGGTGCCAGTAACAGCATTTTCCAGGTAGTCTTTTTCAAGGTTATCGTAGGCGCTTGCCCAGGTTCCTAAGTCGCTCCAGCCAAATGAAGAAGGTATAATATAAACATTGTCCGCTTTTTCCATCACCCCATAATCAATAGAAATATTTACGCATTGGGGGTAAATCCGTTCAATCGCTTCTTTCTCATTGGGGGTAGAAAAATTATTTTTTTCTGCATCAAATACATCATGCATTTCGGGCAAAAAAGTTTCAAATGCTTTTACTATGTTTTTTACCTGCCAAACAAAAATACCTGCGTTCCATAAAAAATCGCCACTCGAAATAAAGGTTCGGGCTAATTCCTTATCTGGTTTTTCTGTAAATGTTTTTACTTTAAATACATTTTCGCCAACAGCCTGCTGATCGTATTGGATATAACCATAACCAGTATTAGGGTGAGTAGGTTTTATACCGAGTGTTACTAATGCTTTTATATGAGAAGTAAATTTCAATGCCTGTAAACAGGTAGCTTTAAATGCAGCAGGATCAAGAATAATGTGATCGGCCGGCGCACAAATTAAATTAGCCTCAGGATTTAATTGATTGAGTTTGTAAGAAATATATGCAATACAGGGTGCTGTATT
>JANXSR010000279.1 GCA_025352625.1 Ferruginibacter sp.
AAATTGTAGATAAGTCCTCTTTGATTCAATTAACTGCTTTGCCCCTGCGTTAAATGTTTTTGCAACATTTGTTTCAATTGGCGCTTTACAATAGCCCCCATCGTATTGCAATTACCAAAATAATCATTTTTAAAATGTTCATTCAGTTCGTTTCGGAGCAATTTCACTTTATAATTTTCAGATATTTCATCCTTGATCATAATATTCAGCAGTTCCATAATTTGCCTGCGGCTGGCAATTACCCTGTAAGCCATAGTGGTGCGTTCTTCAGCTTGGTATTGTTCTATTACTTCAGGACTTAGATTTTTTAATACCAGATCTACATACTCAAAGTTTTCTTTATAGAATTGCGGCAGGTATAAATTCTTTTTTGCCTCATAAGATTGCTGGTCAAAATCTATAGATCTGATGCGGTATTGGTAGTCTTCAATATCAGGTGTAATATCAATAACAAAATTATAGCTACGCATATCACCCAGCAACCTTGCAAAGCAACGTTCATTAAATTTTACAAATTCTTTGGCAATGCGTATTTTATTGGTTTCTGGCCTGGGCAGGTAATCTTCCAAAAACACATCACCTGGTATGCCGGGGATATGTTCTTCTACCAAAGTATTTTTATGGTGCAAAAAGGTAATGCGGTTGGGCGATAGAAGATGCTCCAGTTCCAATCCGTAAATACGGGATGCATCTACCGACTTAATATAATAGTGATCGTAATTGTCATTTACTTTATTGATGATGCGAATCCGGAAGGGGACACTGTTGCCAAACTCGCAGAAGTCGATTCTCTCAACATCCAGGTGTTTAATAAAATTAAGGTTGCCTTCTGTTTTAAGAATGGCGTAGGTTTTAATGAGGCCTTCTTTTAAAAATTCCATTTCTTTAAAATCATATACAGCCGTTTCCCAATGCGTGAGCTTTCCTTTTTTATCTCTTAACGAAGTTGCAAAACGATAATTGAGCAGGTCTTTGTAAGCAATCGGTAATTTAACATCCCTGCCATATTTTTTTAGATAGGTTTGCAATTCTTCACTCACAGAAAAGGCCTCTTTTTTCATCATGGGCCGGTCGGTTTCCTGGCTGAGTTTTGCGTTTATGATATCTTCGAATTGCATTGTGTAAAGTTAACCCCCATCCCCTAAAGGGGCGTTATTTGAAGGTTTTATATTTTTGTAGCGTTTATTAAAAATAATACTTAATAATATTTTAGGGGCACTTAATGAAAAAGGCCGGTGATTAAACCGGCCAGAATAAATAAGTAAACAATAATTTATAATTTGTCTAATACGCCGTCTACAATACCATACCCAACTGATTCTTTTGCATCCATCCAGTAATCACGGTCAAAATCCTTCATCACTTTTTCGTAGGTTTGGCCACAGTTATCTGCCAAAATATGAGCTCCCAATTGTTTAATCTTTAATATCTGTACTGCCATTATTTCAAGATCGGCACTTACGCCTTGTCCACCACCGCTCGGCTGATGGATCATCACTTGTCCACTGGGGAAAATAAAACGCCTTCCTTTGGCACCTCCACTTAGTAAAATACTACCCATACTGGCAGCCATACCCATACATACTGTACTTACCGGTGATGTAATCATTTGCATAGTATCATACATTACCATTCCACTGGTAACTACTCCGCCCGGGCTGTTAATATAAAAAGTAATTTCTTTACCTGGATCAATGGCTTCCAAATAAAGCAACCGTGCGGTAATATCTTTGGCACTTTTATCATCTACCACACCCCATAAAAATATCTTACGCTGCTCTATAAATTTTTTGTCAAACTGCCACCCACTCATCATTTTTTCCATTGGATTTTCCGGCATTTCTTTCGGAGTTTCTTCTTCGTCATCAAAACGTATTTGTTTGTTGGTATAATAATTCATTGTATTCATTTTGTTATACTGTTTTTAATTAATGCATAGTTTAAAAGAAGTATGTGGTATAAGAATGATTCACCGCAACAGAAACGATACCCCTAGTAGTATTATCGGCGGTGCAATATTTATTACTTAGTCTTTTTTTGCTTTACGCGGATTAATGGTTAAAACTTCATCTACAATGCCATAATCTTTAGCTTCTGTCGAAGTCATCCAGTAATCTCTTTCGCAATCCTGCGATACTTTATCAAAAGGTTGACTGGTATGTTGTGAAATAATCTCGTATAACTCGCTTTTAATTTTACGAATTTCATTTACTGTTATCTCGATATCGCTTGCCTGCCCACCGGCACCTGCACTTGGCTGGTGCAACATAATACGACTGTGTTTTAAAGCTGTACGTTTGCCAGGTGAACCGGCACACATTAAAACGGCTGCCATACTTGCGGCAATACCAGTACAAATAGTAGCAATATCAGGTGTAACAAACTGCATGGTATCATACATTCCCAAGCCTGCATACACACTTCCACCTGGAGAGTTGATGTACATCTGAATATCTTTTGTACGGTCTGTACTTTCTAAAAATAGAAATTGGGCGGTGATGATGTTGGCTACTTCATCAGTTACAGGATAGCCCATAAAGATAATTCTGTCCATCATTAACCGGCTGTAAACGTCCATCACAGCTACGTTCATAGGTCTTTCTTCAATAATGTTTGGGGTAAGATTGGTTACGTTATGTTTAATGTATCCATCTAATGTGTTGCTGCTGATGCCCCGGTGTTTTACAGCATATTTTTCAAATTCTTTTCCAAAATTCATCTGGTATAATTATTTATGGTAACAAATATAGTTGATTGATGAACCCAAATATTATGCTATAAAAAAAAGGCGCCAAAAAGGCGGAGCAAAAGTATGTGTGTAATTTTTTGATGTTTGATTTAATAAATGCAGACTTATATATGCAAAAAAAGCCGAAGCAAAAATGCTCCGGCGAATATTGTTCTATAGTCCCCCTTTAGGGGATAGGGGCTAGTGTTGGTGATTGTGTTGCATTGCTGTTAACTCTTCGCCCGTTACTTTCTTTTCAATTGGCTTTACTTCACTTTGCGCCCACGCAAACAATTTGTCTGTAACTAACCGGCGGTAGCTGGCGTCAATTTGCTTTTCGTCTTTCATCATCCTGTCAACATAACTGTCCAACCAGCTTGTATCTTCGCCCATTCCCATA
>JANXSR010000371.1 GCA_025352625.1 Ferruginibacter sp.
AATACAAATGCCAATGCAGAATCATTTAATTCTAAAATAAAACTATTCAGGGCCAATCAAAGAGGCGTAGTTGATACCAAGTTTTTTTTATTCAGACTACAAAAACTTTTTGCTTAGTCCCCACTTAAATGACGTGAGCCGCTCAATTAGCTATTTTAAATTTAATGGGCGGCCTAAACGTATATACCTATTTTTTTATTCAATCCGTCAGAGGATGGAAGCTTACTGTTTACCATCAATAATCAGTGGTGTATTTCCCTTACCCATTACAATCACTTTTGCATTGGCGCTTAGTGCCAGTTCTTTCATCGCTTTTATTTGTTCGTATTGCAGTTGCTGATCAGTAAGGCCGGTGTTGATGATCTTTTGATAATCTGCAATACCCTGTGCTTCCACTCTTTTTCTTTCTGCTTCCTGTTTTTCTTTCAGCAATACAAACTCCATTTTTTTGGCATCCTGTTCTGCATTTATTTTTGATTCAATGGACGCTTTAACCGAATTGGGAAGTGTAATATTTCTTACCAGCAATTGCTCCAGCATCAATCCTCTTTTTTTAAAATCATCTTCAATGCTTTTGTAAATACGTTGTTGAAATTCATCTCTTTTTGAACCGAATAAATCAACCGCCTGGTAATAGACAGCGTTATCCCTGATTTTTGTACGGGTAATTGGCCGCACAATTTTATCCCTGTAATCATCACCTGTTTCTCTTAATAACCTTGGTGCATCTGCAGATACAACCCTGTACAAAACAGTAAGATCAATTGTTACTTCCAATCCATCGCTCGTCAACACCCGTATTGCATCATCACCAGATTTATTGCCTTCATCATTAACGCCGCTCATGGTATAGTTTTGTGTTTTCACATCCAGTTTTGTTACATCCAACAACGGATTGATAAAATGCAATCCGCTACCCAATACATCGTTTTGAATACTCCCGAATAACTTCTTAACACCAATTTCACCTGCATCTATTTGCTTTATACAAGAAGAAGAAATACCTAGCAAAATGAACAACAAGGATACAATACGGCCCGGTCCAACAAACTTTGAAACAACGGCATTGTTTTTTGCCACTACATTAATAGCAATGAAAATGATAACTCCCAAAATGATTAAAAACATGGCTGGCTTATTTTATAAACGCAAGTTCATCAAAACTAATGACATTATAATTTTTATCCTTGTTATCAAAACTAAACAGGATTTACTTTTAGTAAATCCTGTTTTTAAAAATTTAATTCTCTAATTATGCTTCTCTAAAACACCCCTTTAGGAGATGGGCGCTTAATTATTTAACATCAACGGCATCACCAACATTAACAACTCTTCATTTTCATCAATTTCAGTTGGTTTAATGATTCCCGCTTTTGTAGGCGTGCTTAATTCAATAACTATTTCGGGTGTTTCTGCCGCATTCAGCATTTCAATTAAAAATTTCGCATTAAAAGCAATCTGTAAATCTTCGCCGTCATACTGGCAAGCCATGCGTTCGTTTCCTTCAAAGCTAAAATCAACATCTTGTGCAGCCAATTGCAGTTCGCTGCCGCTTATGCTTAATGCTACCTGGTTGGTACTTTTATTGCTGAATACACTAACCCTGCGCAGGGCACTTTGAAAATCATTTTTGTTTACAGTAAGTTTATAAGGATTGTCAACCGGTATTACCACTTTATAATCCGGGAAACGGGCATCAATCAAGCGACAAACCAGTTCTGTACCACCATGTTTTACAAAAAGATGATTGCTGTTGTAAGACAGCGTTAGTTCATCTGTATTATCAGGCAAGGCGCTTTTTAAAAGGTTCAATGGTTTTTTAGGCACAATAAAAGTGTCTGTCTTTGGGCAGCTTACATCATTTCTTTTATATTTTACCAGGCGGTGAGCATCTGTTGCTACACAGGTAAGTCCTTTTTTATCCAGTTCAAAAAACACGCCTGTCATAGCTGGACGAAGATCATCGTTACTAACTGCAAACAGACTTTTATTGATGGCAGTAACCAATGCAGAAGAGGTCATGGTAAAAGCATTGGCATCATCTGCCAGTGGCTCTTTTGGAAAGTTATCCGGATTTTCACCCATTACTTTGTACTTGCCATTATCGCTGGTAATTTCTACCCCAAAGTTTTTATCAATGGTAAAAGTGAGCGGCTGCTCGGCAATATTCTTCAAAGTATCCAATAAAATTTTAGCAGGAATACATACTTTACCACTGTCTTTGGCTTCAATATCCAGGTGCACTTTCATTACTGTTTCCAGGTCAGTAGCTACAACTGTTAACTTGTTCTTTTCAATGTCAAACAAAAAATCCTCTAAAATTGGGAGCACAGTATTAGCATTAATGACACCGCTGATCTGTTGCAGTTGCTTAAGTAATGCAGAAGAAGAAACAATAAACTTCATAAAATAATTTTATTAAAAATCAAAGATAAAATAATGGTACTAATGAAGCCAAGATAATATTTTTAATACTGTATTTATTATATTAAAGTGGTTTTGATAAAAAAGCTAGCTGAATATCAATTTTAAATCTATGTTAAGCGATCAAAATCATATATCTATACTAATTGTCCTTATTCTTCGTTTGATAATGTAAACAATACAGACATATTAATGGTCAATTGTAATCTGTAGCATAAAAACGATTGCTGAAATTATTATACCTCTGGTTTTACGATCCAACTTTCAATAGTTTTTCCGGCAGAATCGGGTCCAAGGTAATTAATAGTAATTTCCTGATGAGGTTCAATTGATTGTAACGCTTCAAAAATCATTAGTTCTTTTTCTTTATTGTAATAATACATAGCATTGTTGTTATCGGCATGGTTGTATAAAGAACCATATCCTAATGCAATGCCTGTGTACTCATGTTGTTCATCAATCATAAAAGCATAGTAATTCAGGAGCATATGTTTGCGTACTGTCATTTCCTGAAGCTTCATTTTTATAACGGGGCACTCTTCAACAACAGCGCCTGCCTTAATGAATTGTTGGGCAAAAACACCCCGGCCATGAATAGGTGAAATACCCACATAAATATTTGTAGTTGGTTTTGTAACAAATAAATTCTTTTTATCACTCTTAAAACTCTTGAAAAATGAAAAAAATGTTCTCATTGATGGGTGCTTTGTTTTTAGGTTCTGCCGCTTTTGCACAAGTTACCAAAACAGACAGTACAAATAAAACTGTTAGCAGAAAAGTGTTAACTGAAGATGTAAAAGACCTGCCCCTGGATAAAGCAGATAATACCGGAACCGGCATGTCGAAAGGAAGAGTGGGTGGTCATACTCAAAAAACTTCCGGCGAAAATTTTACAATAAAAGGCAGGGAAAATTCTTCGGTTATTGAAAAGCAACATTACACTATCAAAATGAGTAATGCTGGTAGTAAAGCAGCTACAGACAGTATTGAACAACAAAAAGCGGCAGACTACCATATTAAAATGCCGAATAAAAAAGACTAATAAGAATTTATAAAACGGGTAAGCCGAAAACCGATAAGAGTAGGCCAAAAACTGAAAATCTAATATGAAAAAGAAAATCGTAATCGCCCTCACTTTTATGGCAACAACAATCATTTCGCCACAGTTATTTGCGCAAACAGAAAGCCGTAGTCCGGATCAAAAAATTAAGACCAAAAGCAATATTAAAAACGATAAAGTATCTGTCGTTACAATAAGCAGTAATGCTGCAGGCTGTACTATTGCTGTTGGAGATAGAGTTGTAAGTTCAAGAGATGCTGCAAGCGGCCTTTCTACCGGCAAAAGGATGCATAAGCCTTTTGTTATAACCAAGGAGCTTGATATAAGTTCAACCAATAATGCTGTAACTGAGGTTACAAGTCCTAGAGATGTAGCAACAGGCCAGGCATCAGGCAAAGCCTCTTTTAGTGATTTAAGTGTTATGATACAGGGAAAAGGAAAATCACCCATAGCATTATCAGAAGAAGATGGAGAATTTAATATCCCTGCAGATTGTCCAAACGGAGACTGTACTATGATTGTTTCCTGGAGTTGGGGCGCTTCCAATTCAGGTAGTTCAAATCGCTGCGAAAAATCATTTACACTAACAATGGAGAATGGTGTTTGTATGGCTATTAATGAAAAAGGAACAGCCGGTACTAAAGGGAGTTCTAAATAAAAAACCTTAAAACAGGAAGTGAAATATACTTCCTGTTTTTATTTTACCATTATCCTTCTTTTAACTACTTCTCTCTTTTACTGCATGAAAAATACCCCTCAAGTATTGAATTATAAACCAACATTTATATTACCTTCTTGCAATAATAAAAGCATTTTGGTACGTCTCTTTTTTCTGTTTATTTTTTTATTTATTTGCGGTAGTTTATTTGCGCAAAGAGATTTGATGGTTAAAAAAGACAGTACGGAAATAAGGTGTAAGCTATTAAAAACGACAGGCACAAAATATACATATGCTTTTATTGATGCTAAAAAAAAGGTTGTAAAATCAAGCATTTTAAAAGTTTTTGTTGATTCCGTTCAGATTAATAAATATGATAGTAACCTGGTAGAGAATAAATTATTTAATAAAAAAACACCCCCTCCAGTTGTAGAAGAAGTTCCTGAAAAACCATATCAATTTACGGTTGGAGTTGGTTTAAATATAGGCAATATTTTAGAGTTCAACGCTCCTTCAGGACCTGATAAAAAAAGTTTTTCTGCAACCGCTGCGCTGGATGTTGGATTAGATTATTATAAGGAAGGTAACCGGTTTGCAATGACCAATGAACTGCATTGGACTGTGGGCGTACAAAAGTCAGGATTGAGTAATGGTGATCATATACAACGAGCCACAGATGATGTAAGCACATTGCATGATTTTTCTTATGCCATGAACAAAAGCAATAAATGGAATTTTAATTTAATTGCTAAAACCAATACCTCAATTTTTACCATATTTGGTGGCGACTTTTTTAAAGACTACAATAATACAGGAAAGGCACAGGGCTTTTTAAACCCTTACGAAATAACGCTTTCGCCAGGTATTAAATTTCAACCCAATGATTATTTCAGGTTTTCTATTTCTCCTTACTCCATTAGCCTTTATGGTTTAACAAACCAACAAATTGCAAATACCGGATTTTATACAACAACCTTTGATACGAATAACAATTACGACCTTTTTGTTTTTAAACAATTGGGGGCTGAACTAAATATCTGGTACGATAGAAAAGTAAAAAAATGGCTGGAGATGCAATATCGTTTAGGAATTTCATCTGACTACTTTAGTAACATTGCCAAAAATGGGTTAATGAATGGGTTGTTTATTACAAAAGTAAAACTCATTAAAAATGTTTATTTAACACACAGGGCGATTTTGAAGGGCGATTTTACCAGCAAGCCTTTTAAGCCTTACTACAATCAAACAATTTTATTAAGCTTCGCCAAAAGTTTTTAAAGATATAAACCTAAAAGACCAACGTAATATTTTGTACTTTCGGTTTTTCGATACCATCATTAATGCAACAACAATTTACTCCTCAACAGGCACTTCCCAAAGCAAAAAACTACTGTGCCTACCAGGAACGCTGCCACAGCGAAGTAAAAGATAAGTTATACGGTTTTGGTTTAAACCAACACGAAGTGGAGCAAATCATCAGTACATTAATTGAAGAAAATTATTTAAACGAAGAACGGTTTGCCATTATGTATGCCGGTGGCCATTTTAGAACAAAACATTGGGGACGTGTAAAAATAAAATACGAGTTAAAGAAAAAAATGGTGAGCCCTTACTGTATAAAAAAAGCCCTTGCTGCCATTGATGATGCCGCATATATAAAAACACTCAACCGGCTTGCTGCACTTAAACTACAATTACTTAAAAGTGAAAAAAATATTTTTATCAGAAAGAAAAAATTGCAAAGTCATTTATTGCAAAAGGGGTTTGAAACTGATTTGGTAAATGCAATCATCAATAAAAAGTAAGCCCTTGATTTTGATAAATTCTTTCTAGGCAACTAGGATGATATAAAATCCTTTAGTCTTTTAAATTCTCTTTTAGATTTTACGGTAAATAAATTATTGATTGCAATCAATAACCTTTTCCTAAAGGGTGCAATTGCTTTCCGGCTGGTTATTTTGTTTTTCATACAGAAAGGATTAGTATGTAAAATTAAAAAACCGGTAAAGCCTTGTCAAGAGTGATTTTGCGCAAATTCGTGATAGTATTTCCCGCAGCGCAGGATGGCAGAAAAGACATTTATTTTTTTAATGAGGGGAAGCCAGGCCGCATAAATTAATGTAAACCCGTTATTGCACTTAAATGTAGCAAGTATTTTTAGCTCCTGATATGATATGCTTTTGGCTGAACAAACGCCCGGATACCCTGATATGATAAAGTGGCTCCAAATCCGGATTGCTTTCTGCCTGACCACGGTAAACTGGCGCTCACTCTGTCGCAGCAATTCCAGTAAACGGTGCCGGTTTGCATTTCGTTCATCACAGCCGCTGCCCTGTCAAAGCTTTTTGAATATACAGATGCTGTAAGACCATAAGTAGTATCCTGCATTAGTTGTATTGCTTCTGTATCATCCTTTACTTTTTGTATGCCAACCACTGGCCCGAAAGATTCTTCGGTCATCACTTTCATGGCATGATTTACATTGGTCAAAACTGTGGGTTCAAAATAATAGCCTTTGCCGGATGGAATTTTTCCACCACTCATAACAGTGGCACCAAGAATTACAGCATCATCAACCTGGCTGGATAAAAATGCCTGCTGCTCCTTTCTGCTCAACGGACCGATATCTGTGGTCTTATCAAGTGGATTTCCGATCGTTAGTTTTTTACATTGCTCTACATAAGCTTTTACAAATGCATCGTACACTTTTTCCTGCACATAAATTCTTTCAACAGCGCAACAGCTTTGGCCGCTGTTATACACAACTCCTTCCAGTGCATCGCCTGCTGTCTTCTCAATATTTTCTACATCATCCATTACATACAAGGGGTCTTTACCACCCAACTCCAGTTGACAGGGCACCATTTTGCCAGCCACTTTTTCAGCAATGTATTTTCCGGTACGGTAACTGCCGGTAAAGAAATATCCGTTTAGCGGTAACAGCAATAACTCTTCTCCTACCTGCCCTCTGCCAATGGCTGTCTGAAAACAATTTTCAGGAACACCAGCCTTGTACAACAGCGCTTCAATATGCAACCCGGTTAGTGTAGCATATTCTGAAGGTTTATAAAAGACTGCATTGCCGCCGATCAATGCAGGGATGAAAACATTTACACCTACCAAAAAAGGATAGTTCCAGGCAGAGATATTTGCAATCACTCCCAATGGTTCGTATACAATTTTTTCTTTGGTAGCACCTTCTGTGGTGATCCACTCTTCTGCCAGGTATTTTTCTGAATTGTCGATGAAGAATTTTATGCGGCCCCGGGCTCCATTAACTTCATTGTAAGATTGCTGCAATGGTTTTCCCATTTCACTGGTAAGTGTATTGGCCAGTTCGTCTTTGCTTGCTTCCAGCAGATCATAAAATTTCTGGATCACTGCCACCCTTTCGGCTACACTTACTTTTGCCCAGGCCTGCTGCCCCTTTTTAAGCAGTTCAAATTTTTCTTTTATTGTTTCTACGGTATCTTCTGCAACTTCACAAATGATTGCTTCTGT
>JANXSR010000373.1 GCA_025352625.1 Ferruginibacter sp.
ACTATTTTTAGCCTGCAAAACAGCAGTTCTTTTTCATTTTTTTAGTCCTCATCGCCAGGATTTTTTTAGGGCCTTTTTAAATCGGTTTTTAGGGGGTCAATTTGTTTTGGCGGAAGGGGGTCAGTTTAGCCGGAATTTACATTCATTATCGTCCGTTAGTTGGCTGTTCCGTTTATCAGCTTGCTTGCGGTTGGTATCTGTGGTGCTTTCCATCAGGCCGCCGTCAGCTTTGTGCATTGCCCTTTTAGGGGCTTTGCATGAAGCAAAAAGCCCTCCCAGGAATGGGAAGGCTGTAATAAAGAATAATGCAAAAATTTTATGCAGCATCTACAATGTTCAACACATTGTAAGAACCGTTTTTAAGTGAGTATTGTACACCATTAACTGACTGAAAGAACTCTACTAAAATCAGGTAGAATTTTATACCAGCCCCGGCAGGAACAGCAGCAGGTGTAAGCGTTACAGGCGTATTTGTCCCATCAATTGGAAGATTTGTTACCGGGCTGTACTCAATAGCACTTGTTTCACTTGCAAAATCAACAACTGCATAAGCAGATTTGAAACTAACATGAGTTGCACCGGTAGGATATGAAACATCATTAATCGGCGTAAATGCAGGAATATCAATTGCACCAGTAGCACCTGTTACAGTAAACGGAGCAAACAGCACACCGCCTAAAGCGGCACTATCATTAAAATCAAAATCTATCAATAGGGCCAATGCAACAGGGTCAGCTATACCAATCGCAACAGTTCTATCACCCCTGAGTGAAGTTGTATCATAGTTTTTAATTTGGGTCATAACCTGTGTCAAACGGCTGGTAATCCTGTTATCAGCAGCATTCATCATCAGGGTACGAACTGCATTGCGAAGTACCTTTCCGGCAGTAGCAGCACTTCCAAATTCAGAACCATTTTCACGGGTACGCTGAAAGTTTGGGTCGTTTGCGATACGGTCAGCAGATACACCACTTTTTGTTTTTACAAGATGTCCATCCTGTGTTTTGTAGAAGGTCATATCTTGTAATGTTCCTTCTATTTTTAATATGCCTTTTAACTTTGCCATTGTAAAAAAATTAATGGGTTATGAGTGAGAAAATTAACACTCGTAACCAAAATTATACATCACTGAAATTCTTACCTAATATGTAGCTTGTTCTAAGGTCATTCGTGCCGATTTTTCCATGTACTACTCATTATTCCTGTTGTTACATTTAGTATTTTTGCATGGCTTCACTATACCTTCGGTATAGCTAAAGTATAGATAGTGTATTAACTCAATTAAATTAGATGGAACGTTTGTGTATTTATCCTAAAGACATTCAAGTTGTAACAGGTAGAAGTGAAAGGTATGGCCGTAACCTCATTAAGAAGATTAAGGAGCATTTAAAGAAACCACAGCACCACTTTATTAGTGTTGATGAATTTTGCCAGTACACTGGGTTACAACAAGAAAGTGTTACAAGACAAATGAGATAGTTACTTTACAACTGGTGATGTAACAGCTAAGGATAACTGCACCCATAATGAAGTATAATATTTGCTCTTTGTTGTTCTTGTTTAATGATGCTTTTTGTATCTTATACTTACCGGCAGTTTAAGGTCACATTTGAGGTCACAAAAACAAAAAAGCAGTTACGATAAAATCATAACTGCTTCATTATTAAGTGGGAGTTGACGGGTTCGAACCGCCGACCCTCTGCTTGTAAGGCAGATGCTCTAAACCAACTGAGCTAAACTCCCTTTTTTCGGATGGCAAAGATAAGGGTTAAATGTTTGCTGCAAAATTTTTTTCAGATTCTTATAAAAAATATTTTAAGTCCAGTATAAACTCATAACTAGATTTACTATTTACCAACCCCATTACTCTTTTTTAAGCCTGCAATGGTGGCTCTGTAAGTGTCTCCAACCGGTAATTCAATATTATTGATAAGTCCTATTTTGCGATATTGTAAAAATGAAATTTTTTCTGTTGCAACAATATAACTCCGGTGAATACGAATGAATTCTTTTTTAGGTAGTTTTTCAAGTATTTTTTTCAATGATAACAGGGTACGGTAAGATTGAGTATCTGTATTGATTTTAATATAATCATCCAGTGCCTCTATAAAAATAATTTCTGCAAAAGGTATTTTAACCATTTTATACTCTGAATGTATGTAAAGAAATTGCGATGGTAAATGCGGTTCTTTTGCCTTTAATACACTTCTGCTAACGGCCCTGTTTACTGCCATTTTAAAACGGGTGAGATTAAAGGGTTTTAGTAAATAATCTATTGCATCAACATCAAATCCTTCTACTGCATATTCCTTGTAGGCAGTGGTAAAAATTACCATGGGCTTTACAGGTAAATTATTGTACAGTTCAAAGCCATTAATATCAGGCATCTGAATATCCAGTAATAAAAGTTCAACCTCATTGTTTTTTAAATATTCCATTGCTTCAATTGCATCAGAAAAAACGTACAGTAGATGGAGTTCTGGAATTTGAAAAATGTATTTTTTTAGCACCTCCAGAGCCAGCGGTTCATCGTCTATTGCAATACAGTTTATCATGTTAAATCTAATTGTAAAAAAACTTTGTATAGTTTGTCAGTTTCATTAATAGTAAGGATATGTTTATTTGGATATTGCAATTGTAAACGTCTTAGCGTATTGTTTGTTCCGGTAAAGGTACTATCCTCAACTACAGTGTCCATTATCTTATTGGATACTATAAGGGTGAACTGGTTATCATTAAGTGTGATTGAAATATTTACAAAACAAGGAGTATGATTACTTACACCATATTTAAAAGCATTCTCTACAAAATTAATCAGCAGCAGTGGCGCAATAACATGTGTAGTTGGTTCGCCGGTAATTGTAAATTCTACAGTTAATTTATCATCACTGCGCAGCCTTTGCAGACTTATATAATTCTCCAGGTATTCTAATTCTTTTTCCAATGGTACAATCTCCGAATTAGCATCCTGCGTTACATAACGCATGATAGCTGATAATTTCAAAATAGCTTCCGGCGTTTGTTCTTTTTCGCAAATGGATAGCGCATAGATATTATTTAAGGTATTAAATAAAAAATGAGGGTTTATCTGGGCCTTTAAATAAGAAAGTTCTGCATGTAGTTTCTGCACTTTCATTTCCTTATTTTTTTGCTCCATAAGCCTGTATCTGTTTGACAGGTTTATAATACTGCTTAAAAACCAGATGATTAAAAAATGCAAAAAACCAAATAATCTATCTATCTCTCCACGCCTTACTGGGCCGGGTATGTTAGGCATATTCATTACGGGCGCCATAAACTCTTTTCTTATAAACGAGGGTAAATAAATAGTTGTGATCATAAATAGCAGCACAATAAAGAAGTAGGTACTCTTTCTTTTTACATAATATAATTTTGGCAATAGTAAAAAAAGGTTGGTGTAGAAAAAAAGAATAAGAAACAGATTTTTTAATAAAAAAAAAGGGAGATTTTGGTTAGGACTGAAGTTTTGAGTTGGAGGAAAATTTTTAAAGGGTGCAGGCTCATTGATATGAGAAATATTAAATAGAAGAAATGGTACCAGAAAAAAGGCAATCCATCCCGACACGTGAATTAATATTGCAAGGCGCTTTTTATTCATTAAAGTTTACTATTTATAAAAATATCTTTATGCCATTAACAACTTGTTAATAATACCAGGGTTGCCTTTGTACGTAATTTTAATTGTGGTAAAAGTACTGAATGAAGTGATTGACAGATTAATTTAAAAACGGTTAATCGTGTGTATCTATCGGTAAATTGCCATGTTTAATAATTTTCACATTTCCTTGCAATTTTACTGTGATAGTTTTGGCTTTTATAACTAACTGAATATATATGCAATCACTGCAATGCCTGCTTATAGGCAATGGCAATCACCAGGCAAGCAAGATGCTGCTTGAATATGCTTCAAAAGTAAACTGGTTATCTTTTGTGTGTAAGCCTATTAATACCAGAGAAGCAAAACATTACCTACAGGAATTTACTATTGATATTCTTTTTTGCGATGTGGCTACTATAGCTGATAAGGAGATGGATATTTTTTTAAGAGAATTTGCACAGGAAACGCTTATTGTAATTGTGGATTCTAAAATGGCATTATCAGTTACAGATATCACCAGTAATATATTTAGTTTTTTACCAAGACCTGTTGCATTTGACCAGTTTTTTTATACAGTCAGCCGTGCAAAGGAATTTTTACAGCCTTTCATAAAGAAAGATTTTTTCCCCACTGTTGATTTTGTATTTGTTAAATCGGAATACAAATTTTACAAAGTAAAATTCAATGATATTCTTTTTTGTGAAGGCATGAAAGACTATACACAGGTTTACCTGGCAGATAAGCCCAAACCTATTATAACCTTACAAAATTTAAAAACTTTTGTAAGTAAACTTCCTGCCAATGATTTTATAAGAGTTCACCGCTCGTACGTTATTTCAATAAGCAGTATAGATGTAGTTAGTAAAAATGAAATAATTATTGGAAATAAATTTATACCAATAGGAGAAAGCTACCGTAACTCTTTGTTTCAAATAATACACCAGGCATCTTAAATAAAAAAGAAGTGAATTTCACTTCTTTTTTATTATTAAAACAATATAGCGCTTGCCTTAAAAGCGCTATTCTGTAATTTGTAAGCTTTGTAATTCGTCTTTAAAAATTGTTGGCTTTTTGTGTAGTTTTATTTTGTTGATTACCAGGGCAGCCACCTTTTCAGCATCCTTTTCTGATGCAAAACTTTTAGTGCCAGCAAATGCCGGAATGGTAGATTGTTTAATGTAAAGCCTGTTATCAATGGTAATTCCATATCCCCAACCCTCTGTTGTTTTAAAGGTATAAGCGCCAATATTTATGGAGTCTTTATTAGTGACGCTATTTGAAGTTACCGGTGCATTATTTTGGCAACTACTTAATGTAACTGCACAGTATAACACCATCACTTTTATTAAATTGGTACTCATTTTTTATAATTTATGCCATTGTAAAATCAGTAAATATTTTAAAGTAGTACTGCTATAAAATTAATCGTTTGCATTGTAAGCCTGTAAAGGGAAAAATTCACGGATGTCATCAAAAGGTGTACTGCTGCTTCTTCCTGTTAATACAAACCCACGGTCGCTTACACAAAAACCAAGGGCGCCTGTTCTTGCAACTCCTTCATAGGCCGTTTTTTTAGCCCACACATCGTTTGCAAAATCATACTCCCAGGTATCATTTAAAACAGCGCCATTTTCTCCGCAGGTAACATAGCCTTTTCCATTCATAACAAAAGCAACAGCATTGCTTCTTATTACAGCATACGCATCATCGTAACTATCTGTACTAACATTGCTGATCTTTCTTTTTTCTGTCCATATTGGGGTTGCTGATGGATCAAAAACCCATAGGTCGTTAACTCCTGTGCTAGTACCATTATTTGTACCGGTGCACACATAAGCTTTGTTATTGTAAACAAAAGCCACAGCAGCAGAGCGCTTTGAACCTCCCAAGCTTACCTGCTGTAACCAGTTATCTGTTGCAGGATTATATTCCCAAAAGTCTTTTAAATAATTGCCATCATAGCCAGTTGCTATATATCCCTTATCTAAAACACTAAAAGCTACTGCATCATATCTTGCACCGCCGGTAAAATCATTCTTTTTAATCCAGCTATTTGTAGTTGGATTGTATTGCCATATATCATTTAACCTGTTAACACCATCATACCCAGTACCAACATATCCATTACCACCTGCGGTAAAAGCTACGGCAGAACTTCTTGCAGCTCCCGGCAGGTCAGCTTTTTGTAACCAAAAATTTTGTACCGGGTCATATTGCCAAAGATCACCCAACCTGTTAGTGCCATCGTAACCCGTTCCAACGTAGGCCTTATCACCAATAACAAAAGATACACCTTCACTTCTGGTAATACCTTCAAAATCTGAACGCTTTATCCAGTTACCACTTGTATCTGTGCTGGTATCAGAAGTTTTTGTGCAGGAGGAAATAAATAAGGGAACAATTAAAATACTCAATAATGTAATGTTCTTTAGTTTGTACATGCTATATAATTTTTGCCGAAAATATCGTGTCTGACAACGTTAAATCGTTAAAAAGTATTTGCAGGTATCTAGTGTCTACCAGCGGTGCTTTTTACTATACAAACAAATTATAGTATTAACTATAACGGTTAACCGTACACTTTATATTCATAGTGTACCCAACTGCATCATTAAATACTTTGGTAGATGATTTATTGCTGTTAATACATATTAACAATACGGCACCGGAAGCACTAAATAATATTGCTGACGAATTAAAATTGTAAAAAATGATGAGTAAAAGATACCTGTATTTAAAAAATCTATTTTCCCCTTTATCTCTTTTATTCACAGTATTTTTAAATGCTTCGTGCGAAAAACAAAGCCTTGATTTTAACAGTAGTTTTATAGATAATACAATTACAAATCTTGTATTGGTAGATTCCTCTACTGTTGAAATAACTACTGTATATGTGGATTCTTTTGTTAGCTCAAACACCAATACAATACTGGCCGGTAAATATAAAGATGAACAATTTGGTACTGTTAGTTCTCAATCTTTTTTGCAGCTGGGCTTGCCCTCAGCAAGCTACGATATACCCAATGGTGCTGTATTTGATTCGCTTGAAGTAATACTAAAACTCAATAAAACATTTTACGGGGATACCCTGTCAGCCTATAACATAGCTGTTCACCAATTGAGTGAACCAATTATCTATCCTGCCAGTCAATATAGTTTTTATAATACCAACAGCAGGGCATACAACAGCATTGAATTAGGTAGCAGCAAATTAATAATAACTCCATCAACAAGAGATACAATTGCTATAAAATTGTCGTCTGCACTTGGAAAAGAATTGTTTGACAAACTACAAAGCAAGGATGCGGCAGTAGAATCAATTGAACAGTTTGTGAGTTATTTTAAAGGACTCGCTATTGTTGGAGGAAGTAACAACAATTTAATAATGGGTTTTAATGATAGCTTAATCATGCGGCTGCATTATCGCAAGCCAAATGTATTTGAAGAAAATGCCATTATTGATTTTGGAATTAATGAAGCCAATTACCAGTTTAATAATATCAAAGCAGATAGAACAGGTACTTCAATTGCTGCTTTGGGGCCAGTGAATAAGCAATTGCCTTCAGCTAAAACTAACAATGCAGGATATGATCAATACATATCAGGTGCAGTAGTTAAACTGAGGTTTCCATATTTGAAAGACTTGTATCAACTGCCTAATTTTTTAAAAATAATTAGCGCACAATTAATTGTGAGACCTGTTCAAAATAGTTTTTTAAATTTTTATCAATTGCCTCCAAATTTAAAATTGTCTGCTACAGATCAAACAAATCAGCTCGGGGCGGATTTAACTCTTGCAAGCGGCACATCCTCCATTGTGCAATATGGTAATCTTTACATAGATAATTTGTACGGTACCCAAACCGCTTACACGTACGATATTACAAACTATCTGGTGGCTCAATTGGCAAATACAGAAACAAATCAAAATGGCCTGCTGGTGTTACCGCCAAATGCTACTGCTATTTTTAACAGGTTACTTATTGCCAACAGTGCCAACACTACTAATAAAACCCAGTTAAAAATTTATTATGCTTCTGTTAAATAAGTCATATTACTGTATGCCAATAAATATAAAAAAAATTATTGCTTTTGGTTGCCTTGTTGCGCTACCAGCTTTTTTATCGGCACAAAATAATAGCTCACCTTATTCTGTATTAGGCATAGGTGATATTGAAACAAGTTATTTTAACCGCTATACCGGAATGGCCAATGCCGGCATTGCTTTGGCAGATGAACGGTACATCAATAACATCAATGCAGCTTCTTTAACCAAGCTGCGGCTGCATTATTTTTCTTTTGAAATTTCATCACGATTTAAACAAATAATATATTCAGGTGCAGGAGTAACCGCTACCGCTAATAAGACTACAGATTTTGCTATGCGAAGAGTGAGCCTTGCGGCAAAAGTGAGTAAAAAATGGGGGAGTAGTTTGGGACTAACGCCCTTTAGTACAGCTGCATTTAGCTATGTAGCCAATAAAAATATTCAGGGCTCCCTGTTGAATGTTTCTGCCGACTATGAAGGAGAGGGAGGCGTAAACCAGTTTTATTGGGCTAACGGTTTTCAGCTTACAAAAAATACCTCGGTTGGTGTAACCTCTTCTTTATTGTTTGGTTCTATTAGTCAAACAGAACAAATATTAAGCAGCGATTTGTCTACTACTTTAACTACAAAAAGCAACACTTATCTGCGTAATTATTATTTTAATTTATCGTTGCAAACAAAATTAAAATTGAATAAAAAATGGCAATCAACTTATGGCATAACTTATTCGCCCAAAACATCATTGCTGGCTGAACATTCGGTTAACGTTACGGATGGATCTGTAACAATAAAAAATGCAATAACAAGTAATGATTACTTTGCTATACCCGAAAACTTAAATCTTGGGATTGCGTTGATTAAAAACAACCAGTACACTTTTACGGTTAATGCCCAGGCGCAAAACTGGAATGCATTAAAATATACCGGAAGTAATTATCAATTGGTTAACAGCAATAAATTGTCCCTGGGTTTTCAAAAATCGCAAAAGGCTACCAATGGACTTAACATGGAATATGAGAAAGGTTTTTTTCAAGTAGGAATTTATGCAGGAAAGTCTTACATAAAAATGAATGATAACCAGTTAACAGATTTTGGAGGTAGCATTGGTTATTCAAAAAATTTAAGAAACACTCAACTGGGCTATGTTATTTCAGTAGAAGGTGGAAGAAGAGGAACAAGAAATGCTGCTCAGTTATCTGAAAACTATTTTAATATTAACCTCACCCTTAATTACCTTGACTTTTTATTTGGAAGCAAAAGATATTATTAACGTAGATAAGGGCAGCCTAATTCAATTGCAATGCAGGTAACCTGTATGCCTGTGAATCGTATACAAAAAGTTCATCGATTTCGATGGTCCAGTAATTGTATAAAGTTGATTGTTTAAGATAAGCCTCGACTGCATTTTTATCTGCAGCATTAATGATCATCCAGGATCGCTGGGTTTCCATGCTTACCGCATAATAATCAATGATGCTTTTATCTATCAGTTCATTAATAAAAGTACGGTGCGCCGGCACCAGTGTCATAAATTCTTCATCCATGTAAAACCTTATGGTAACCTGGTATTTGCTAAATTTTTCGTCGTTTATATTTTCCATTCAATAATATTATTTGCCCACTCTTTTTTATGTGGAGCAGTTATTTTAATATAGTTATCGGTGTAGCCTTCTACCATGCCGTTTTTATCAGGGTTTTCAAATAACACTTTTCTTGTTTCGCCAATGTGCCGGTTGGTAAAATATTGCATTTTTTGGTAACTCAGGTTGCGCAGTTGTTTATTTCTTTCATTGCGTGTATGTATTGGTACAACTGGTTTTATTTCCAGTGCAGCAGTATTGTCTCTTTCCGAATAAGTAAACACATGTAAATAGGTTATTTCAAGCCCATGTAAAAAATCAAAAGTTTCTCTAAAGTCAGCTACTGTTTCTCCCGGAAAACCAACAATAACATCCACGCCAATGGCGCAATGCGGCATCAACGTTTTTATCAATCCAACTCTTTCGGCATACAATTCTTTTTTATAACGCCTCCGCATTAAACTTAGTATTTTGTTACTGCCACTTTGTAAAGGAATATGAAAATGCGGCATAAATTTTTTGCTGTTGCTTACAAATTCAATAATATCGTTGGTTAATAAATTAGGCTCTATTGATGATATACGATAACGCTCTATTCCAGGGATGTTATCCAACTCTTTTATAAGATCAAAAAAAGTTTCTTCATTTCTTTTTCCTCCTGTAAATCCTTTGCCAAAGTCGCCCAAATTGATGCCTGTTAAAACAATCTCTTTTACCCCCTTGATGGCAATTGCTTCAACTTCTGCTACAACCTTATCAATACTATTGCTCCTGCTTTTTCCTCTTGCCAATGGGATGGTACAAAAAGAACAATTGTAATCGCAACCGTCCTGTACTTTTAAAAATACCCTTGCCCGGTCGTTAATGGAGTGAGATGCAGTAAACTCATTTACGTCTTCAATATCGCAACTGCAAATTTTAGTGCTGTCACCTTTGGTGAAATCCTTTAAGTGCTGCGTAATATTAAACTTTTCTGCAGCACCCAACACAAGGTCCACACCGGGAATTTGAGCTATCTCTGCTGGTTTTAACTGGGCATAACAACCGGTAATAACCACCATTGCTTCCGGCGCTTTTTTCTGTATGCGTCTTACCAGCAACCTGCATTCTTTATCTGCATTATCAGTAACGGAGCAGGTATTAATAACATACACATCGGCAATATCGGTAAAGTCTTTTTTTACAAATCCATCATTTTCCAATTGCCTGCCAATAGCTGAGGTTTCAGAAAAATTAAGTTTGCAGCCAAGTGTGTGTAACGCAACAGTTTTGCTCATAAGGGGCAAAGATACAACTAGATGTTTTATTGATTAAGTAAGGCTATTGTTAAAATAATAAAATTAAAATGTTGAAGGTTCCCGCTGTGCAGGTGGGGCTTTTTCGCTTCCAATCCGACACACGATTAACGAACATAACCTTCACCAGGCTCTACACTTAAAGCCCCGACACTTTATATTTAAAGAGTAACCTTTTTTTAAAGAGATAAACTTTAAATATTAATGAATAAAAAAGAGAACTTTAGTAATTAAATTGCGCTATGTTAAAGAAATACATTCCCTATTTCGTGCTGTTAGCAGCCGGTTTTTTGCTTTGGTTTATTAAAAAACACCAGGCAAGCAGTTATCCAAAGCCTAAAAATACCAATACTGAAATTATATTACCGCCAGTAAAGACGGAAGAAAATTTTAACAGGAATGTTCATACCATCATTTACAGCAAGCATGCCCGTTGCCGCATGGCCTGCAGGCATATAGACGAAAGTGAGGTAAAAGAGATTTTAGCAGCCGGGCAGATAAATACGAATAAAATAGAGGAAGATGAAAGGGGTAAAACCTACCCGCTGGAGGGGCAAACACACGATAAGCAACATGTGCGCATTGTTTTTGCACCTAAAGGAGATGATAAAGTGGAAGTGGTTACCTGTATTGATTTAGATACAGAATGGCCCTGCGATTGTAAATAGATTTTCACATTTTTACTACATAAAAAGCAGTAAGTTTGCGCCTTAACGATTAGTAATATTTTACCATGAAAATAAAATCATTACTGGCAAAACCTTTTGCCGGATATATATATAAACAGATAAAAAAAGGAATGGAAACTGCTGTAGAAGATCAGCAATCTATCTTTCACAGTTTGATAAAAACAGCAGCTAAAACGGAGTTTGGCAAAGAGCATGGATTCGGGGATATAAAAACAGTAGAAGATTTTGCTAAACTGGTTCCCATTAGAGAGTACGAAGAATTTAAACCCTACATAGAAAAAATAAAGCAGGGCAAACACAATATTTTATGGAAAGGGCAACCCATTTATTTTGCCAAAACCAGTGGTACTACCAGTGGCATCAAATACATTCCCATTTCAAAAGATTCCATTCCCAACCATATCAATACGGCACGCAATGCCCTGTTAAGTTACATGAGCGAAACAGGCAACACAAAATTTGCAGATGGGAAACTGATTTTTTTAAGTGGTTCTCCTGAACTGGAAAGAATTGGTGGTGTGCCAACTGGTCGTTTAAGTGGTATTGTAAACCATCATGTGCCCAGGTATTTACGTGCCAACCAATTGCCCTCTTACGAAACCAATTGTATTGAAGAATGGGAAGAAAAACTAGATAAAATTGTAAGTGAAACCATAGAGCAAAATATGACACTCATCAGCGGTATACCTCCCTGGATGCAGATGTATTTTGATCGCCTTACAGAGAAAAGCGGTAAAAAAATTGGAGAGCTATTTCCCAATTTTAGCGTAATGGTGCAGGGCGGCGTAAACTTTGAGCCTTATAAAGCAAAGCTCTACGAAAGCATTGGCCGCAAAGTAGATTGTATAGAATTGTATCCTGCCAGTGAAGGGTTCTTCGCCTTTCAAGATTCGCAGGAAGCAGAAGGATTGCTGTTGAATACAGACAGCGGAATATTTTTTGAATTTGTACCCGCCGGCGAAATCTTTAGTGATAAGCCAACAAGGTTAACTTTAAAAGATGTAAAAATAGGAGAGAACTATGCCCTCATCATTAGTAACAATGCAGGCTTATGGGCCTACAATATCGGGGATACCATTAAATTTATTTCTACCAATCCCTATCGCATTGTAGTTACCGGCAGAACCAAGCATTTCATCAGTGCCTTTGGCGAACATGTTATTGGCGAAGAAGTGGAAGCAGCATTAATGAAAGCCGCCAACGAAGAGAATGTGCACATCACTGAATTTACTGTGGCACCGATGATTGCAACAGATGCAGGCAAGAGCTTTCACGAATGGTTTGTTGAGTTTGAAAATACACCTGCTGACCTGGCAGCCTTTGCAAAAAAAGTGGACGATAACCTGCGCAGAAAAAATGTGTATTATGATGACCTTATAGGCGGTAATATTTTACAGCAACTTAAGATAGCTACTGTAAAAAAGAATGGGTTTATCGACTACATGAAAAGTGTAGGTAAATTGGGAGGACAAAATAAAGTGCCCCGTTTAAGTAACGACAGGAAGATTGCAGAAGAACTAAAAACTTTTATATCTAACTGATATAAAGTTATTTTGATTATTACGAATGTCGGATAAATTAGCATGCCTATATGATGCCTTTAAATTTTTTAGAAATTTTACCATCTTTTATTTGTAAAATGTTATACATTTGCATCTGCTGATTAACAAAATCAAAAAGTGAAAAATAAAACACTATATTTTATTAACATCTATAACCACGCAACGGAATTATTAGTTCCGGTTTATACTGTATTGGTTACATGTACCCGACGTAGTCCTGGTTGCTGATAGG
The DNA here is from genome assembly GCA_025352625.1 of Ferruginibacter sp. Taxonomy (GTDB): domain Bacteria; phylum Bacteroidota; class Bacteroidia; order Chitinophagales; family Chitinophagaceae; genus Ferruginibacter. The sequence continues at coordinate 13,026 of JANXSR010000373.1, forward strand.
ACGAGCAATTAAAACCTGCCCCTGTCAGTGAAAAAATCTCCAAAAACAGGTTCTTACAAATTCTTATTTTACATCTTTAGTTCAATTTTATACAATTGGAAACGAATAACATTATAGTTAGGGTTGCCACATCCGGCGATAGCCATTACGCAACAACCATTACAGACGAAATGGCCTCCTCTGCCCAGGCAAGAGGTACAGGTATTGCCAAACGTTCACCAGAATATATCGAAAAGAAAATCCAGGAAGGTAAAGCTGTTATTGCGGTAACCACTGATGGAGAATGGGTAGGCTTTTGTTATATAGAAGCCTGGGGGCACGACCAGTTTGTAGCCAACAGCGGTTTGATAGTTGCACCGACATTTAGAAAAAGCGGTGTAGCCAAACAGATCAAACGCCGCACATTTGATTTGTCAAAAGAAAGGTATCCCAACTCAAAAATATTTGGTTTAACTACCGGCCTTGCCGTGATGAAGATCAACAGCGACTTGGGATACGAACCCGTTACTTATTCTGAGTTAACCGACGATGAAGAATTTTGGGCTGGCTGCAAAAGTTGTGTGAACTATGATATACTGATGAGTAAGGAAAGAAAGAATTGTATGTGTACAGCGATGCTGTATGATCCTGCAGATCATTTTGAACCCGAAGAAACCAAAGAAGATTTTAAACAGCATTCTAAATTGTACGAACGCTTTATGCATGTAAAGCAAAGCCGTTTGTTAAAGCTGTTAAAGAAAAAAGATGGTGGCGGAAGTTTGCCAAAATCTTTATTAAGATATTTTCATTTAGCATAAATAAATTATTGGTTGATGAGTAATACTGGTGTTGAAATAAAAAATGAAACTGAAGCTGAATTGCATCCGAAACGTAAAATTGTGCTTGGTTTTAGCGGAGGCCTGGATACTTCTTTTTGTGTTAAATATTTAACGATTGATAAAGGGTACGAAGTACATTCTGTAATAGTAAATACAGGTGGCTTTACTCCTGAAGAATTAAAGACAATTGAAGCACATGCCTATACATTGGGTGTAACTACACACACTACTGTGGATGCTGTAAAAGACTATTATGATACCATCATCAAATACCTGGTGTTTGGTAATTGCTTAAAAAATAATACTTATCCGTTAAGTGTAAGTGCCGAAAGATTAAGCCAGGCCTTACACATAGCTGCCCATGCCAAAGCATTGAATGCAGATGGTGTTGCGCATGGCAGCACTGGCGCAGGAAACGACCAGGTACGTTTTGATATGATTTTTAACATCCTGATCCCTGGAGTTGAGATCATTACCCCAATAAGAGATTTAAAATTAAGCCGGGAGCAGGAGATCAGTTACCTGAAAGAAAAAGGGGTAGAAATGAATTTTGCAAAAGCGGTATACTCTATTAATAAAGGTTTGTGGGGTACCAGTGTTGGTGGTGTGGAAACATTAAAAAGCAAAGGCATTTTGCCGGAGGCAGCATGGCCAACACAAGTAACAAAAACAGGCACTGAAGAAGTGAAGCTTGGTTTTGTAAAAGGTGAATTAAAAAGCGTAAATGATAAAAGTTTTGATCATCCGACAGAAGCTATTCAATACCTGCAAAGCATTGCCGGTGCTTACGGCATTGGCCGCGATATACATGTTGGGGATACTATTATCGGCATTAAAGGCCGTGTTGGTTTTGAAGCTGCCGCACCGATGATCATTTTAAAAGCACATCACGCATTAGAAAAACATGTGCTTACAAAATGGCAGTTAAACTGGAAAGATCAGTTGGCATTGTTTTACGGCAACTGGCTGCACGAAGGCCAGATAATGGATCCGGTGATGAGAGACATTGAAGCTTACTTTGAAAGTAGTCAGCAAAATGTTACAGGATCAGTATTTGTACAATTGAATCCATACCGTTTCCAGGTAATTGGTATTGAATCTGAACATGACCTGATGAGCGATAAGTTTGGTAAATACGGAGAAATGAATACTGGGTTTACCGGCGAAGATGTTAGGGGCTTTAGTAAAATATTCGGCAACCAGACTTCTATTTATCACAAAGTAAAAGAAGCCAACGATGGCAAGTAAAATAAAAGTTGGCATTGTTGGGGGTGCAGGTTACACCGGCGGCGAATTGCTGCGGCTATTGTTGAATCATCCCGATGCGGAGATCGCTTTTATAAATAGCAGCAGTAATGCAGGTAATCCTGTAAGTAAAATTCACGCTGATCTTATTGGTGAAACGGACCTGATTTTTACTGCTGATTTAAGCAACGATATTGATGTACTTTTTTTATGTGTAGGCCACGGCGACGCATCAAAATTTTTAGCAGCCAACAGCATTGATGAGAAAATAAAAATTATAGACCTGAGCCAGGATTTCAGGTTATTAAATAAAGCTACAATTGGTAACCGAACCTTTGTTTACGGGTTACCGGAACTGAATAAAGAAGCCATCCGTTCTGCAAAAAATATTGCTAACCCCGGTTGCTTTGCAACTGCTATTCAATTGGGTTTACTACCGCTTGCAAAAGCCGGCTTATTAAATGAAGTGTACACGACAGGTATTACCGGCTCAACCGGTGCCGGACAGGGATTGAGTGCAACCTCCCATTTTAGCTGGCGGGCAAATAATATACAAGCCTACAAAACTTTAGAACACCAGCATATTGGAGAAATAACACAGTCATTAAATCAATTGCAAAATACTTTTCCAGTCCAAACTTCTGATGAAAAAGCGGGGACTGCAAATAACTCCCCTTCAGGGGTTGGGGGTATCAGCTTTGTACCATGGAGAGGCGATTTTACAAGAGGTATTTTCATCAGCTCAACATTAAAATGTGATCTTGGTATTGAAGAGTTAACAGTGCTGTTTGAAACCTTCTATGCGGCACATCCTTTTGTTACGATCAGCAAAGCACCTATTTTTTTAAAGCAGGTTGTTAATACTAACAAGTGTATTATTCAATTAGAAAAAGTGGGTAATAAGTTAGTGGTACATTCTGCAATTGATAATTTGTTGAAAGGAGCCTGTGGGCAGGCTGTGCAAAATATGAACCTGCTTTTTGGGCTGAACGAAACAACGGGCCTGAAATTAAAAGCGAATTATTTTTAGCATAGAATTTTTTTATTGATCATATACTTTACACCTACCATCCATGAATTTATTTGATGTATATCCACTGAACGACATTACTGTTGATAAAGCTGAAGGCAGTTATGTTTGGGATGATAAAGGACAAAAATATCTTGACTTGTATGGTGGCCATGCTGTAATTTCTATAGGCCATACACATCCGCATTATGTTCATCGCTTAGAAGAGCAGTTGCATAAAGTAGGCTTCTATTCCAACTCAATAAAAATTCCTTTGCAGGTAGAACTGGCAAAAAAATTAGGAGAAGTTTCCGGTAAGGAAGACTACCAGTTATTCCTTTGTAATTCAGGTGCAGAGGCCAATGAGAATGCGTTAAAGCTGGCCTCATTTTACAATGGCAGAAAAAAGATCATTGCTTTTAAAAAGGCTTTTCATGGCAGAACTTCTCTAGCTGTTGCAGTTACGGACAATCCAGCTATTGTAGCACCGGTAAACCAAACCGACAATGTAATCTTTCTTCCGTTTAATGATGAAGCAGCACTGGAAGAAGCATTTAAACAGGATGATATTTGCGCCGTGATCATTGAAGGGATACAGGGTGTTGGTGGCATTAACGTAGCAGCAGATAGTTTTTTGCAAAAAATAAGAAGTTTGTGTGATGCATACAATGCCGTGTACATTGCGGATTCTGTACAATGTGGTTACGGAAGAACGGGTAAATTTTATAGTCATGACTACAGCGGTGTAAATGCAGATATTTATACCATGGCAAAAGGAATGGGCAATGGTTTTCCGGTGGCAGGTATTTCCATTGCGCCGAAAATTCATGCTAAATATTTTATGCTCGGTACTACTTTCGGTGGCAATCATTTGGCCTGCGCCGCAGCATTGGCTGTATTGGAAGTGATGGAAAAAGATGCGTTGATGAAGAATGCAGAAGCAGTGGGGGATTACCTGATATCGGAATTGAAAAAATTGCCAGAGGTAATAGAAGTAAGAGGAAGGGGATTGATGATCGGAATAGAATTGCCGGAAGCATTAAAGGACGTGAAAAAGAATTTATTATTCAAGCATAAAATATTTACGGGAGAAGCAAAGCCTTATGTGATAAGGTTATTGCCTGCGTTGAATATTACAAAAGTAGAAGCGGATATATTTTTGGATGCGTTTAGAAAAGAGCTAAAAGCATAAAGCTTAAAGCAGAAGGCATTAGAATGTAGCTCTATAATAAATATTTATTCCTTTTAAATTTTTAAGTATGAGGGATTACAAAAAATATGATGTTTGGGTTAAATCTCATGAACTTGTATTATTTACTTACAGTCAGGTTTTAATATGTTTTCCGGCAAGTGAGAAGTATGATCTGCTTTCTCAGTTAAAAAGAGCGACTTATTCAATTCCTTTAAATATTGCAGAAGGGTGCGGACGAAATACAGACAAAGATTTTGTTCATTTTCTTGATATTGGTTTGGGGTCAGCACAGGAAACTGAGTATTGTTTATTACTTGCTTTTGATTTACAATATATTAATACAGAACTTTATCAATTAGCAAACAATAAAGTAAATACTGTTAAAGCAATGCTCATAAATTTAATAAAATCAATTAGAAAATAATTCACCCATTAATCATACGCAGTTAGCTTTAAGCAACAGGTACAATGCCTTCAGCTTTCAGCCTTCAGCCTTTAGCTTTAAGAATGAAAAATTTTATTTCTGTAAAAGATGTTGATAATATCAATGCCCTGGTAGAAAAAGCATTGGCTTACAAAAAAAATCCATTTGCAGACAGGAACCTGGGTGCAGATAAACGGATTGGATTATTGTTTTTAAACCCAAGTCTGCGTACCCGCTTAAGCACGCAGGTAGCAGCAAAAAACCTGGGTATGGAGGCCATTGTTTTTAATGTGGATAAAGAAGGCTGGGCATTGGAGTTTGAAGAAGGTGCCATCATGAGTGGTAACACTGTGGAGCATGTAAAAGATGCGGCTCCAATCCTGGGACAGTACTTTGATATTTTGTGCATCCGTACATTTCCTTCATTAAAAAACAGGGAAGACGATTACAGCGAACTGGTGATGAATTCATTCGTTCAATATGCAGGTGTACCGATCATCAGTTTAGAAAGCGCAACGTTGCATCCGTTGCAATCACTAACAGACATACTTACTATAAAAGAATCATTTGCTGCAACACATAAGCCCAAAATTGTATTAACCTGGGCACCACATGTAAAGCCATTGCCACAATGTGTTGCCAATTCATTTGCACAATGGGTAAACGCATGGGGAGAAGCAGATTTTGTAATTACACATCCAGAGCACTATGAATTAAGTGATCAATACACAAAAGGTGCAACTATTATTACCAACCAGAATGACGCATTGAAAGATGCCGATTTTGTGTATGTAAAAAACTGGAGTACGTATAACGATTACGGAAAAATTTACAGCAATGATCCTGCCTGGATGCTGACGGAAGATAAAATGCTGTTGACCAATAATGCGAAAGTGATGCACTGTTTGCCGGTTCGTCGCAATGTAGAATTGAGCGATGAGATACTGGACAGTGCAAATAGTCTCGTTACAAAGCAGGCGGGCAACAGGGTTTGGGCTGCACAGGCAGTGATAAGTGAGATATTGCCCCCATCCCCTAAAGGGGGGTAATTTGACGACCCTGCTTTTTCTTGATTAGTGTAAAGCGTTTTGGTCGTAAACTTTCCTGTTGATTAAGACAACCTTTATCAAAAAAAATCAAATAGTTGAAAGATAAAAATTCTTTAGAAGCGTTAAATAACTCCCCTTCAGGGGACGGGGGTAAGCACAACATGTATTATGGCGCTAATCCGATATTGTTTGAGTTAGCTGAGCAATTAAGATCACGAATGACTGAAGCCGAAGCAATACTTTGGAACATAATAAAAATAAACGAATGGCATTTAAAATTCAGAAGGCAACATCCAATATCAAATTACATTGCTGATTTTTATTGCCATAAAATAAAACTCGTTATTGAATTGGATGGGGGCTATCATGAAAATAAAGAAGTTAAAATTTATGACGAAAAAAGAGAAAATGATATTGGTGAATTTGGTATAAAGGTACTGAGATTTAAAAACGAAGAAATTATCAATAATATAGAAAGTGTATTAAAGAAAATGAGCGATACAATATCTGCGATCCAGCAAGAAAATAAAGATGAAAAAATCATCTCAATGAATTCTGCGAAGGCAATAGAGTCTACAAATAACCCCCCTTTAGGGGATGGGGGCAGGCTCCCCCTCTTTGTTATAAAAATCGGTGGTAACGTTATTGATGATGAAAAGAACCTTGCTGCCTTTTTGCAAAATTTTGCCTCCATCAACGCCAAAAAAATACTGGTGCATGGCGGAGGAAAGATT
>JANXSR010000375.1 GCA_025352625.1 Ferruginibacter sp.
ACTATTTTTAGCCTGCAAAACAGCAGTTCTTTTTCATTTTTTTAGTCCTCATCGCCAGGATTTTTTTAGGGCCTTTTTAAATCGGTTTTTAGGGGGTCAATTTGTTTTGGCGGAAGGGGGTCAGTTTAGCCGGAATTTACAATCTGAGTTCGCATTAATCACCTATTGGTAATTACAAAACTCACTTATGTGAAAAACCTGCACAATCACCTATTGGTGATTGTTTCCAAAATAAATTATATCTTTATAAAAAGGAAGATTGGAGAAATAATAGATATTACAATGGTTTTTTAGGAAGAAAATCCTGAGGACTGCATTTCAAAATCTTTGAAAGAATGTTTAAATGCTTAAGGTTATAATGGGAGGTATATCTTGTACTTTCAACTTTTCCGATAAAGCCAACAGACATCCCCAACTCAAATGCCAGATCCGCTTGTGAAAGATTTCGTTCAATCCTCTTTTCCTTTACTTGACTAATAACGTACTGGTCTATTTTACTTTTCACTATCTGTTTTGAGTATAGTAAAATTGAGCTTATACCAGATTACGTACAATCACCTATAGGTAAGTTTTTGGGTATTAAAAAACTGATTATATCTTTTGGAACGGCACAAAATTCATATCGAAATTGAGATGGCTCTTTCTTTTCAACAAGGAGATGAGAAGGCCTTATCATTCTTTTATCATGAATTTTATCCAGCCCTAGCCCATTACTCCAACCAATTAACACAAAGCCGTCCTATGGCTGAGGACATAGCCTCTGAGGCATTTATAAAAGCATGGCGGATGCATAACAAACTAAATACTTCTGCAGGCATAAAAGCATATCTCTATAAAATAGTACATCGGGATAGTATTGAAGCTATTTCAAGTGAGCAGAAACGGGACCAAAGCCTCCTGGAGTTTCAGCGACCCACTCCTATTGAAACACCATTTGATAACCTCGTCCGCAGCGAAGTATACCGCCTTATCCATGTTGCACTTAAAAACCTGCCTCCAGCCAGCCGCAAGGTTATGATCATGCACTACCTCGAAGGCAAGACTACTGGCCAAATATCACGGGAACTTAACTTGCATCCCAGCACCGTTAAAACCCAAAAAACTAGAGGGCTTCAGGCTTTGAGAAAGATTATCTCAAGGCCAATGTTATGGGTATTTTATTTTGTGGTTAAAATATTTTTACCTTATTTGTAAACCTTTTTGTAATTTTTTCCCTTCTTATTTATTGATACTTAGTTTAACTTAATGGTATGAAAGAGCATTCCTACAATGATATGGATAAGGCAGCCTACCGTACTGCTTATCTAATAGCTGGTTTTATTAGAAATACGCTGTCAGAAAATGAACATGATGAACTTGATAGCTGGGTAAATGAAAGTGACCACAACATGAAGCTTTTTGAAGACCTGACTGATGAAAAGAATATTACTGCTAACCTTGAATGGATGGATAAAGTGCAGACAGAACAAGCGTACCAGTCCATGCAAGATAAAGGCGTATTTAAAGTGCCTCCTAAAAAGTTTTATAGCAAAAACATTTGGCTTGCAGCAGCTTCTGTAATTATAGTGCTCGGTGTATTTTATGTTTATAAATACACCAACAGTAAATCGGGTTCTGTCGAAGATATTGTTACCGCTGATACCACTTTACTTAAACCAGGAGGCAACAGAGCCACTTTAACACTTGGAGATGGCAAAGTAATTGATTTAACCTATGCTAAAACCGGGGTAATTGAAAATGCGTCAGGCACTCATGTGAACAAAGCCGCTGATGGAGAATTAGTGTATGTAAGCGATGGTAGTGTAGGTAATACTGCCACTTTTCATACACTCTCCACACCGGCTGGTGGACAGTATCAGGTTACATTGCCTGACGGCACCAAGGTATGGCTGAACGCTGCTACCACAATAAAATATCCTCCGGCTTTTGGTGGCAATGAACGTAAAGTAATAATAACCGGGGAGGCGTATTTTGAAGTAGCCAAGAATGAGAGGCAACCTTTTAGGGTATTGATGGCAGATAGTACTTCTGTAGTAGTAACAGGAACTCATTTTAATATCAAAGCTTATCAAAATGAAAATGAACAGCAAGTGACATTACTGGAAGGAGGCGTAACAGTTTCAAATTCAAATAATGTTACAAAGCTTGAACCAGGAACACAAGCTTTGATAAAAAATAAAGTGATAACAAAAGATAAGATTTTAATTTCAGACGAGATAACAGGATGGAAGGATGGGCTATTTGTTTTTCATGATGCGCCTATAGAATCGATAATGATGCAGATTGAAAGATGGTACGATGCAAAAATTATTTATAAAGCCAACATAAAACAATTATTTAACGCTACTATTTTAAGAAAAGAACCTTTGGATAAGGTTTTAAAGCTTCTCGAATTAAACGGTTATGTTCATTTTAAAACAGAAAACAATACTATTTATGTACTACCCTGACGATTAACAACAACGGGTTATTGCAAATAAAAGCCGGAAGTGTTACTAGCACTGCCGGCGGCGTTTGGGTTAACCCTTTTATCAACTGAGCTATCAACTGAATTTAGAAACCCAAACAATACAAATTTATGCAATTAAATATTGCTTTGCCAAGATTAAAGTACCTATTGATTATGAAACTTTTAATCCTTTTAATCGTTGTTGCCTGCCTGCAGGTTTCAGCTACAGGGTATAGCCAAACGGTTACCCTGTCGGTAAAAAATATACCGCTTGAAAAGGTATTTAAAGAATTAAAAAAGCAAACCGGATTCTCCTTTGTTTACACAAGGGACCAACTAAAAAATAGTCTGCCTGTTACCTGCAATGTTGTGAAAGCAGAATTAAAAGAAGTGCTTTCTATTTGCTTCAGCAATCAACCACTCTCGTTTGTTATTGAAGGAAATTATGTCGTTGTTCAAACAAAAATTACAACGCTCCAGCCCGTTCCGTTATCAGATTCCATAATAGATATAAAGGGTCATGTTATGAATGAAAGCGGTGAGCCTTTAATGGGCGCTACGATTATTGCAAAGCATTCAAACAGGGGCGTTTCAACAAATAATAGGGGTGATTTTATTCTTCAGGGCGTTAACGATGGAGATGTATTGATCATTTCAAGTGTAGGATTTTACAGGGAAGAAATTACAATCAGTAAACAGCGATTTTTTTTGATAAGCCTTAGGCTTGCTGTCAATAGTCTTGAAGAGACTGTAGTGAAGGGATATTATTCAACTTCAAGAAAATTTAATACTGGGAACGTTATTAAAATAAATGGTTCACAAATTACCAATCAGCCTGTCTCTAATCCCATACTTGGACTGGAAGGGCTGGTGCCTGGATTACTGGTAACCCAAACCAACGGCCTGCCCGGTTCAAGATTCACAGCTTTGATAAGAGGACAGAGCTCCATTCAAAATGGCAACAGCCCTTTATTTATCTTTGATGGTGTACCATTCTTATCTGACAATGACGCATTGACACAGCTAAATGGTGTGCTTGCCAACAGCCCGTTTAATTCCATTGACCCCCACGATATTGAAAGCATCGAAATTTTAAAAGATGCAGATGCAACAGCAATCTACGGCTCAAGAGGCGCAAACGGTGTTATACTCATTACAACCAAAAAAACTAAGACCGAAGGGAATTCCCTTTCCTTAAATATTGCTCGTGGGTGGGGTAAGGTTACCAGGACTATGCCCTTGATGAATACACAGCAATATCTTGAAATGCGAAAGGAAGCATTTTTAAATGATGGTGCCATTCCTGCGAATTACAATGCGCCGGATTTGGTATCATGGGATCAGAATAGATATACAAATTGGAAGAAAGAATTCATTGGAGGTACAGCGCAAACGTACAATGCACATTTACGTTATTCCGGAGGAAATCAATTCACAAAATTTTCTGTTGGTACAGGTTACTACAAAGAAACTGCTGTCTTTCCCGTCGTATCAGGAGATAAAAGAATTACTGCGGATTTAAACATCACTCATAAAAGTTCAGACGGTAAACTGAACCTTAATTTTATAACAAGCTATAGTAACGATAATAGCATCCTGCCTGCACAGGATCTGACAACTTTCATTAACCTGCCACCTAATAGCTATCCTCTTAAAGATGCAGTTGGAAATTTTGTTTGGCGAGAAGCTGACTACTCAGTCGGTAATCCATTGGCGTTACTCAGGCAAAAGAATGATGTTACAACAGACCGTTTAACTGCCAATGGTATCATTTCTTACAAACCAACAAACTCTTTGGAGATCAAAGCAAATTTTGGATACAATAACGTAGGTGTGGATGAAAAGATTTTATCACCCATGTCTTCACAAGATCCTGCATATGCACCAAAAGGCACGTCTGTATTGGGCAACAATTTTATAAGGACATGGATAATTGAGCCACAGGCTTCTTACAGGTTCAATTTGAAAACAAAATTGCGAATTGAAGCACTTGCAGGTTCAACATGGCAAAGAACCGAATCTGAAAAAAAATTAATTACCGGAGACGGATATACGAATGATCAGTTATTGAACTCGATTGCAGCTGCACCATATATAACCGCTACAAACACAAAAGTTCAATATCATTATGCCGCTGTTTTTGGAAGGATTGGAATGGATTGGGATAATAAATACATCATCAATATTACAGGGCGCAGGGATGGCTCATCAAGATTTGGCCCGGATAACCGGTTTGCAAATTTTGGTGCTGCAGGTGCTGCCTGGATATTTTCCAAAGAGCCGTTCATACAAAAAGCTTTACCCTTTTTAAGCTTTGGAAAATTAAGGGGGAGTTATGGCTTAACCGGTAATGACCAGATAGGCAACTATCAATACCTCGATACCTATAAAGGGACAATCTTTGTTTATGATGGACAGCCGGGCCTAACACCATCAAGATTATTTAATTCTAACTATAGTTGGGAAGAAAATAAGAAGATAGAATTAGCAGCGGAGCTTGGCTTTTTTCAGGATAAGGTAACCCTGAACCTGAACTACTATAAAAATAAAAGCGAAAACCAAATTATAAGATACAGCCTTCCAACCCAAACAGGTTTTACGGATGTACTCCTGAATTTTCCGGGTGTGGTTCAAAATAAAGGGTATGAGATTTTAGTAAACGCAGAAATTATTAAGACTAAAAACTTTCAATGGAATACTTCATTTAATATTTCCCATAATCAGAATACGCTGGTTTCTTTTCCCGGATTAGCGAACAGCAGTTATTCATCAACCTATGTAATTGGCAAACCATTAAATGCTTACAGGGGTTTACATTTTACTGGTGTAGATGCACAAAGCGGTATTTACCAGTTCGAAGATTTGAATAAGGATGGAGCAATTGATAACGCAGATTATGATTACCTCGGCACTACTGATCCAAAATACTTTGGTGGTTTTTCTAATTCTTTTAACTATAAAGGAATTCAGTTAAATATATTGCTGGAATTCAGAAAGCAGCTTGGCCGTGATGCAATATATTCTTCCGGCACAGCCTTAGGCGATATTGTAAATCAGC
>JANXSR010000239.1 GCA_025352625.1 Ferruginibacter sp.
AATATCCGGCCAGTTTAAATCTCAGGATGGGGCAAATGCATTTGCTATCATAAGGTCTATTATTGACACTGCTATCAAATCCGGACAAAAGGTATTGGAAGCTTTATGCCTTATCGCTAAATTGGGGGGTGAGTAGTTACATCCCTTTAGATCCATAATTTCCGGTGGCAAAATCAATACACAATGTCGACCGGCTTTCTTTTTGAAAAAGAATTCGTAAACCAGCCCCTGTACCAAAATCCCATGCACTAAATATTTTTTTACCCAGACCATCTGATGCAGATTGGGAATTGATAAAACAAATTCCACTAATGAGTTTATCTCTTGTTATAGGAAACCGATATTCTGTTTCGAAGTAAGCGTAAGATGGTCCTTTAAAACGGCCGATGGTGTAAGCCCTGCCACTGCGTGCATATGTATCCGAACCGGTGGAAGGCAGTTCAAGATAAGGTAATTTGCCTCCTAATAAATAAGATGCCCAATGCCAGAAAGCTACAACATGCTCGGGGTTACGGGTACTTAGTGACCAGTATTTTCTAAAGTCGTATTGAAGTTGTATTGCATTTTTTGTGCTGCCCATCCAGCGCTGGTTAAAACGTAAACTAACATCCGCATAAATACCTCCATAAGCCCTTACAGGATGTTCACGGGTATTATATTGCAGTGCCAGCAATAAGCCATTAGCTGAATATTTTTTTGGATTAAAGCCATAATATTGGCTATAGCGCTGGTGCGGTGTATTAAAACTATCGCTTTGCTTTTCGTCGGCTATCTTGCTTCGCATATCAAGGCTAATGCCACCTCCTGCAAATAAGTGTGGCCCTATTTTATAATACACTTTTTCCGATAATCTTATGTAATTAAATTTTATAGGAAATGCGCTATCTCCGTTCTTAGAAGGATATTCATTAATAATAAAACCATTGCTGTTATAAGTACCTTTGCCTGTACCGATTCCATAATCAATTAATCCAAAACGGGATAGTTGCCAGTTGCCCTGCAGGTTCCACTTATTACCTGTAGTAAACACATTGTGCCTTGCCTGTACTGTAATAATACCTTTTGAAGTATACAATGCTTCCAACCCATAAATAGAATAATCTGTATTTTCAGGCTTGCCATATTGCCGGCCGGCAGCAGCCTTGGCACCTATAACAAATCCCAAACTTGGATTATACCCAAATGAAGGTAAAATAGCAAAACCCGGGGGCTTTGCTATTTTAGTGGTATCTGTTTTTTTCTTCAAAATTTTTTTTATTACGTCATTTAAGTCTCTTGTTTTAACAGTGTCTTTACTTACAATACTATTTTGAGCCTTCGTTGTAAAAATCAAACAAATTCCTACCAATGTTAAACTTACAGTTGCCTTTAAATTTTTAAATACTTTCTTGGCTTTGTGTAGACGCATATACCACTTTGATCCTAAAATTACTGTTCCTTTACTAAAATGTCCACTCTTCTATCTTTTGGTGAAGATTTTGTTCCTTTGCTGCTAGCAACTGTTTTAACAGCAACTCTATTTTTATCAATTCCTTTCTATACTTTGTATAGCAGTCGCTGTTTAAGGAACTATTTCCATTGGCAAAATAAACCGGTAAAGTACCTGTTGATATTTGTTCTTTTGCAGGTAGCTCTTTTGTTATGTAGACTGTGTTTTTTATTATAATTGTGTCCGATTTTTTTTATTTTTAATTAAATCAAAGTGTAAAACGAACACCTACTCCGCCCCAATTGGTAAAGCTATTGTCTTCACCAATTCCCAAAGCCGGTTGCCAGTCTAATGAAAGATTAAGTGGCAAATTCTTAAATTTGTAATCAAGCCCTATTATACCATCGGCCCCCAGCTTCACATCGCCACCATGACTCTTATCACTAAAACCTGCATGGCCACCAAAACCCAGGTACCATTTTAAATTACCGTCTGTATTGATTTTACCTCCAAATTCATACAATCCTGTTAGCCTGAAGCCATCTCTAAAATAGCCTAAAAATTCCACCATTGAGTTACCCCCATTTCTCCCAACTTTTGTTTTAAGTGACAGGGCAAATGGAAAAACTTTTACCCCAATAGCCGTTTGGTATTCTGGCTTGCTTGTTTTCTGAGCCATTGTTTTTTCTGATGATAATAGCAGGATAAACAGCGCTGAGATTAGACAAAAATTCTTCATACTTTAGTTTTTATTTATAGGTCAAAAAATAGACTTTGAACAGTTAGTGGTTTTTAATAGAAATGTAGGATTTGGGTAGTATTGTAAAATTTTGCTGATTTATTGCTTCCTTATTATTGAAACTTCTCCTACTTAATTCCCTTTTGTGGATTGTAGTTTTCAACAAAAAAACACTCATTTTTTTAATTATGTTCTTCCTTTACAATAATATTTGCAATTCGATATTCCAGAATAATTCCAGGTTCTCCTTTTCCTTGTAAAATTAAGAGAAGTCAGATTTAAAAGAAGCTATTTTACTTTTTACATTTGATACAAGGGCTTTTTTAGCAAAAGCTAAAATTACCAGTCCAATACCTGTTAATAGCACCTGTAAACCAAGCAACGTACTTATTCCCACAGCTCCAGTTCCGATATTGAAAATTATCATTATCGCAGCAAGAATAGAAAACACTCCGGTGATAACCAACACCCATCCTAATGAATTTTCCTTTTTTACAGACATACCGGATTGTGTAAGCAATACTCCCGTTACCAACATCCACAATCCAAAAATAACTGTAATGGTTTTCATTGTAGTTAACAGATGCGTAAGCATTAGCAATCCAAAACAAATGGTAACAATGCTCCATAAAATAGACATGTTTTCCTTTTCTGTTTTATCAGCTGCCAACCAGGCTATGACTCCTAAAATACCAGCAGCCAATACTAATAATCCAAACCAAAGTGAAATACCTGCAAGCACTTCAACAGGGTTGTTAAAAATGTAAATGGCCAGAATAATTAATAAAGCACCCTGTAATAAAATCACCCACCATTTTCTCAATAATTGCTGTAACATACTAATCTATTTTAATCGTTAAAAAGAATAAAAACTAAAAACCCACCGACTTACATAATTAAGCCTTAATTCATTTTCTTATTACGGATCTGGCTAATTGTTTGACTGTATTCTATTTGCAATTTCCGTATTACAAATGCTAGCACAATAATTAAAATTCCATTTATAAAAAACTGCACACCAGCAAAAGCACCCATCGATATATTAAGTACGGTAGTGTCGTTTATAAAAAAATATAGTACCGTCAAAGTGTATAATAAAAAGATAAGAGTGCACCACCACCAGCTTATTTCAGTCTTTTGCTCCCATGCAATTACAACAACCAAAATGGCATTAAGTATCATGTATACAGCAAAAATCCAGGTAATCCATACTTGTGCCAATGCACTGGAACTCAAAAAAAATATGCCTGCAATACAGCTGAAGAAACCGGTAAAAAACGCTACCCAATGCCTTTCATTTTTACCTGCAAAAAAATAACCAATGATAGAAACTAACCCTGTAAGTAATGCAAAAAAGCCTGCAATAGATGCGGAAACTAAAATTAATTTACCTGTTTGATTAAAAAGAAAATAACTTAATAAAATCAACAACAACCCATGCACCAGCATCAGCCACCATATATTTAATAAATTATTGTTATTCATTTTCTAAGTGGATATTATTTTTTCAAACTTAGATTTTTAACAATACTGTTTAAAATTAAAAGAGGCCATATATGTGCTGTTTTATAATTTGAAACAAAGGTTCAATACATGTACTTGTGAATCATTTGAGGCGAAGGGACAAAATTTTAATTCCCGTCAATGTTGCAGGACTAAAACATTTTTATACGGTTATATAAAAAAGATGTCATTTGGAAAGTAACTGTGGGTGAAATAGCTTTCAATTTAAAAGCACAAACGAACTGGTATAAATTAAAGCTTTAGGCTATCGAACTTATTCTGTTAATAAAAAGCCGTTTTAAATTATTAATAATTTAAAACGGCTTACTGTTATCTTAAAGAACTATTTTCTATCTACCTCTTCTTCCTCCACCTCCACCGCGGCTCATTCCGCCACCACCTGATCTTTGCATAGGAGCTCTGTTTTGAGACTGGTTAAAATTATTTGTACGCTGTGTTCCTCTATCTCTGTTTTGCATATCCCTATTTATTCCACCAGAAGGTTGCCTGTTGGGTATTTGCTGATTCTGTGCAGGTCTCCAGTTATTTGCTTTGTTATCCCTTTGGTTTATATTTCCCTTTTTATCCTGTTGAAAAACATTACCATCCCTGTCGCCAAAAGTATTATTGTTTCCTCTGCCAGGTTGGGCATTGGGTCTGTTGATATTACCTATACCGGGGCTTGCATTATTACCTGCTCCAGGCCTCGAAATATTATTATTTCCTGCTCCGGGTCGCTTATTGTTATTTACTTTACTGCTTAGGTTGTTGTTGCGGCTATTATTTTTCGTAGTAACACCCTGCTTGTTATTGTAAAGGTTATTTCTGTTATTGCTATTGATGTTGATATTATTGCCACCAGTGTTTATGTTGATATTGTTATTACCATAATGGTTGCCACCACCATGTCCGTAATATCCGCCACCACCATATGGAGGACGGTAATAAGGTGGACGATACATTGGCGGACCAAACCAACCACCACCGTACCCATACCCACCCCCTCCAAAACCAATATGCAGAAAGCCGATATTAAAACCTACGCTCATTCCCCATCCGGTATAAGGATTGTAACTAAATCCAAAACCCCAGGTAACCGGAGCAGGATAATACATACTTCCATACCAGGGATTATAATAAAACCCTGTACCAAATACTACTACAGGATCACCCTGGATATAGCTTCCCAAATAACCTGCTGTATAGCCCTGGATAGTATATTCATTTGTTACCTGGTATATATGAACAAACTTGGCATTATAGGCTGCACTTTTCATTGGAATATTTTCAACATCTTTTGGCCTTTCTGTAGCAACGCTCCACGGTCCTGTTGCAGAAGAGCCGGTAAACCAAACTCCATTATCAAGTGCAAAATAATTTCCGGTATTTTCTTTCAACACAGTAAGATTTGTATTTTCCGCACGTTGTAAGGTAGTGCCCTCAATAGCAGAAAATTTAGGAGCTCCATCATATTCCACCTTTACAGTAGCTGTTTTACGGTCTACTTTGGCTGTCTGTGGTATTTCCGCATCTATCATTGCTTCTTCTGCGGCATCTGTACCTGAAACACTTGCCAATACCCCATCTTTCTCAGAACCCTCGGGTATTTTAGCAAAGTCTGCCGGTAACTTATCAGGCTCATTAAAAGTCCATGGACCATTTAAAGAAGATGACTTGTACCACCTGCCTGCAATAAGGATATAAATAGCCTGGGTGGTATTATCTTTCAAAATATTATTAGTAGAATTGGATACATACGACAATTTAGTACTGTCAATATTTTTGTACACCGCTGCACCTTTTGACTGAATTACTTCGGCAGCTACTGTACTCACTATTATATCTGTCACTTCAGGCTTATCAGTAACTTCCTTGCCATCATTGTTTTCTTTTTCCTGCTTTTTAATCTGATCGTTTATAGATTTCACTTTTTTCGACATCGACTTTTCTGCAGTCCAGCCACTGGTAACCGCATTCGATTTATACCATATTCCTCCTTCGTACAAATTCCATTGATTGCCTTCTTTAAAAATTAAAGAAGGAGTGTTAAGCACCCTTTCTGCATCTAATTTTTCATCTTTTTTTATTTTAGGCTCCCCGTCAATTATGATGAGGGAAGTTGGCTTTGTTGCATAAATAATTTTGGGAGGATCATTATTATAAATTTCTGCATTGGGATGATCTCTTTTAATAGTAGCCACCAATGCATCCAACGAAATTTCCATTTTCCATTTGGGTACTTCACCTTCGATAAACGCAACTAGTTTGTCAATCTTTGTTTGGTCATCTACCCCTGTAAATTTAGCATTGGTAATAGTAATGGAGTCAAGGTCAGCTGTACGGCTTGCCTTATCTGTCGACATAAATGCATCATAAAAAATGACGCCAAAAACGGCTTCGCTTTTAGCTGTTTCATTTACAGAAACTGCCGAACGTCCCGTTAATTTATTCCCTTCAAAACTCTCTGGCTGGGGCTGGTAAATGGTAACTTTACCTCCATTTTTAAAGGGTACAACTTTCGGCCAGGTAACCTGGGCTTTGGCAGAAAAGCATCCAGTTATAAAAAGGAGGCTAATCGCTAATCGAATTTTACTATTCATATTATTCCATTTTAATTAAACTATTGAATAAAGCTACTTTATAAAAACTTATTTTTTTGTAAACCGCATCATAGCAATATCACCCATTATTAAATTGAGTGTATTACCGTCTGTTACCGACCAGGTATTTATTTTTTTAATAGTTTCCAAAAACACATTCTCGCCATTGCCATCCATACACATCATCCTGGTTAAAGCCATTGGGTCTGTAAAGCTAATTTTATTACCATCAGCTTTTAGGGAACCGGTAAAGTTATTGCAACTGGTATTACCACTTACCCTATTGCCAACAACATCAAATGTAATGGTAGGTTTTTTGTTAGGATACAAACCATCAAAAGCAATCCGCAGCCCCGAAATATAATTAAGTTCCCAGGTGCCTGCCAATGTTGAAGAATCTGCCATTGCGGTGGTTGTTTTTTTTGTATTGCTACAGCCTGCAAATAAACAACAGCTGATTAATACAATCAGGATATTTTTTTTCATAGAGCCAATTATCTTTTTTAATTTAATTACCTGCGTTAATGCCAAAATATATAATTGTGATAAAAATACAATTATTCAATTGTTCTTTCCAAAAATCAGTTATAAATTATTTTAGATGCATTGCTGTTTTTTATTATCGCCAGCTTTTATTTTATCAAATTGGCTTTTAATTCTTCCGCCTTTTTTCGGCCTGCTTTATAATATGGATCTAATGCTATTGATTTATCCAGATAACTCACTGCCTGCATTCTGTATTTTTTTCTTTGCCGTTGTTTTGCCCAGGCCCAATAAGTAAAACTCATTATTTTCCAATTGGCAAAATCATTATTTCTTTCGTGTTTATCAATAATTGATTGAAAGTCCAGCCTTGCAAATTTTCTTTTTGAGAAGAAAAACCAGGGCAAATTTTCAGCTACACTTCCCCTTAAAAATTCAGGCAACCAAGATACTGTTGCATAATTTTTAACTGAAGCATCAAACAATGCAAAAGCTTCACCTAACAATTTAAGTGTTTTAGTTTCTGCACCAACCAACGACAAGGCTGATGCTCTGTAAGATGCTACAAAAGGGAGTAGTTCTTTTGTGGTAAAGGTTGAATTGAATAATTCACTTAAAACATCAAAGCTCTTTTTTGCATATCCTTTAAATTCGGTTTTAGAAAAGAACGACAGATTTAAAGCTGTTTCGTGATAAACAATACCAAGCCTAACCTTATTCATTTCATGCGGATCTTTCTTAAAATTTTCCTCCACCTCATTCAGTCTAATTTTCAATTCGGCTGTATCAATAATTTCCATTACATCATCTAACTGATGTTCAAAAGCTTTTACTTTTAAAAAGTTTAATTGGTTAGTTTGTGCTGTTACGTTGCTGATTGTTGTCATTGCTTAAAGGTTTGAAGTAATTAAAAATTGTTGCATTTTTTTTATTTAAATGATGCAACAAAATTGCTTCTTCAACAATAACAAAACGATGACTTAAGTTAAGATTTTAGTTTAGTAAAAATTCTGTTTCTAATTCGGCTTAAACTTTCAGGACTTACGCCTAAAAAATTGGCAATATATTTTTGGGGAATGCGCTGAAAAAGATCAGGATGTTTTTTTAATAAATTTACAAACCTTTCTTCCGGTTTATCAGAAGAAAGCGACATCGCAATTTCAGTAGCTCTAACAGCAACCTGTTCAGCCATAAGTCTGCCAAAAGTTTCAAACTTATTACAGGCTTTGTATAAGTTTAAAAGGTTTTCTTTTCGAATAAAAAAAACTGTTGCCGGCTCCATTGCCTGCAGGTTCATTATACAAACAGTGTTGTGCGTGAAACTTTGAAAATCAGTTACCCAACTATCTGTAAAAGAAATATCACAGGTTTTTTCCACTCCGTTTTTTATATGAAAATGCCTGATAGAACCTTCGGCAATAAAAGCAATAAAATTACAAATCTTCCCCTCCTGCAATAAAAATTCCTTTTTCTTCAACTCTTTAATTTCAAAAAAATCATCAATTAAATCCACCTCCCCGCTGGTAAGCGGGATGAAAGATTTGCAATAATTTTTCAGGCTTTCATACATCTTAAATGTTCATTAAATTATTACTAAAAGTTAATCACTAAAACTTACGTAAACCAAATACCGATCAGCTTTTATAAGCTGGCATCTCCCTAACTATTATTTTAATAACATACAAATGCAGCAGGTACTGTAAAACTCATTGTCATTGCTGAGTTACTTTAAAGATAAATTATCCGCTTTTTCATCAGGTGTTTTAATATAGCTTCTTGATTTTCTTTTTTCCATATTAACAAGTTGCGCTTGCCCAAATTTTGCCGGATCCGCTTTAAATGCAATACGCCAAATCTTACCTTTTTTTGATTCGGACACGTACAAAGAACCATCTGGTCCTTCAGATAAACCCATGGGTCTGTATTTTGCATCAGGCATAGTTTTAATAGTATCTACCCCGGCAAAACCATCTGCAAAAACTTCCAATTTATTTGCAGGCTTCCCTTTTTCAAAAGGAATGAATGCCACAATATATCCTGCCTGAGGATAGGGTGCACAATTGGTTGATCCATGAAATGCAATAAATGCACCCTTTTTATATCGTGCAGGAAATTGATTGCCTTTGTAAAATAACAGATCGTTAGGTGCCCAATGTGCAGGCAGACCCATAATTGGATTTGCATACCCTTTTGCTTCTTTTATACCATCTCCACCATATTCCGGTGCCAATAGTTTTTTATGTTTAAAAGGGTCGTAATAACTGTATGGCCAGCCATAGTTATCGCCTTTCTTAATTTTTACAAATTCTTCTGCAGGCAAAACAGCATTTTTCCAGGTGCTAAAATATTGCGGGGCATGCTCATACAAATAATCCCGTCCATGTTGCACCGCATACAAACTGCTATCTTCCGCATTCCACGAAATGGCTACAACACTTCTTAATCCTGTTGCAAATCTTTCTCCATCTGACTGGTACTGATTCAATTTATTTTCATCAAATTTCCAAATGCCAGCCTGGTCAATTAATTCCTGGCAAGGAGAAAATCCTTTAACACCGGCTGTTGCATTTCCCATAACCGAATACCAATCTTCACAGTTATTTGTAGGGGCACTAAAGGTAACATACATGCCGCCATGATTATCGAAAGCCAATGACTTGGCATTGTGCCATTGAATGGGATGCTGGTCTATTACTATTATTTCTGGTTTGCCATCCGGAATTAATTTAGATGCGGTTAATTTTTGCCGATATACCACCTGCTCCGAACTATAATATAAATAACCATTGTGTATACGCATTTCTGTTGCAAAACTTCCATCATTTGGGTACTCACCAAAGCGTTGAAAAATATCCACTCTGCCATCGTTATTGGTATCTCTTAATGCAATATTGCCCGAGTCGCCGGTAGTAATACGCAACTTCATATAAATATCACCATTGTTATTTACTGCTAAATGTCTTGTAAGTCCAACACTATCTGCTACCACCAATGCCTCAAATCCATCTGGCAAAAACAGGCCGCCATTATCTGCATCCTTTTTTTGAATAGCCGCTACTTTTTTATCAATCACAGCCCCTTTACGGTTCTGGCAATTTGTAAAAGAAAACAAAAAAATAAGCAAGAAAACATTTTGAGTCCGCATTGATTTTATTTTGAATTTATACAAATATCTTTTAATTTTTTACACTTCTGGCAGATAAGCCATTCGTTTTAAAAGAAGGAGCATTAAATAAAACGAGCAGTTGTTTGTGTGGTGGGTTTACCCTGGTGCTTCATTCATCTTTTTCGCCATTGGGGCATTCCATTTTTCTCTTTCGCATAATTTTGAAAATACTTTTGGGTTTTCATTTCCATTACTTTCAAAATCGTTTATAACTTTCCCTTTTCAGTAGTATATCTTGCTATAAAGTAAACCTTAGAAAAATTTGTTTTGTTATGCTGCGAAATTTCGCAACCGGCGTAATAATTATTTACTAAATAAACGAAATACTGTCTTTGTGCTTCGTCAGAGGCTGCTTTCATTTTACTTCATTAAAAAAAATCCGGCCATTTATTTAAACCCGTCAGTTAATGTTTTAATAAATGTTACAATGTCTTTTTCTTCCTGCGTTGTAAGATGCAGATCACCGAGTTCATCGTGGTTAACAGTTGATGGTATTTCGGCCGCAGGAAATGGTTCCACATCTCTTTTGTTATAAAAATGTACCACTTCTTCTAATGTGTTATAAAAGCCATTATGAAAGTAGGGCGCTGAAATTGCAGCATTTCTTAAAGTTGGCACTTTAAATCTTCCATAATTATCAGGGTCATTTAAAAACCCACCCAACCCATAATCAACTGCATTGCTACCTAAGGGATTAAAAGTTGCAGGTATGGTGTAAAACGGGTTTGCCATATTTTTAGGAACGCCAATATTATCATAAGTAAAATCGGTGAACAATACTTTACCACTTAAAACATCTGCATCAGAAATATGACAATTGGCACATTTACCTTTTGCAGTATCATTAAATAATTGCATCCCTCTTAACTCTTGTGTGGTAAATGTTGCTTGCCCTTTTAAGTAGTAATCGTATTTTGAAGTAAACGGATTTAGGTCTGGCGATTTTTCAAACGACGCAATTGCATCCGCTAAATTATTGAATGCCGTATTATTATCAGTTGCCTCACCATATACCTGCCTGTAAAGGTTATAATAACTGGCCTCCTTAATTTTACCAATCAGCATTTGAACATTTAGAATGTTCATTTCGAGCGGATTTAAAAATGGTTTTTGAGACTGTTCTTCCAATGTATTTACCCTGCCATCTAAAAAGAAACCACCTACATAAGTAGAGTCCACATTGTCAAAATACAATGGTGGTGCAAACATGCCATAAGCGATATTGGGTGCATTTCTATTGCCGAATAAACCATTTGCCGCACCTTCAGAAACAATACTGTGATTGAGATCGCTAAAACCTGTAGATGTGCTGTGGCAACTTGAGCAGGATTGCCCAATTGGATTAGATAAATTTTTATCGTTGAACAGTAATTTACCCAACCTGATTTTATCAATATACTCTGTTGAAACTAAATCCCTGTCTTTACTGCAGGAAGATAAAATAATGCTAGAACCCATGACCACAATTATCAAAAAAGTAATGGTGATGGTAAGTTTATATTTTCTCATTTTAATTTAAAATTTAGCAGTAAAACCAACATACAAACTTCTCCCTGTAGCTGGTATTATTCCAGGGCCGGGATATTCATCGGTTCTTCGGGTAAAATAAGATTTGTTGCCAAGATTGTTTACGCCACACTTTATTGCGTAGTTTTTAATTTTATAAGTAGCGCTAAAATCTAATACTGTATAAGCTGGGATATAACCTGCTATTGGATTGTCGCTTACTTTTATATTTGTAGCATCTCCAAAAGCATCTCCAGTATAATTAACCTGAAATGTTGATGAAAACATTTTATTGCTAAATATCACCCCTGCCCTTTCTATTTCTTTGGCAGCGGCTTCAACCCGGTTCCCTTTAAACTCACCACTTGTATACATTGCATTAATATATGCGAATGAATTAAAAATACTCAGCCCTTGTTTTGATTGTTGATTTAGATATTTTAAAATATTAAATTCAATGTATGCTTCCACTCCTTTGTGTACACTATTGGCAATATTTGTTCTATAACCATAATCAAGTCCGGTTATTGGATCGGTTTTTACTACTTCTCCAATTCTATCATTATAGGCCAGGTAAAATAAACTAACATCTATGTTAAGATAATTTTTGATGGTGGTTCTGTATCCCAAGTCAGCATTAAAACCATAAGCATCTTTTAAATTAGGGTCAATTTTTGATGTTACCCCAAATGGTTGCTGCTGGTTATAGTCAACCGGTCTGTAAGCCTGGCTAATATTACCGTACATGCTTGAATTGTACGTTGGTTTATATTCTAAGCCAATCCCACTTAAAAGAAAATGCCTGTTTTTACTTTTATCTGTGGTGATTTTGTAAATATCATCAATTGCATATCCGTTTGCAGTGCTTTTTAAATATTCAAATCTAATGCCTGGTGTTATGGTAAATTTATTTCCTATCCGAAAAATATTTTCTACAAATGGAGCAATATTAGTAGTAGTAAAATCAAATGCATATTCCCAATTTCCGGTAATGGATAAATCAAAATCACTGTTGGTAGTTCCTTCTCCACCTCCCAGCCTTTTAAACCATGCATGTGAAAACCTGATACCACCTGCCAATGTAGATTTATTTTTTCCTAAGATATAATTGGCAGAAACTCTTGCTTCGGAAGCAATACTGTGCATGTCTTCACTTTCTACCTCACGGGGTACATATTGATTGGTAGCGGGGTCAATATCATCCAAAGCATTTGCACCGCCATCTTCATTGCGCCAAACTAAAGAACGGTTACTAAAAAGATAGGTTGTTTTTAAACTGAAAGTTGTATTGGCATTTGGGTTGAAATTGATGTAACTGCTTATAATATTCCAGGGGCTTTTTAGCCAGTTTCTTGCCCTGATGGATGTAGTTGGATTGGCATAAAAAAGGCTGTCAGATAAACCGCCGGGCATATGTATTTTATTACGAAGCAGGGAATATTCTACTCCTATGTTTAGTTTTGGTGATGCAGCATATTGAATTTTTCCAAAGCCTGAAAGCTGCCACTGCTGGCTGTTTGGCCTGTTACCATCCATGGTTCTATATTGAATAAACCCATAGTAACTTATTTTTTTATAGTTTCCTCCTACAGAATTAAAAGAATTATACATTCCAAAACTACCAACCGTTTGGGCGGTGATAAATTGAAAAGGTTTGTCTTTTGGTGCATCCTCAGTTACATAATTTACCAACCCGCCAAATTGTGCACCAAATTGTAATGAAGAAGCACCCCTTACCATTTCAATTCTTTTAACCGCTTCCATTGGCGGAATATAATAGGCTTCATTATACCCATACACATCAGCACTAATGTTGTAACCATTTTGCCTTGTATTCATTTCAATACTTTGGGTAGGGTTTAACCCTCTTGTAGCAATACCGTTTGCAGTAAAACCGCTGCTTTCTGTTTCAACAATATTTAATCCGGCTATTCTTCCTAAAATTTGGCGGGTGTTGATTGCTTTATTAGCATCTAAACTATCTACAACAATTATTTCAGTTTTTTTACCTGCGTAAATAATTCCGTCTTTCATTTCTAATAAATGCCCCACTCCATTCACCGTTTTATATCCTGTTACAATAACTTCTTTTAAAATTTTGGAACTGTCTTTTTGTTGAGCTTGTGTAATTATAAAACTTAATAATGCAACTATTGCTATTATAATTTTTCTATTGTTCATCCTCTGTAGATTTTATTTGTCTGCAAATGTGAGCTGAGAATGTAGGGGTTGGTTATAGAATCGGGAAAAAAAATAACGCTATCGGGAAAATATTCGCCAGGCACCATTACTCTTGGAAATTATTATTCTGTACGTTATTGTTTAACAGCCTGTTCCATTTGGTTATATCCACCCCTTTTATAAGCAGCCATAAACACATTGACAGTTCTGCAATAAAGGTGGGAGTAAGAATTATCTGAAATATAAAATCTGAAAATGCAGGAAAAAGAATCAGCGCAAAGCTATTGGTGAGATAGCACAACCCTGCAATTAGTAGCAGCATACCCAAAAATTTGGGCAAAAATCCTGATCTAAGAATCAGGTACCCATCTATAATACACTCAAAACCAAAAAATATAAGGCCAATACCAAAGCCATAGCCATGTGCCTTTACAGCAACGTATGCCAACACCTGCAATTGATGTGGGTCAAATACCTTCAGGTAATCTTCATTTCCCAAAAAAAATAAGGGCATCATCAAGTTTAATTTATTAGCAACTAAAACAGCAGTTTGGATTAAACCAAAAAGCACAGAAAGCATAGCAAGATTTTTATTTACCCTTCTGAAAAGTAAATAATAAACCATTGCTAAAATAAGATCGCACACATGCATAATAAGATCACTAGCAATACCAATACGCCACAACAGTTGCAAACTTGCAATATTGTGAGCGGTAGCCATGGCATCACCTGACACAATAATTTTATTTCTGATAAAGAGCTCCCCAAAGGCTCCGCAGATAATAATTATCAAATATGCCAGACCACCCATACGTGCATAAAATTGTGGTGAAGGTTCAGCCTTACTGTTTGTCATTTCAATATAAATTTAATTGTTGCAAAATATCTTTTTAATCCTGTGCTGCCTGCTGCTTAATATACAAACGGCATTTTATTTCCGTAACCGGTGTGCTTGCTAATAACGGGTAATCTTAAAATACTTTTCAAAACATATTTGTCTAAATACCATTTTTTGGTAAGGTAAATTATTTTGAAACTTGTTAATGGGAGCAATGCATGGTTGCAGGCTTTTATTTTATAAATGCAATACCAATTAGCACTTGAAATATCGATTTTAAAAAAGTTTTTTCATTATTTTTTTTAAGACATTTTCTATTCCGCTGAGGTCCCTAAGATTTTTTAGCAATTGAAGATTGTTGAGTGAAAATCACTTCA
This sequence comes from Ferruginibacter sp., assembly GCA_025352625.1. GTDB lineage: Bacteria > Bacteroidota > Bacteroidia > Chitinophagales > Chitinophagaceae > Ferruginibacter. The sequence goes on from JANXSR010000239.1 coordinate 14,823, forward strand.
AAAAAAAGTAATAGGATTTTGACTTTAGTTTATTTATTTTTATAACAAGCTTAGTGTTTCTTGTATTTATAGGTTAACCAATTATTGCAAAAAATAAAATGCTTTAATAAAATCAGTAAAAAAGCGAATATTCACCAATGGGAAATATTCATTTGACGAAACATCCAATCTATTATAGAAAAGTATCGAAATAGCAAAAGCATCATGGGTTATTGTACAATAATAACAGTCTTGTTTTAAAAATCTTTTATAGCTCCTTAGGAAAAAAAATTGCGCCTCTCCATTATTTCCACTGGAAATTATCATTGCTATGTCAATTATAACTATTCATCATAGGTTATATCACTCAAATAAATCTTAACAATTAAAATTTAAAAAATGAAAAAGGTAAATTCTGCTTTAGCAATTATTCCATTCATTATTGTTATTGCTGTATTAAGTAGTTGTCAAAAAACAAACCTGGAAATTCTTTCATCTGATGCTGAAATAGAGGCTGTTGGCTCAGAAGGGCTGAATGCTCCAACTCCTGCAAACCCTAATTTTAACCTTGAGGTTATACTTCGTGGGGAGGGGAAAAGTTTTGGGTTGGTTAAATTCCGGCAGGCAAATGATGCAGCGAAAATTGTTACATTAGATACCTGGATTCGTGACATGCTCCCAAATCATGAATACAAATTACAAAGAGCTGTAGATGCAAATCTGGATGGTAATTGTACAGGAACTGGCTGGCTTACATTGGGTAAAGGTTTACAAGCCCAGTCTATTTTTACAGATGAGAGTGGTACAGGTAGGGCAGAATTATACCGCAATTTATCAGCGGTTGCTTCGGGTACAACCTTCGATATTCATTTTCAATTAATTGATGCAACAAATAGTGCTGTAGTTTTAACCAGCGACTGTTATCAATTTACGGTTAGATAAATTGCCCACGATTAAAGAAATTTTTATTTTCATCAACCACAGGTTGACATGTAATCAGGACTGGGATAAGGTAGAGTGTTTCCAGTCCTGATATATTGTTGCTAACAAAAAAAAGATAAATAACAAGTGATATAAAGAAGAGAATATTTTGCAGCTGAAAGGGTAAATCACTTGGTAGATTTTATAATTAACTATTTTAGTGTTACAAGATGTTGCATTTCCCTCCAACTGGCACAGGCATCTATTGAAGTGTAGGCTGCGTTTGACGCATATTGGGCAACAGTTTCACCCGATGCACTTTTAATTATACTGGAGTTGCAATTAAAGCCCTGCTTAAACTACATTTTACATAATTACAAACCCAATCTTTCATTTTAAGAAATCATGTATTTTTTAAAATTGGTTTACAGTCTCAAACTTGTAGATTTTGCAAAAGATATTTCAGTTTTCGAAAAATATTTAGTGAAAAAGAACAAGATTAAAGGCGGATAGACCTGAGTCCAGTTAATAGCTTTTATCTATATGTACATAGGATATATAAATAAAGATTATCGAAAAGGTCATAGTAAATTGGGCCTTCAAATTAAATAATATAAAATTATCAACAATGGAAAGTAACCCATCTCAACCTGCAGCAGCGTTAAATGTGAACAACGAAAGCAAGTGTCCATTTCATGGCGGATCGCTAAAGCAAAGCGGAGGCGCTGGCACAAGAAATCGTGACTGGTGGCCCAATCAGTTAAAGTTGGGTATCCTTCGTCAATACTCTTCACTATCCAATCCTATGGGTGAAACATTCAACTATGTTAAGGAGTTCAAGAGTGTCGATCTGGATGCCCTGAAAAAAGACATCTTTAATTTAATGACCACGTCACAAGACTGGTGGCCTGCCGACTATGGTCACTATGGTCCATTCTTCATCAGGATGGCCTGGCACAGTGCAGGCACTTACCGTATTTCCGACGGCCGCGGCGGTGGCGGATTTGGTACGCAACGCTTTGCACCATTAAACAGTTGGCCCGACAACGCAAACCTCGATAAGGCTCGCCTACTGCTTTGGCCAATCAAGAAAAAATATGGCAAAAAAATTTCCTGGGCAGATCTTATGATCCTTGCCGGTAACTGTGCTTTGGAGTCTATGGGCCTTAAGCCCTTCGGTTTTGGTGGCGGACGGGAGGATGTGTGGGAACCTGCAGAAGATGTTTACTGGGGTGCTGAAAAAGAATGGTTGGGAGACCACCGCTATACAGGCGACCGTGAACTGGAGAATCCGCTGGCTGCCGTTCAGATGGGTTTGATTTATGTGAATCCGGAAGGTCCTAATGGAAAACCTGACCCGGCTGCATCAGCCCGTGATATACGTGAAACCTTTGGTCGCATGGCGATGAATGACGAAGAAACAGTTGCATTAATTGCCGGCGGACATACCTTTGGTAAAACCCATGGTGCTGCGGACCCAGGTAAATATGTTAGTAAGGAACCTGCGGCGGCAGGCATTGAAGAGCAAAGCCTTGGATGGAAAAATACATTCGGCAGCGGTAATGCGGGCGACACAATTACAAGTGGCCTCGAAGGTGCATGGACCACTACGCCAACAAAGTGGAGCAACAATTACTTTGAGAATCTTTTTGGCTACGAATGGGAACTTACCAAAAGCCCGGCAGGTGCTCAACAATGGAAACCAAAGGATGGCGCAGGCGCTGGTACAGTACCCGATGCACATGATCCATCAAAACGGCATGCGCCATTTATGCTTACTACAGATATTGCATTAAGAGCAGATCCTGTCTACGAAAAAATCTCAAGACACTTTTTCGAAAATCCTGATCAATTCGCTGATGCTTTTGCCCGGGCATGGTTTAAATTAACTCACCGTGATATGGGGCCCCGTATCCGTTATCACGGCACTGAAGTACCTGTAGAAGAATTGATTTGGCAAGATCCTATTCCAGCAGTTACGCATGCACTAATTAACGATGAGGACATTGCTACGCTGAAGAGTAAGGTACTTGCTTCAGGACTTTCTGTTTCTCAGTTGGTGTCAACCGCATGGGCTTCTGCATCCACGTTCCGTGGCTCTGATAAACGTGGCGGCGCCAACGGCGCACGCATTCGGCTGGCCCCGCAAAAAGATTGGGAAGTTAACAATCCGGCTCAACTGGCAAATGTATTGGGTACGCTCGAGGGCATTCAACAAGAATTCAATAGCGCTCAGTCTGGCGGTAAAATGGTTTCACTGGCTGATTTAATCGTGTTGGCTGGATGTGCAGCGATTGAGGAGGCAGCAAAAAATGCAGGTCTTGGGGTGATGGTACCATTTACACCAGGACGTGCCGATGCATCTCCAGAGCAAACAGATGTTGAATCGTTCGACGTCCTCGAACCAAATGCAGATGGATTCCGCAACTATTTAAAAACCAAACATACTGCATCAGCAGAAGAACTGCTGGTAGACAAGGCACAACTGTTAACCCTAACCGCACCTGAAATGACAGTGCTTGTGGGCGGTATGCGGGTGCTGAACACTAACTTCGATCAGTCTCAACATGGTGTATTCACAAATCGCAGGGATGCACTTACTAATGACTTCTTTGTGAACCTGCTCGATTTAGGCACACAATGGCAGGCTACTTCAGATGCTCAAAACATTTTTGAAGGCCGTGACCGTAAAACAGGTGAACGCAAATGGACAGGTACCCGTGTAGATCTTATCTTAGGTTCTAACTCAGAGCTTCGGGCACTTGCCGAAGTGTATGGCTGTGAAGATTCTCAGGAGCAATTTGTACATGATTTTGTTGCCGCATGGATTAAGGTGATGAACCTTGACAGATTCGATCTGGCTTAATTACAAATCAATATTATTTAGTTTAAAAAGGTGGTCTGGCAACAGGCCGCCTTTTTTTATAACCATACTTATAGCTGAATGATGTATGGTTTGCTCAACCTATTTTCACCGTTTTTCTCAGGATAATGTTTTAGCGTTTTTAGGATTGGCATTACCTGGTTGTTTTTTTGGATTTGCAGTACCCTTTTGAATCTGAATAATCTTA
>JANXSR010000382.1 GCA_025352625.1 Ferruginibacter sp.
ATAGTTGCCTACAATTACTGGGCTGTAAATGTGAAAAAAACAAACGGAACGAGTGTATGGTCGCCGGTATTCGACACTTTTCAGATACCAGTAGTACGCAGCGCTTTTGAAACTGCCGGAGGTACAATTTTCATCGGCACCCAAAAAGGCTTTTTTAAAACTGATGACAATGGAGCAACCTGGAAACATGTTTATGCCGGAACCCTGGTAGGGCATATGGCAGAGTTGGATGGCGTACTGCTGGCGACCAATTGGAGAAGGATGATAAGATCGACCGATAATGGCGAAAACTGGGCGCCGGTGATTAGTGATATCAGTGATAGCAGTGAGGCTTGGGATGTAAAACAGATCAAAGGTGGATTCGCTGCTATGACTTCTACTTCAGCGTCGAATCCCAGGGGGATAAGGACATCCTATGATGGCGGTAGAACCTGGCAGCCCAATAATGCCGGCAACAGAGTTGTTATGGATTCAATATGGCGGACCTGGAATGATCGCCCTACTGTGAAAGCCTTCGGGACTTCAATTATCCAGCTTGGTGAAAACTTCGTTTGTGTTCATAAGGACGGCATTTTCAGATCATTAGACAAGGGAAAAACATGGAAACTGCTACTTCCTGCTGTAGAAAATAAGATCTTCAATTTATTTGTTTCAGGCAAAGTGATCTATGTGATCTATGCCATACCCGGCAAGGGTGGATGTTGAAAAATTCCAAACTCAACAAAAACTTTTAGTTTTTTTAAATTCTTAAAAAATAAAAACGATAAAAAATCTTCCCGTCTATACTTTGTTCCTGATGGTAGCTTTTCACACCTCCTGTTGACAAAACCAAACAAACCAACCACAAGATAATATCAAGTCCAGTGGAGAAGGATACTCCGAGTCTCAACTTAAAGAGACGGCCACCTCAAAGGTGCCTATGAGTATGGTTCGGAATGTAAAGTAAGATAGGAACGGAAACATTTTGATTGCTTCTTACTTATGCGTGTTTCGATACGATGGAACATCTTTTACTAATCTCACAAGTAAAGTAGGTTCACGCAGGTTCTGGGATGTTCTGAAAGATCGGCGTGGAAACCTTTGGTTCGCTTCTACTGATTCAGGTGTTTATTATTACAATGGTAAATCTGTTAGCTCCCCCAAAAATCGGCCACTTAAAAGTTGATAAAATTGTTAACTTTAAAAATAAGGAGCCCTAATTTCCATCCTGCACAAAGTCCTAAAGTCAGACTGTGAAAAAACTATACAACATCAAAAAATTGCTCTGTAACTTTTCATCAGACACTATTAGCAGTTTATTTTAAACTACCTTTTTAATTATATAAATTAAAATTATGCAAGAAGGAACAAAATTTTTTAATAAAATACTGTTACTGACGTACTTTTGCAATATTCAAAATTAACCAACGCTATATGACCTGGAAATTATTCTTTAATTCTTCTATCGGCAAGAAATTAATTATGGGCCTTACCGGTTTTTTTCTCATTACTTTTTTAATTGTCCATTGCGCTATCAACTCCATGATTTTTTTTAATGACGGCGGAGAAACGTTTAATCACTGGGGGCATTTTATGGGCGCTAATTTAATCATTAGAACCGCCGAGATAGGTTTGTTTGTATTTTTATTGATGCATATTGTTCAGGGATTATCACTTTGGGGACAAAATAATAAAGCGAGGCCGGTAAAATATAGGGTGAACAATGCAAGCAGTAATAGTAAATGGTACAGCCGCAGTATGGGCTTATTGGGTACATTAATTTTAATCTTCCTTATTCTGCATTTATATCATTTCTGGACACCTTCAAGATTTGGCGGAATGGCAAATATCAGGCCGCTGGCTGAAACAACACTCGGTACCTATAACAATGAGGAAGTACATAATTTATATGCGGAAATGCAATTGGTATTTCAAAACAATTTATTAATTGTGATTGTTTATATCCTTGGTGTTATATCCTTGTGTTGGCATTTGGTACATGGGTTTCAAAGTGCATTTCAAACATTTGGTATCAATCACAAACGATATACGCCCATTATTAAAGGGGCTGGTATTGTTTATTCAATAGTTATTTGTGTTTTATTTGCAGCAATGCCGGTTGCTATTTATTTACATTGGATTGCTTAATGGCAGTTGCTTAAACACAGATCAATAAACAACTAACTGTACAATTGAGTGACACAACGATGCTGAGTAATAATACAAATGCCCTTTACAAAATTGTCTTTTTTAAAAACGCTTAAATAGTTTTACTAATCATCTAATCAACATTATTATGTCTTTCGATTCAAAAATTCCTGCCGGTGAAATGAATGAAAAGTGGAACGATTATAAAGGGCATGTGAAACTTGTAAATCCAGCCAATAAGCGTAAGCTTGAAATTATTGTTGTAGGAACCGGTTTGGCAGGAGCTTCTGCCGCGGCATCACTGGGCGAAATGGGGTATAAAGTAAAAGCATTTTGTTTTCAGGATAGTCCACGCAGGGCACACAGTATTGCTGCCCAGGGAGGTATTAATGCAGCTAAGAATTATCAAAATGATGGAGACTCCGTTTTTCGTTTATTTTACGATACAGTAAAAGGGGGTGATTATAGGGCAAGGGAAGCCAATGTGCATCGTCTTGCAGAAGTAAGCAGTGCTATCATTGACCAATGTGTTGCGCAGGGAGTTCCTTTTGCAAGAGAATATGGCGGCCTGTTAAGTAACCGTAGTTTTGGCGGAACCCAGGTACAGCGTACTTTTTACGCTGCCGGTCAAACAGGGCAGCAACTATTATTGGGCGCTTACAGTGCATTGGAAAGACAGATTGCTTTGGGCAATGTTACCATGTATGCCCGTCATGAAATGCTGGATGTTGTATTAATAGATGATAAGGCAAGAGGAATAATAGCAAGAAATTTAGTAACCGGAGAACTTGAAAAACATTTCGGCCATGCAGTACTGTTATGTACAGGCGGTTATGGTAATGTATTTTACTTAAGTACCAATGCCATGGGTAGTAATGTTACTGCGGCATGGAAGGCTCATAAAAAGGGTGCCTTTTTTGGTAACCCATGTTTTACTCAAATACATCCAACCTGTATTCCTGTAAGTGGTGAATATCAAAGTAAGCTTACGTTGATGAGTGAAAGTTTACGTAATGATGGCCGTATTTGGGTACCTAAAAAGAAAGATGACAATCGTAAAGCAATTGATATACCGGAAGAAGAAAGAGATTATTACCTGGAAAGAAGATACCCTGCATTTGGTAACCTTGTACCACGAGATGTTGCATCAAGAGCAGCAAAGGAAAGATGTGATGAAGGGTACGGTGTAGGCACTACCAAGCTGGCTGTATACCTTGATTTTAAAGATGCAATAGTTAGATATGGTAAAACTGAACAGGGAAAGCAAGGTATAACGAATGGTTCGGTGGAAGATGCCATTAAATTAGGCAAAGCAGTTGTGGAAGAAAAATATGGTAATCTTTTTGAAATGTATGATAAGATTACAGGTGAAAATCCATACGAAATGCCCATGCGTATTTATCCTGCTGTGCATTACACCATGGGAGGGTTATGGGTAGATTATGAATTGCAAACCACCGTTAAAGGGTTGTATGCAATGGGAGAGGCCAACTTTAGCGATCATGGAGCCAACAGGCTTGGGGCATCCGCATTAATGCAGGGATTGGCCGATGGTTATTTTGTTATTCCATACACGTTGGGTAATTATCTTGCAGATGATATCAGTACTGCAAGTATACCTACCACACATCCGGCATTTGAAGCCACCGAGAAAGCGGTAAGAGAAAGAATTAACACACTGATGAATATTAAGGGTACCAAAACTGTGGAAAGTTTTCATAAACGTTTAGGAAAAATAATGTGGGAAAAATGCGGCATGGCAAGAAATGCAAAAGGGCTGCAGGAAGCCATTGTTGAAATTCAGGAATTGAAAAAAGAGTTTTGGAGTGATGTTAAAATACCAGGCGAAATAAATTCAATGAACCCCGAACTGGACAAAGCAGGAAGGGTGGCAGATTTTATTGAACTGGGCGAATTGATGTGTAAAGATGCGCTGGATAGAAATGAAAGTTGTGGCGGTCATTTCAGGGAAGAATCTCAAACAGATGACGGTGAGGCAAAAAGGGATGATGTAAACTTTAGTTATGTTTCGGCCTGGGAATTTAAAGGAGAGAGTAACTGGCAGTTGAATAAAGAGCCGCTTAATTTTGAGATTGTTAAACCAAGCCAGCGGAGTTACAAATAAAATTTCAATCTTAACGGGCATAGGTGTTAGGGATAATTTAGTAGAAGGTCATTTATTTATAGTTACGGTTTAATACATTTAACATAGAGCAATAATTATATGGAACATTACAATATGAATCTGACGTTGAAAGTTTGGCGTCAAAAAAATAACCAGTCAGCAGGATCAATGGAATCTTACCAGGTTAAAGATATTTCTTCTGAAATGTCGTTCCTTGAAATGTTTGATGTTTTAAATGAGCAGCTCATTGTAGCCGGTGACGATCCGATTGCATTTGATCATGATTGCCGTGAAGGTATATGTGGACAATGCAGTATGCATATCAACGGAAGAGCACATGGTCCCTGGACAAATAACACAACCTGCCAGTTGCACATGCGTGCATTTAAAGACGGTGATACTATTGTAGTGGAGCCATGGCGCAGCAAAGCTTTTCCGGTAATAAAAGATTTGATGGTTGACAGAAGTGCATTTGACAGGATTATCCAGGCCGGTGGTTATATTTCAGTTAATACTGGTAATGCAGTAGATGCCAACTCATTACCTATTGATAAAAAAGACGCAGACAATGCTTTTATGGCTGCAGCCTGTATTGGGTGTGGTGCATGTGTTGCAACCTGTAAAAATAGTAGTGCCATGCTTTTTGTAAGTGCTAAAGTTGCACAACTGGCGCAACTACCACAAGGGCAGCCTGAAAGAGAATCAAGGGTATTGAATATGGTAGCTCAAATGGATAAAGAAAATTTTGGTAATTGTACTAATACGTATGCTTGCGAAGTTGAATGTCCTAAAGGAATTTCTGTTAGTAATATTGCCAGGTTAAACAGAGAATTTCTTACAGCAGGATTAAGTACAGAAGAATAAAAAGTTTTTAAAAAAATATAAAAAAGGGCGGTTGTCTCACAACAAAACTTTTTGAAAGTTTTGTTGTATTCCTGATGGAGAACCGAAGTCGTTAAAACGAATCCTAAGCACTTTATTTATTAATGCTGCGACCTCCTTTTTATTTTTAGCTATTTGTTGGGATATACTTATAAAGATGCCCTGAGTGTTAAATGAAAAGGAGCCGCAATATGCTCCGTGGATTTCTCAAGAATTAACTGCGCCGCTTTTTCGCCCATTAAATGAAAGTCAGTTGAGATGGTAGTGATGCCATTGAGGATGATTTTTTTGAGGGGCGTTTCGTTGTAAGAAATTACACCCACCTGTTTACCTACTTCCAGCTTTGTTTCAATGATCTTTTCTATCAGCAACACCAGGTCATCCTCCATCAGGCTTATAAAAACTTCTCCTTCGGAAATGGTGGCTTTTTTCACTTTGGAAATTACTTCATAATTAAACGCATATTGATTGCAGAACCGGTAAAAACCTTCCAGTATTTGTTTGGGATGATAGGTATAATCAGGGAAAATAATCTTGATGGTTTGGTACCTGCTCAATTGCTCCACCATCTGTTCCAGCGCATCATAAATATCTTTTTCAAAGTCTTCATACACGGCAGCAAACGCTCCGTTTACGCCGGGTAATAGCTGATCAAGAAGGAGTAGTTTTTCTTTAGGTATTGTATTAATAATTTCATGTGCTTTATCTCCCCCTTCTAAAAAATGAGGAATGATTACGTAGTTGGTATAGTCATCTCTTTTATTGGTAAGTAGTTTTCTGAACAATGCGAAATCATTGTTATAAATATAAAAATCAATTACCGCATCTTTACCGATGCTGGCAACAAAAGCATCATACATAATTTTTTTATGCGTGCTCAGTTTGTTAAACAGCAAAAATATTTTGATGGGTTGTTTTACATCTGTATTGCTGATAAAGTATCCCTTGCCTGGTACTGATCCAATCACGCCTAATCTCTTTAAATGCTTATAAGCTTTTTCTGCTGTATCACGGGAAATGTCTAATTCAAAACTCAGGTCATTTATGGATGGTAGCAGGTAATTTTTTTCAAGCTTTCCCTTTTCAATTGCTTTTACAATGGAGTTGGTAAGCTGCACATACTTTGGTGTAACAGCGTATTCATCAATGGTAATAAGACTATAAATATTTTCAGAAGCCATGTGCAGTATTTTATAAAAAAAATCATTAGAAAGCCAATATAACTCCATCATTCAAGGCTTTATCGTAATTGCGTTTATTGAACTTATACAGGGATGGAGAACGGTGTGCACCTATATGTTTTTTCTTGTCTAACTTTCTTATAATATCGAGTGACATTAATTTTTTTGTAAAGTTTCGCTGGTCCAATTTTTTATCCAATATAGCTTCATATAAAGCCTGCAACTCAGGCAGCGTAAATTTATCGGGTAATAAGTTATAGCCAATTGGCTCGTTATGGATTTGCAACTGTAAAATTTTTTGTGCATCTCTCACCATATCTTCATGGTCAATTATTAGAGATGGGAAATCGTGTATATCATACCAACAGCTTTCGCTGTCATTGAAATTATTTTTGAGGGTTACTTTACTATATTCCGTGAGTGCATAATAAGCCACTGATATAAACCTATCTAAAATCCATTTTATTGTTGTGGGGTTTACTTTCTGTTTTTGGAGTAAGTGTTTAAAATTGGCGGTCTGTCCCACTGTGCGGTTTTTATCACCATAGGTTTTGAATTGTTTCAGAAAAACTCCTTTTAAACCCGTTCTTTCTTCCAGTATCCTGTAAGCGGCATCGTCTACATTTTCATTTTTTTGAACAAAGCCACCTGGTAGCTTCATCCTGGGCATTCCAATAACTTCAGAACATAATATTTTCATTTGTTTATCATGATAACCCAGTATAATACAATCTACTGAGATATGCGGAAGGCAAGTTAATGGCAAGCTGGCCGAATCCGAAAAGAATGGTGTTGGTGTGTTCATCTCACGAATTTAGTTGTTTATCTAAATATTTTAAAATACAGGGTGCATACAGCACAGGATGGTTAAAAAAAAATATCATTTTATTTTGCATTTAAATTTACAATCAGTACAAAATACTAAATAAAATAAGTAGAAATTACTGAATGTAAAAATGCCATATATTATTCTAAAATTAAATTGCTTGTTATGAAAAGAAAATGCTTTTGTAAAAAGGTACTGCTCCGGTTTTCGTTCCTTCTTCTTTTATTATCAACCAACGTTTTGTTTGCACAAAACAAAACGGTATCCGGCATTGTAAAAGATGATAAAGGACAGCCATTGCAGGACGTTAGTATCATGCTAAAAGGTTCTTCTTCGGGGACCAATTCGGCTGTAGACGGCAGCTTCAGTATTACTGTACCGGATAATGGGGTGCTTATATTTAGCTCTGTAGGTTTTGCCAAACGGGAGCTTTCTGTAAAAGGTCAGCAGCGTTTCGATGTACAATTGACCTCACAGGCTGCTGCAATAGGCGAAGTGGTTGTGGTAGCTTATGGTACATTAACTAAAAAAACATCAACAGGAGCTGTTCAAACGTTAAATGCAAAGGAATTGCAGGATATTCCTGCGCCACAGATTACTCAAAAATTACAGGGGAAACTGGCTGGCGTACAAATCAATCAAACTACGGGCAAACCGGGGCAGGGGATGCAGGTACGCATCCGGGGACAAGCCTCCATATTGGCAGGAAGTGATCCTTTGTATGTTGTGGATGGTTTTCCTATTGTTGGTAATATAAGCAATATCAACCCTGATGAGATTGAAGCTATTTCTGTATTAAAAGATGCTGCATCCACTTCGCTATATGGTTCAAGGGCAGCTAACGGGGTTGTTCTGATAACTACTAAAATGGGGAAATCGGGACAAACAAATATAGGAGTAAATGCTTTTTATGGTGTGCAGGAGGTACCTCAAAAAGGAAGACCTCAAATGATGAATGGACAAGAGTTTGCACAGTTCAAAAAAGAATCGTACGAAGATTTGGGGCTTGCTGTTCCATCAGTGTTTCAAAACCCTTCACAATATGGTAAAGGATATAACTGGTATGATGGCATGTTGCAGACTGCACCAGTTCAGAACTATAGTGTTTCAATAAATACCTCAAGGGACAGATTCTCTTCGTCAGTTGTAGCAGGTTTTTTTCAACAGGATGGCGTACTTCGTAATTCAGACTTTAAGCGGTTTTCACTCCGCCTGAATTCCGAATATAAGGTATCCGATAAAATTAAGGTAGGGTTTAATGCAGCACCCTCGTATTCCATTGATAATACGCCAAGTTCTGATGGGGCATTTTATGCCTCTTTCTTAGATCCTTCTGCTGGCGGTATCCTTAATAATTCACTCTTAGTCTGGCCTACATTGCCATACAAAAACAGTGATGGAAGCTTACCGTTAACTGCAACTGTACCGGGTGTTAGTGCATTTGCCACGCCCAATTATTACAGGGCGTTAAAGGAGGTTACCAATGAGACTAAAACAAGCCGGTTAATATCGAACGCATACGTTGAGTATTCGCCAATAAAAGGGCTTAGTTTTAAATCAACCATTAATGCTGATATTGGTGGTTCATCGTTCCTCAACTTTAAGCCCTCTACAGCATCATTAACTTTTGTTGCCCCACCTCCAGGTCCTGCAACATCTATTCGCCGGAATGATCATTTTTATTCCTGGCTGAATGAGAATATTATCACGTACAAGAAATCATATAACGAACATAATTTTGAAGCACTGGGTGGCTACACTACGCAAAAATTCAGGAGTGAAGCAGAACAATTAAGACTAACAGATTTTCCGGATGACAGGATAAGAACAATACAATCGGCGATAAATATAGACCGGACACAGTCTTTCAGCGATATTCAGGAATGGAGCTTAACTTCTTTTATAGGCCGTATCAGTTATAATTATGCAAGCAAATATTTGTTTACTGCAGCTATTCGCCGTGATGGTTCATCGAGATTTGGCGCTAACAACCGATGGGGTAATTTTCCTTCTGTTTCCGCCGGATGGCTGGTGTCTGATGAAAGTTTTATGGCACCGGTAAAGTCTGTATCACTTTTGAAGCTCAGGGCAAGTTATGGTGTAATAGGTAATAATAACATAGGAAACTATACACAGTATGCAACTGTAAACACTACAACGAATGCTATTTTTGGTTCTTCTGTTGCTCCGGGTGCCAGTGTTGTAACTTTGGGTAATAGCAATCTTGGATGGGAAACAACCAGGCAATTTGATTTTGGTATAGACCTTGGCCTTTTCAAAAACCGGCTGAATATTGCGTATGATTATTACACAAAGAAAACCACTAACCTTCTTTATAATGTAGGCGTGCCGCAGGAGTCTGGTTTTACCAACTTTAACGGAAATATTGGTGAGTTGAAATTTTGGGGCCATGAGTTTACTGTAAGTTCCAAAAATATTACCGGCAGCTTTAAATGGAATACAGATTTCAATATTTCTTTCAACGACAACAAAGTCGTGAAATTATCAGAAGGTATTGACCGTCTCTATGGTGGTTTTGGAAACTTTCAAACCATTACTATGGTTGGTCAGAGAATAGGCCAGTTCTGGGGATTAATTCAGGATGGCGTGTATGTTAATCAGGGGGATTTTGATAAATCACCAAAAGCAACAGCTTCTGAGGTAGGCACAGCTAAATTCAGAGATGTGAATGGTGATGGCAAAGTAACCTATGGCGGAGATAATGATGACCGGACATTTATTGGAAATCCATTTCCAAAATATATTTATGGTATTACCAATTCATTTTCTTACAAAAACTTTGACCTTACCATTGTTGGTTCCGGTTCCCATGGTAATGATGTAGCGGTAATGACAGATCAGGGCTCCACTAATCTTGATGGTGTATTTAACGTACAAAAAGCTGTAAAGGACAGGTGGAGATCTCCTTCAAACCCCGGCAAAGGGCTATTTGGCAAAACAACTTCAGCCACTTTTATGGAACGGGATTGGTTTAGCACCCGTTTTATAAGCAAGGCCAATTTCTTTACTATCAAAAATATTACCCTTGGGTACAATGTTCCGCTTAAAAACAGTAAAGTTCTGCACAGTCTAAGGCTATATGCCAGTGTGCAGCAGGCCCATGTCTTCACCAATTACAGAGGTTCAAATCCTGAAGTAAGTACAACTGCAAATGGTACAAATGGAAGTACACTAAACCTTGGGATGGATTGGGGTACATACCCCGTGCCGAGAACTTATTCATTCGGGGTAAACGTGGGATTGTGATAAAGACTTTTTTGATACAATAAAAAAAATAAATTATGAAACATTACATATTATTCGCAGGACTATTGATGATTGGGGTAAGTTCTTGCAAAAAAGGCTTTCTTGAAAGACCATCAGAAACCAATCTGACGTCAGCTACATTTTTTAAAACCCAGGGTGATTTTGAAAAAGCTGTTAATGGTGCTTATGCACCGTTGCGTACGCTATATAACAGCGGGGCTAATAATGGCAGCAGTGCATACTTTATGGGAGAAATGCATTCCGACAACACCCATTATATTTTAAATCCTAACTTTCGTGCCACAATAGACCAGGAACAAATTGGGGATTTTATTTATGATCCGGCCAGTCTTATTGCTACTAGTAAGTACACTTCAAATTATCTTATAATAGCAAGGGCAAACGAGATTTTGGCACAGATAGATGGCGTTGATTTTGATGCTGCAGTAAAAAGCAACCTGAAAGGGCAGGCACTTTTTCTCAGGGCATTTTCCTATTTCGACCTGGTACAGTATTTTGGTAAAGTCCCCCTGCACCTTACACCAGTCGCATCGTTTTCTGAAGCGGCCCTTCCTTTGTCAAGTGTTGACAGCATATATAACCAGATTATTGCAGATGCCGGGCAAGCAGCTACGCTATTGCCAACCAAGTCTGTACAGGAATCCGGCCGGGCCACATCCGGGGCTGCCAAAACATTAATGGGAAATGTTTATCTAGTGCAGAAAAAATATGCATTGGCTGAAACAGTTCTTAAAGAAGTTGTAAGCTCCAATCAGTACAATCTTCTTCCCAATTATGCGGCGGCATTCGACCCCGCCAATAAAAATAATAATGAATCTGTTTTTGAAATTCAATTTCGTGAAGGCACTGAAGGTTATGCCAGCAACTTTATTTATGCTATGCTGCCACAACCAATATCTGCTGCGGAGGTTACAACCCTGATGACCACTTACGGAGTTGCACCCGCAAATATCCAGGTGCTCAGCGTTGAAGGTTTTAACATTCCTACGCCGGATATAATTGCTGCGTATGAATCAGGTGATAAAAGAAAAGCGGCTTCTATTGGCTATGGCGCAGCAGGCGGAAAAACTTATCCATTTGTTCTAAAATATTTACATCCGCATTTAACCTTTGGCATTACAAATGACAATTGGCCGGTTTACCGCTATGCAGAAGTTTACTTGCTGCTGGCAGAAGCATTAAATGAGCAGGGCAAATCATCAGACGCATTGCCTTATCTTAACCAGGTAAGAACACGTGCAGGGCTGGCAAACGCAACTGCTTCTGGTCAGGGTGAAATGAGAGATGCAATTTCAAAGGAGAGGAGGGTTGAGCTGGCTTTCGAAAACAAACGCTGGACAGACCTGGTACGTACAGGCAAAGCTGTAGAAGTTATAACAGCATTCGGACAAAGGGTAAAAGCAAATCCTGTAGCTTATTATTACCCTGCAGGTTTTACTCCGGTTTCGGCCTCATTTACAAAAATTGACCTGACGTTTCCGCTTCCAGCAAGCGAGGCATTGTTAAGTCCGCATTTTTAAAATAGACCTAAGCAGCAGTTAATGTAAAAAGTCTCCTGTTTCTACAGGAGACTTTTTACAGCACGGTAATAATCTAAACTTTAAAACAAAAAAAATAACTTACACAAATGATTCAAAAATTTAAAATAGCAATAAGTATATTTTGTTTGCTGCTGTCATTTGTTGCAAATGCCCAAACAATTGATCCGGCTATCCTGCAAAAAAGATGGCCGGCATCCTGGATTGCAGTTCCCAATGAATCAACCGATGGATATGGTGTTTATTTATTTCGCAAAACAGTTGAGTTAAATACTAAACCGGCAACATTTATTATTCATGTTTCTGCCGATAACCGGTATAAATTATTTGTAAATGAAAAACTGGTTTCATTAGGCCCGGCGAGGGGAGATTTAAGCCATTGGAATTTTGAAACGGTAGATATAGCTCCTTACCTGAAAGCCGGTAAGAATATTTTAGCAGCACAGGTTTGGAATGAAGGCGAATGGAAACCCGAAGCTCAAATTACTTTCACGACAGGTTTTATTCTGCAGGGTGCAACCAGTAATGAGTCTGCTGTAAATACAAATAATTCCTGGAAATGCATTCGTGACAGCAGTTATGCGCCATTGAGGTTTAATGCTCAAACATATTATGTGCCCGGGGCCGGTGAAATCCGTAACATGGCACTTCATCCCAAATTATGGCAAAACGAAAATTTTGATGATAACAGTTGGCAAAAAGCGAAGCAGCTATTTAATGGTTTGCCAAAAAACATTTTAGGAGCTTACGGAACTACGAATGGCTGGATGCTTGTGCCGTCAGCTATACCCCAAATGGAATTAAAAGATGAACGTTTGGCAAAATTGATTGACGCAACTGGTGGCATTAATTTGCCTGGTGAATTTCCTGCACAGCAAAAAGAATTTACAATTCCTGCATCGTCTGCCATTACAATCATATTAGACCAGGCGCATTTAACAAATGCCTATCCCAACCTGTTTTTCAGTGGTGGGAAAAATGCTGCAATAAGTATAAGCTACGCTGAAACAATGTATGCAAAATTTCCTGTTAAGGGAAATAGAAATGAAACCAAAGGAATGCAATTCTTCGGACGCACAGACAGCCTGGTTTCTGATGGTACAAGTGATCAAAAATTTACAGCATTAACATTCCGTACTTACCGGTATGTTCAGCTAAAAATTATTACACAAAGCGAACCATTGGTTATAAAAGATTTTTATGGAACGTTTACAGGCTATCCATTTCAATTGAAAGCATCCGTTTCCGGTGCTGGTGAAGAGATCAATAAAATATTAGACATTGGCTGGCGTACGGCACGTCTTTGCGCCACGGAAACCTATATGGACTGCCCGTACTATGAGCAGTTGCAATATATAGGCGATGCCCGTATACAGGCACTGGTTACTTTATACAACAGTGGCGATGAACGCATGGTTAAGAATGCAATTAATTTAATGGACTTTTCAAGACAGCCCGAAGGTGTTACCTTAAGCCGCCATCCTTCTTATACCCCGCAGTATATTCCTACATTTTCATTATGGTATATTGGATTGCTGCATGATTACAGCCGTTATGGGTCTGATGCGTTATTTGTCAAAAGCAAAGTAAGTGGCACAAGGGAAATCCTCGGCTATTTTAAAAATTATCAGCAACGGGATGGCTCTTTAAAAAATGTACCGCAGTGGATGTTCACTGATTGGGTTGATAAAAATACTGAATGGAAACTTGGCGTTGGCCCGATGGGTGCAAACGGTACTTCCGCCATACTGGATTTACAATTGCTCTGGGCATACCAGGTAGCAGCCGATTTGGAAACAACATCAGGAATGCCTGTCATAGCAGCCGAATACCAAAAATCAATTGATCAGTTAAAGAAAACTATTGTTGAAAAATATTGGGATAAAGAGAAAAAACTTTTTGCCGATCGTGAAGAAAAAGATGTCTTCTCCCAACATGCAAATGCTTTGGCAATACTAACCGGCGTTGTGGGCCAATCAGATATATCAGAACTTTCTAAGCAATTACTTAACAACCCAAATCTGGCGCCTGCTTCTATTTATTTCAAATATTATTTGCACCAGGCTTTAATAAAAGCAGGGTTAGGTAATGATTATTTAAAATGGCTGGATAAGTGGCGTGAAAATATTCAAATGGGTTTAACAACATGGGCTGAAACATCAGATTTGGCAAACACAAGATCTGATTGTCATGCATGGGGTGCAAGCCCCAATATTGAGTTTTACAGAACAATTCTGGGAATAGATAGTGACGCACCCGGATTTACCAAAGTGAAAATAGAACCGCATCTTGGATCAATAAGTAATATCGGTGGCGAAATACCACATCCGCCAACTGGCGGAAAAATATCTGTACAATACAAAGCTTCCAATGGAAAAATCAATGCCGTAATAAATCTTCCCGAAAAAATTACTGGCCGGTTTATATGGAAAGGCAAAAGCTATGCATTGAAGGCTGGAAAAAATATTATCAGCATGTAATCGGATGGCAGGGAAAAGTTAATATTTATTTAAAAAAATAATCCGTTTTTATTTATTGAACTTGTTCAATGTTTTTGACTGTTGATGATAGCATTTTTACATTAAACTTAAAAAAAAATTTAAACAAAAAACAAACAATGAAAAAAATCACACTCACAGCAGCAATCATATTTGCTGCGCTCTCTACTTTTGCACAGGGCTGGACAATGGACAAGGCACATTCCAGGCTTAGTTTTAATGTAACCCATTTGATGGTAAGCGATGTTGAAGGGAAATTTAAAAGCTTCGATGTTTCCATTACATCATCCAAAGATGATTTTACCGATGCGGTGATTGAACTGTCTGCAGACATCAGCAGCGTTAATACAGATAATGATTACAGGGATAACGATTTGAAAGGCCCTGGTTTTTTTGATGCGGCAAAATTTCCAAAACTCACTTTTAAGAGCACTTCTTTTACAAAAATTGACACAAAAAATTATAAGCTGAAAGGAAACCTTACCATACATGGTGTTACCAAACCTGTAGAATTAAATGTAGTTTTCAACGGTACTTTTCAAAACCCAATGAATAAAAAAACAGTTGCAGGTTTTAGAATAAAAGCAAATATTAAGCGCAAAGATTTTGGTGTGGGCGCTGATTTTCCTACAGGAGTGGTAAGCGATGAGGTGGAAATAGATGCCAATGTGGAACTGAACAAATAGTTGCATGTTGGATGATCAATAATGTCAAAAAGAAGCTATTTAAAAAAAATAATTTTTTTAAATAGCTTCTAAATAATTGTATTTATGAATAAAAATCTCATTACATTTTCTATTGTTACTATTTTATTTTCAAATAGCATTTTTGCGCAGTTGCCCGTTGTACCGCTTGCAAGTCAAAAAACATTATTGCAAAGCAACGACCCTAAACTTGCTGCCAATAAAAAACTGGTGTACGATTGCTGGCGGGAAATTTTAGAGGGCGGGCATTTAGAACTGGTTGATAAATATCTTGCCGAAACCTACATGCAGCATAATCCAACTGTTGCCACCGGAAAAAAAGGATTTGTAGAACTGTTTTCAAAATTTGCGAAACCTCAACCAATAGTTGATACAATAAAAGCGACTGTGGTTGCCATTGTTGCGGAAGGCGACCTGGTAGTGATAAGTTTTGCTGCAAAATTGCCCGAGCCAACCGACAGCACAAAAACATATACTACCACATGGTCTGATATGTTTCGCATAGAAAACGGAAAACTTGCAGAGCATTGGGATGGCGCTCAAAAAATGAAGAACTAATAATCCCTGGTCAGACAACTCTAACGATTTATCCTCATCAAAAAAAGAAAAAAGTGAAAACCAACCGAAGAGAATTTTTGAGCAGGATGTCAATGGCAACTGCTGCAATATCAATTCCAGGCGCTGTCTTTTCTTCATTCAGAAGGTTTGACGATTATGTTGAAGTTGAAATAACACATGGAAAAATAAGAGGCACCAGGAACGAAGGTGTTAATATATTTAGAGGCATTCCTTATGCAGGAAGAACATCGGGCGACAGAAGATTTCGCCGTCCGGCGAAGCTTGAACCCTGGACTGGTCTAAGAGATGCTTTAACATTAGGTGCGCCCGCAATACAAAATCCAAGAGGCAATGAGCCTGCGCCGTCTGAAGACTGCTTATTCCTCAATGTGTGGACACCAGCCAATGATAATAAAAAGCGCCCGGTTATGTTTTATAACCACGGTGGTGGATTTGTTGGCGGTTCAGGCGGATCTGCCTACCAGGATGGCGCTAACCTGGCCCGCAACTTCGACGTAGTGGTAGTTCAAACCAATCACCGGTTAGGTTTAATGGGGTTTGTATACCTTGATGAAATTGGTGGTTCAGAATATGAAGGTTCGGGGAATAACGGCATGTTGGATATTGTTGATGGCCTGAAGTGGGTGAATCAAAATATTGCCCAATTTGGTGGCGACCCAAATAATGTGATGATTTGGGGCGAATCTGGCGGAGGAGCCAAAACCTCTTGTCTCTATGCAATGCCTTCGGCTGCACCATACTTTAATAAAGCTTCCATAGAAAGCGGACCAGGTGTACGAATGATGAATAAAGAAACTGCTCATGAAAACACATTGCAGTTATTGAAAGAATTGAATATACCCGTCAATAACTGGAAAAAATTATTAGAGGTACCTGCCGCAGAATTATTAAGTATGCAGGCAAAACTTCCATTCGTGCCCCCTTTCCAGGAAAAAAATAAAAATAAAGGTGCGATGCGAAGAAACGCTGGTGGCTTTGGTCCCGTGGTTGATGGCAAAGCATTGCCTTACCATCCATTTGATCCGACAGCTCCTGAAATATCAAGAAATAAACCGCTTTTGACAGGATGGAATGAAGACGAGTACACATTTTTTGCATGGGAGAGAAAAGACACTGAAACATTTAAAATAGATTTTGATGGATTGCATAAAAAATTAGAACCACAATATGGGCAGGATACAAATACGATTATTGAATCCTACCGCAAAGCAATGCCTGCTGCTTCGGCGCCCGATATTTTTGTTGCTGTTTCTTCCATCACCATGATGGGCTTAGGTTCTATTGAGATAGCTGAAAAGAAAGCTAAACAAGGCGGCGCCCCTGTTTATTTATACAACTTTGGCTATAAATCAGAAGTGAAAATTCCCGGTACTGATTATCCATTGGGCACTCCACACGCAATGGATATTTCATTCAAGTTTAATAATGAACTTGCTCCCAAAGATGGTTCGCCAGCCAAGCCGAGTTTTTTTGGAGGTAACAAACCGGAGCGGTTTATCGCATCACACAATTTTGCTGAACTATGGACAAACTTTGCCCGTACGGGCAAGCCTTCGGCAAAGGGCGCTCCCGAATGGCCTGCTTATAATTTAAAAGACAAGCCGACTATGAGAATTGACACCAAATTAGAAGTGATTAATAACCGTTTCAACGAAGAAATTGAGATGTGGAAGTCAATTGAAAAGTTATAATTCCTTTTTAAGTACGACTGTCAGGAGGCATAATTTCAAACATAAATTTATCAGGAATGAATCGTCGCAATTTCATAAAGAACTCCTCTTTAATTGCTTTAAGCTCTTCCAGTTTCACCTTGCGGGAACTGCATAATATTACCAGCGGATTTGGAAAAAGCCCTTTGATGCCGGGAATCTTTATTGGCCATGGCACACCAATGAATGCATTAAATGATAATAAGTTTACCCAATCACTTAAAAAGCTGGGCAAAGATTTACCAAGACCCAATGCGATTGCGGTTGTATCGGCACATTGGCTTACAGATAAGACTTTTGTTTCCGTAAACCCGGCCCCTAAAACCATCTATGATTTCGGTGGGTTCCCCGAGGCTTTATATAAAGTAAAATATGAGCCCAAAGGGCATCCGGAATTTGCAAAGGAAGTAAAAAATTTAGCTTCAAAAATACCTGTTCATGAAGATAACGGTATGGGGCTTGACCACGGCGCCTGGACTGTTTTGAGACATATATATCCTAAAGCGGACATCCCGGTTTTTCAAATATCAATAGATTATGGTAAACCACCACAGTTTCATTATGAGTTGGGGCAACTATTGAAAAAATTAAGGGAGAAAGGCGTATTGATAATTGGCAGCGGAAATATAGTACACAATCTTGGCACCATTAAACCACAAGGTGAGGCCTATGACTGGGCGATAGAATTTGATGAAATAGTAAAAGATCATTTGGACAAAGGAGATTTTATGTCGCTTGTTAATTATCAAAAGTTTGGAAAAGCGGCGCAAATGTCTATTCCCACGCATGACCATTACACACCTATGCTTTATACACTTGGTTTGAGTAATAAAAATGAACAGATCAAATACTTTCACGAAGGATTGGAATTAGGCAGTATAAGTATGCGGAGTTTTATGATTAGTTGATTGCGCTTGAAGAAGCATTGAACTAACAAAAATAAAACAGTCGAAGCTCTGACAAGTCATAACCTGGTTAGAGCGCGGGCAGGCTTGGCAAACAGCACTGCCGCAAGTCAGGCTGATTTACCTGATGCCATTGCAAATGAAAGAAGGGTAGAGCTTGCTTTTGAAAATAAGCGATGGCTCGATTTGGTACGTACTGATAAAGCAACAACAGTTATCAGTGCCTATGGAGTCAAAGTAAAAGCCAATCCACGGAGATATTATTTTCCTGTTGGTTATGCGCCAGTGCCGATGGCTTTAGCAACAATTAATTTACTTTTTCCTTACCCAACATCTGAGGTAGCATTGAATCCACTCTTAAAATAGAATGATTTTTTCATAGACAGCACGTTTGAACATAGTCCTTTCGGGGCCTATGTTCTGTTTTATTAAATTTTAACCCCGCAACAAATAACTTTGACAAAATAACATCACTCCATATGAATCAAAAATTTCCAAAGGGCAAGCAAATAATGTTGCTTACATTATTAATAGTTTCCAGTTTATTAATGATCAATGCTGCCAAAGCCCAGGCGGTCATTGACAACCTCCTGGTAGAATACACCAAAACTCCGATAGGCATTGACGTACAAGCGCCCCGTTTTAGCTGGCAAATGATAGCACCGGCGGGGCAAAGAAATTATATACAAACCAATTACCAGTTGGAAGTAAAAGATTCAAAAGGCAGTGTTGTGTGGAACTCAAAAAAAATCGCTGCTGGTACTGCACTTGGAATTGTATATGCTGGTAGCCCATTAAAAGCCGCAACAAAGTATAACTGGATGGTGACCGTGTGGGATCAAAAAGGAATTGCTGCAAAGGCAGGCTCCTGGTTTGAGACAGGATTGATGAACCCCGCATTATCAGCGTGGGAGGGCGCTTTATGGATTGGCGGAAGCAATGAAGATTTGGTGCTCTACTCCCAATACCTGCCTTTGTTTAATTTTAAATATACACTTGCAATAGCGCCAGGTAGTTCAAAAGCAAGCATTGTACTGGGTGCCAACGATCCACGGTTGATGGATAAAAACAAAAATATTTTTCAGTTGCAGAACGGGCCAAATGAAAGCTATCTGAAAGTTGAACTGGATATAGCTGGTGTAGACGGAACGGCAACCGGCAGGGCGAAACTACATTTTTACCGGGCTGGCTATACACAAAAGGATACAGCTTCGAAGCCGCTTAAAACCTTCGATATAAAAAAGGAGTTTATCAACAGCAGCAATAAAAACAGCAATCACCGCATTGCCATCAAAGACGAATTTGGCAAGCTCTCCGTAATGCTGGATGACAGCCTTTCATTTTTTGTAACTGAGCCACAAAAGGTATCAGCAGGCGCCAGGCCTTATCCCTCATTTGATAAAGGCGCTGTTGTAAATTTAAATCCGATGGGTTCGGGGGGTGATTACATTACTTTTGGAATGCTCTGCGATATGGGCTTTTCTGTAGATGCAGGCCAACAGGCGGCCTTCTCCAATGTAGTGGTGTCCAACATTCGCAAGCCATCCAATACCTTATTCGGGGAAGACTTATCAAAGGCGGCGTATGATGGTATTTATGCATCGTTTGCTGCTGACCCTGCGTCAGGCCTTTCTATAAAAAATAATGCCTATCAATTATCAGGCGGCAGTAAGGGCGTATTCGCAGTAACCAATCCAAGTCACAATGCAATGCCCATGTTGCGGACGAATTTTGCAACCGCTAGTAAAAAAATTGAAGCCGCAAGATTGTATGTTACCGCTCGTGGTATTTATGAAGTGTACCTGAACGGCAAGCGGGTAGGAGAAGATTATTTTAACCCGGGATTAACCCAATACAATGTTACACACTTGTATCAAACTTACGATGTTACCGGTATGGTCAACAGCGGACAAAATGCTCTGGGTGCCATGCTGGGCGAAGGTTGGTGGAGCGGCTTGCTGAGCTTTGGTACGGTCTGGAATCATTTCGGCGACCGCCAGTCATTACTGGCCAAACTTGTAATTACTTATGAAGATGGTACAAAAGATATCATCACTTCCGGTGATAAAAACTGGAAGTATTATAACAAAGGACCGGTCGTTTACAGCAGCCTGGATATGGGCGAAGTATATGATGCAACAAAGGAAGCGGCGGTTAAAAACTGGAGTACTGCAACCTATGATGACAGCCAATGGAAAGCAGCAGTAAAAGTGCCGATGGATGGAACGACTTACCGGGAGGGAGCTGTAGGTTTTATGGGAGAAAAAGAAAATATCAGCTATGATAAATTAGCGATGACCGGGCAGATAGGAGAGAACGCCGGTTTATACAAAACGCTTACCGCAAAAACAGTCAAAGAAGTTAGCAAAGGCGTATTCGTTTACAACATGGGACAGAACTTTGTGGGTGTTCCAAAAATTGAAATAAAAAATGGTAAGGCCGGGCAAAAATTAACGGTGAGGGTTGCTGAAGTATTGTATCCTGATCTGAAAGAATCGGGCGATAATGTTGGTTTATTAATGACAGAGAATTACCGGGCAGCATTAAGTCAGGATACTTACGTGATGAAGGAGGGCGAACAAATATGGCAGCCGCATTTTACATCGCATGGGTATCAGTACATTGAAATCAGTGGTATGGATGAAGCGTTGCCATTGGCAGCAGTACAGGGATTGTGTATCAGCTCTGTCAAAAAAATAACTTCAGACTACGCAACTTCCAATGAAAAAGTAAATAAGTTATGGTCGAATTTGGTTTGGTCGAACGTTGATAATTTTTTAACTATTCCTACCGATTGTCCGCAGCGCAACGAACGCATGGGCTGGTCGGGTGACATCAGTGTTTTCTCCCGTACCGCCACCTATCTCTCCAATGCCGATCAGTTTTTAAGACGGCATATGTTTGCCATGCGTGACGTGCAAACACCCAAAGGAAAGTTCACAGATGTGGCTCCTGTGGGCGGTGGTTTTGGAGGCTTGCTCTGGGGAAGTGCAGGCATCACGGTAGCATGGGAAACGTACCAGCAATACAATGATATTGCTTTGTTACAGGAGCATTATGCAGCTATGGTGACTTACATCAACTACCTGGATAGTTGCATTGATAAAACAACAGGCTTGTGCACCGACAGGCAGTTAGGCGATTGGCTCGGTCCGCAAAATAACCAGTTGGGTACAGACTTCCTGGTAACTGCCTATCACATTTTTGATTTGGACATAATGGCCAAAACAGCAGCAATACTTAACAATAAAACCGATGCAGCAAGGTTTAAAAAACTGTACGATGAACGCAAAGCATTTTTCAACAAGACATTTGTAAATGCCAATAAAAAAGCGATGGGGCTTATCGGTGGTGGCATGTTTGGCTCATCAGGAGAGAAGCAGGAATGGAAGGTGGCAGATGTACAAACAGCATACGCAGTGGGGTTAGCGCTCAATGCATTTAATGAAGAGAATATTCCTTTTATGGTTAAGAATTTAAAAGAAGCCGTTGAAAGAAAAAACACCGGTGATGATGGTATCGAACGTCCAAATTATTCCCTGATGACCGGCTTTATCGGCACAGCGTGGATATCGAAATCACTATCCGATTATGGCAACAGCGACCTGGCGTATAAGCTGCTTCAAAACAACCAGTTTCCTTCCTGGTTGTATGCGGTTGACCAGGGTGCCACTTCTATCTGGGAACGCCTGAATGGTTATACCACAGACAAAGGCTTTGGTGGTAACAACGGGATGAACTCTTTTAATCATTATTCATTTGGTGCCATCGGTCAGTGGATGATGGCCTATTCGTTGGGCATACAACGGGATGAGCCGGGCTTTAAAAAATTCATCCTGCAACCAGAACCCGATCCCACAGGGCAGATGACCTGGGCCAAAGGGTATTATGATTCCGATTACGGAAGAATCAGCAGCAGTTGGAAAATGGAGAATAAAAAATTGATTTACGCAGCAACAGTTCCGGCCAATACAACCGCCACGCTTTACTTTCCGGCAACAGATATCAAAACAATAAAAGAAAGTGGCAAACCAGTTGCGAATAGTAAAGGCATCCGCTTTATCAGGTTTCAAAAAGGGAAGGCGGTGTATGAATTGCAATCGGGTAGTTATGAGTTTAGTGCGCTGCAATAAAAGCTTCAAGGCAATATCATATGGGGTCGAAACCATTTGCTGTCGCAGCAGTGGAAACAAAATAATTGAAACAATTAAGTAACACAAGTTGCGGTAAAAAATCCTTTATGTTTCAATACAATGATAGAACTTTACCATTCAAAAAAAATAAAAAACAACATATGAAAAAAACAATCTTGCCTTTGTTATTGCTTACCGTTTTGTTTGCAGCCTGTAACAACGGCACCCAAAAAACTGCAGCCGAAACTACCGACAGTACCAGCACTGCATCAACAGTAGATCCGTCGAAAGACTGGAAATTTGGTATTGCACTGTGGACATTTCACACTTTTAATTTTCCGCAGTCGCTGGATAAAGTAGATAGTGCCGGTGTAGTTTATATTGAACCCAATACTTTTCACAAAGCCGGCCCTGAATTAAAGGATACACTGGTTGGGCTATTGTCGCTTGCAGGTGTTGATAAATTAAAAGCATTGATCGCCAGTAAGGGCCTGAAGATGGAATCCATTTACATCAATGGAGATTCCACTATTCTCTCCTGGAAAAAACAATTTGATATTGCCAAACAATTCGGGGTACAGTTCGTAACCACGGAGCCACCATTAAATATGTGGGACAGCATTGACAGTCTTGCAGGAGCTTATGGCGTAAAGGTTGCCATACATGAACATTGGAAAGGGATGAGCCATTACTGGAATCCTGATACCGTATTGCTCGCCATCAAAGGCCATCCAAACTTTGGCGCCTGTGCCGATTTAGGTCACTGGCCAAAGAGTGGTATCAATCCGCTGGAAGGTATTAAAAAATTAAGCGGTCATATCATCGGCATTCATTTAAAAGACATCGCTGCCTTTAATGATCCTAAGTTAAGGGACGTTCCGGTTGGTACGGGTGTTGTTGACTTCCCCGCAATTTTTGCGGAGTTGAAAAAGCAACATTTCAAAGGCCATATTTATATTGAAAGAGATGCGGAAGATTTGCCGAGCAACCTGCCTTCGGTAATTAACACCGTAAAATATTATAATGATCAGATTGCAAAACTGAAGTAACAACGAGCAATTTTTTTTAAAGCCGGATGGAAGAATAAAAAATTCCATCCGGCTTTTTTTGTGCATACAATTATGCCTCCTGGAAAATCTGGCCATAAACCGTTATGATTTTTAATAGTATAGTGATCAGTCTTAGGTATTCTTTCCGGAAAATAATAAGGTAATAAGGTTGGCGCTTTTGTCTTGTTTCTATTAAGGTTTTAAGAAGTATAGATTTTGTACCTGCATCGCTGTCCGTTAAATTTATTAAGCTTTACAGTTACAATGTTTAAAAATCATCCCCATAAAGGATTTATAATAATTGAAGCAATGCACTGCGTCCAGGCTTAGAGAAAGCTCAACTGTTCCTTGTTATTATTTGAGAGCTCCGGAAAAAGCATTGAATAATCCGGCTGTATGTCCATTTCAATATTACAATGTTAGTTTGCATAATCACAACAAGGTTTGATTTTTTTTTAACCTTAGTAGAAAATAACAGACAGATGCACCAACCTTATTACCTTATTCAGGCTGACAGTGAACGAACATTTGAACTATGCGTTTTAATTCTTATTTTGAAGCACTAAAAATAGTTACAATAATTAAGCTGGAAATTCTTTTAATTAGTTAGTTTAATAATAACCCTTGTGGTAAAATTTGTTCTTTTTAAACCTTAGTAGAATCTCAATAACAAAATGTTCAACCTTATTACCTTATTCTAAAAATGAAAATCGACTACAACAATTTATACACGCATTTTATTTTTACAACTTTGCACCGGTTGCCGGTTATTGTTGAAAAAAACAGGGAGCGGATTGAAAAGTATATTACTGGTATTGTTAACAATAATGAATCTCATCTATATGCTATTTATGCTAACCCGGAGCATGTTCATTTTCTTGTGTCCCGCTCTCCCAAAATCTCAGAAGAAGTACTGGCATCAATTGTTGCAGAAAGTTCAGAGCGCTTTATAAACCAAAATAAACTTTGCCTCAGCCAATTTGCCTGGCAAGAAACGGCGGCGGCTTTTTCTGTTTCAAAATCGGATGTAGATAAGGTTTGTAAATATATTCTTCATCAACCGGAACACCACCGTAAAATAAGTTTTGCAGCCGAATATGAAACCTTTGTAAAATTTTATCAAAAAACTTTGTACCCATTTGCAAAGCATAAATAAGGTAATAAGGTTGGCGATTAATTAATTGTATTTTCTACTAAGGTTTAAAGAATTGCAGTTGAAGAAGGAAAAAATATATGCTGTTTCTAATTAATTTGAGAAGCATAAATAAGGAAATAAGGTTGGCGATTAATTAATTGTATTTTCTACTAAGGTTTAAAGGATTGCGAGTAAAGAGGGAAAAAATATATGCTGTTTCTAATCAATTTGAGAAGCATAAATATGGTAATAAGATTGTTGGCTATTTTTATGGGAGTATTTTCTATTTAGGTGTAAAGAATTGGAGTTAAAGAATGAAAAACGATATGAAGTTTCTAATAAACTGGTGTTATAAATAAGTACGGTTTTGAGAAATTGGAAGTAGCCTTGATATCAAATCCATCAATACATAAAATAGTTTTATAACCAGAATTAAATACTATTAGTATGAAGCAACAACCCCAAAAACATTTAGATAACCTGCACAGCGATGATGCCGAACTACGTTATGCTTCTTTTTTGCAAATCCTTCAACTTACAAACCAACCCGTAGATTGGGCTTATGAGGCATGGGATGATTTGTTATTGCAGTTGCGCCATACAAACAATCACCAGCGGGCCATTGCCGCCCAGGTGTTGAGCAATCTTGCAAAGAGTGATACAGCAAACAGGATGCTTAAAGACATCAGCCAACTGTTTGCTGTTACAAAAGATGAACGTTTTGTTACAGCAAGGCATTCCTTGCAATGCTTGTGGAAAATAGCGGTAGTAAATAAAGACCTGCAAAAGAAAGTGGTTAATTTTTTATCCACCCGTTTTAAAGAATGCGGCACAGAAAAAAATGGCACATTGATCCGTTATGATATCATTGAAGTTATCAGAAAAATCTACAACAAAGTAAAAGATGAGAAAATAAAAGAAAAAGCCTTGGCACTTATCCAGGCAGAAGAAGATGTAAAGTATAGAAAGAAATATGCAGGGCTTTGGAAGGATGTTATGCAGGCTCGAAAAAAATAATACCGGGATTATTCCCGTTCATGACAGTACATGATGGTTATTAAATTCTGATCTTCTACTTTTATAAAAAATTGCCATTTCATGAAAAGAACCCTTCCATTTGTAACTGTAATACTATGCTCGTTCGCAGCCTTTTCACAAACAAAAAATACGGTTTCAAAAGACGCACTGTATACTGGGTTTGTAACACCACCAGCCACTGCAAAGCCCCGTGTATGGTGGCATTGGATGAATGGAAACATTACCAAAGATGGTATTGCCAAAGACCTTGTGTGGATGAAACGTTCCGGCATTGGCGGCTTTCAGAATTTTGATGCAAGCCTTATGACGCCGCAGATAATTGACAAGCGTTTAACCTACATGACACCGGAATGGAAAGATGCTTTTCTGTTCACCACAAAGCTGGCCGATTCATTAAAACTGGAAATGGCAATTGCAGGTTCTCCTGGCTGGAGTGAAAGCGGCGGCCCCTGGGTAAAGCCTGCAGATGGGATGAAGAAAATTGTCTGGAGCGAACTTCGTGTAAAGGGTGGTACTTCAAACATACAACTTACGCAGCCTCCGACCACAACAGGCCCTTTTCAGAACATTATACAACAACCCGGCTTTGGTGAAACCATTGACCCTGCAAAGCTTGTGAAATTTTATAAAGATGTTGCGGTAGTGGCTTTTAAACTTCCGGAAACCGACAAGTCTTTAAGTGAGTTAGGCGTAACAGTTACATCAAGCGGCGGTAATTTTACCCTTGCTCAACTAACAGATGGCGATCTTGCTGCCACCAATCTTTTACCAAGAGATTCTGTTACCGGCCATGGCTGGATACAGTTTGCATTTGTGCAACCGCAGACAATTAAAGCAATTACAATGGTAGGAGGCGGTAATCCCGGTCTGTTTGGTTCAGGTGCCGATCCCAAAGATTCCCGTGCACTGGAAGCAAGTGATGATGGTACCAGCTTTAAGCTTATTTGTTTTATAGTGCCGGGTGCAGTGTTACAGCAAACCATTGCTATCCCTGCAACCACCGCAAAATATTTTCGGGTAACGGTAAAAAATCCACCACCACAATTCAATGCTTTAGCTGCCATGGTGGGTATGAATGTAGTGCCTGTAACACCTCCGGGTATTGATATAGCCGAGATTGTTTTGCACACAACAGCACGCATTAATATGTTTGAAGAAAAGGATGCATTTGCACCGGTTGGCGACCTGGTGCAAAAAACAACTGCGTCTACCAATGATGTTGTTGCAACTGCTGACATCATTGATCTTACTGGAAAAATGAATGCAGATGGTACACTTAACTGGGCGGTTCCTGCGGGAGAATGGAAGGTAGTGCGTTTTGGTTACTCCTTACTGGGTATCGAAAACCATCCGGCCTCACCCGAGGCAACAGGGCCTGAAGTTGATAAACTGGACCCTGTAGCGATTAAAAATTATTTCAATAATTACCTTGATCAATACAAAAATGCAACAGGTGGTTTAATGGGTAATAAAGGTGGGTTGCAGTTTATGGTTACGGATAGCTGGGAAGCAGGTGCACAAAACTGGACAGGAAATATGCCGGCCGAATTTCAAAAGAGGAGAGGGTATAGTTTGATACCCTGGATGCCGGTGTTAACCGGCCATGTAGTGAAAAGTGCGGAAGCCAGTGAGCAATTTCTTTTTGATTACAGGCACACACTAAGTGATCTTGTTGCTGAATATCATTACGATGCGTTGACGAAAATTCTTGCAGAACGTGGCATGAAGCGGTACTCAGAATCGCATGAGAATGGCCGTGCCCTCATAGCTGACGGCATGGAAGTAAAGAAGACTTCAGCGATACCAATGTCTGCCATGTGGACGCCCAATGCATTCATCAACCAGAATGATCAGACTTACCATACGGCAGATATCAGGGAGTCAGCATCTGTGGCACACATCTACGGGCAAAACCTGGTAGCGGCTGAATCGCTTACTGCACTTGGCATTGGTGGCAGTGCATGGTCGTATGATCCACAGAATTTAAAACCTACCGCCGATCTTGAACTGGCATCCGGGCTTAATCGGTTTGTAATACATACTTCGGTACATCAACCGGTAGATGATAAAATTCCCGGCCTTGGCCTCGGGCCATTCGGCCAATGGTTTAATCGGCATGAAACATGGGCTGAGCAGGCCAAGGCATGGACTGCCTATTTAGGCCGCAGCTCTTATATGTTGCAGCAAGGTAAGTTTGTTGCGGATGCAGTGTACTATTATGGCGAAGACAATAATATTACTTCTTTGTTTGGTAAAAAATTACCCGCTGTTCCCGAAGGATACAATTTTGATTTCATCAATGCGGATGCGTTGATAAATGTGTTGTCTGTAAAAGATGGCAAACTCGTTACGCCAAGCGGCATGAGTTACCGTGTGCTGGTATTGGACAGCAATGCCGGTAAAATGTCTTTACCTGTGTTACGTAAAATAAGTGTGCTTGTAAAAGCAGGGGCAATAATAACAGGCGTAAAACCAACAGCAACACCAAGTTTGTCTGATGACAGGAATGAGTTTAATAAATTGGTAAATGAAATTTGGGGAAGTAACAATGCAAAAGTGATCACAGGAAAAACATTGGCCGAAGTATTGCCCGCATTGAATATTGTTCCCGATTTTACTTACAGCAAACCACAAAGCAACACCAAATTGTTGTATGTACATCGCAAAACAACCGGGAGTGAAATTTATTGGGTTGATAACAGGAATGACAGGATTGAAGACCTTGAATTGACATTTCGTGTTACGGGAAAAGTGCCTGAGTTATGGTTTGCAGAAACCGGCAGAACAGAACCATTGTCTTATAGCATTGCCAACGGTGTAACAAAAGTTAAACTGCACATGGAACCTAATGACGCATTGTTTGTGGTTTTTAAAAACAAGGCAATAAAACCTGCGGTTGAAATACCATTTCGCACCGCAAAAGAATTGACAACAATTAGCGGTGCCTGGGATCTCAGTTTTCAAAAAGACCGTGGAGCTCCGGCTGCAATAAAACTAAATGAACTTGGTTCATGGAGTGACAATGCTGATGCCGGTATTAAATATTTTTCTGGAACCGCAACCTATACAAAAACAATCACCGCATCCGCAGACTGGTTTACAAAAAATGCGGAGTTATGGTTAAACCTTGGTGATGTAAAGAATCTTGCGGAAGTATTTGTGAATGGTAAGTCGCTTGGTATTCTTTGGCGAAAACCATTCCGTATTAATGCTACAGCGGCTTTAAAAACAGGAGAGAACAAAGTGGAAATTAAAATAACCAACCTTTGGGTTAACCGTTTGATTGGTGATGCACAGCCGGGAGTTACCAATAAAATCACTTATACAACCATGCCTTTTTATAGGGCTGAGTCAGCTTTGTTGCCTTCGGGCTTATTGGGGCCTGTAAGTATTTTATCTGTTAAATAAATTTGGCTAAAGAATTTTATCAACAAATGTTTAATTTGGTAAAGCATACTTGTTAGTCACTTTATCATTGCTTATCTTTTGTTTCTATTAAATAAAACTATATGAAAAAAACAGTCTTTTTATTTTTGTTGATAGCCATGCAACAACAACCAAACACAGCCATTGGCCAAATAAATAATCCAGTTAACGGTGCTGTAATTGCTGGTGCCGAAACAGCCATTGTACAAACGGCTTATGGCAAAGTAAAAGGCTATATACATAACGGAATATTTACTTATAAGGGAATACCCTATGCACAGGCAGCTCGTTTTATGATGCCGGAAAAGCCTGCGTCATGGAGTGGTATTCGCAGTTCTCTTACGTATGGGCCTGTTTGTCCTACTGATTTAACAACCATTGTGAATGATGAATTTGAATTTGTATTTCAGCACAATTGGGGATATAGCAATGAAAATTGCCAGAGCCTTAATATATGGACATCCAAAATTAATGATGGGAAAAAGAGACCGGTAATGGTATGGCTGCACGGCGGCGGATTTACGGCAGGCTCGTCTGTTGAATTACCTTCTTATGATGGTGAGAATATTGCCCGCAAAGGAGATGTAGTGTTAGTCTCTCTAAATCATCGTTTAAACATACTCGGTTTTTTAGACTTATCTGCCTATGGAGAAAAGTATAAATCTTCGGCAAATGCCGGCCTGCTCGATTTAGTAGCCGCTTTGCAGTGGGTAAAACAAAATATTGATCAATTTGGTGGCGACCCGGATAATGTGACCATCTTTGGTCAATCGGGTGGCGGGGCAAAAGTTAGCTCTTTAATGAATGCTCCAGCTGCAAAAGGATTGTTTCAAAAAGCGATTGTTGAAAGTGGCAGTTACCTGAATAAGTTTGCAGAAAAATCTGTTGCACAACAAATTAGCGCCGCATTGCTTCAGGAGCTTGGGTTGCAGCCTTCTCAGGTAGATTCCTTACAAAAAATTTCTTACGATGTATTGAATGCAGCAGGTAAAGCAGCCCTAAAAAAAGTTGAAGGGGTATTGAGAGCGGCAGGTAAACCTATTGCCGGTTTTGGACTAAGCTGGGGGCCAAGTTTAGATGGTTCATTGCTACCTTATCAGCCTGATGAAGCAGCTGCAGTTGCTATTTCCAATAACATTCCCTTATTGGTTGGCTCTACCAAAAATGAATTTGCTCCTTTTATTCCAGGAACAAGAAACATCATCATGGACAAAGCAACAATTCAGTTAGAGAAAAAATATGCAGGTAAAACAGCGGACTATCTTTCTGCTGTACTAAAAGCCTATCCAGCTACCACCAAACCTTCAGATTATCTTGATCTTGATTTTACTTTCAGGGCAGGCACTGTAAGGCAGGCCAACCAAAAAGCAATACCCGGTGCAGCTGCCGTTTACATGTATATGTTTACATGGCAATCGCCGGTAAATGAGGGCATATATAAAGCAATGCATTGTATGGAGCTTCCCTTTGTTTTTAATAATATAGCAAGATGCGAGGAGATGACCGGCGGTGGAAAAGAGGCGTATGTGTTGGCTGATAAAATGAGCCAGTCATGGATTAATTTTGCCCGTTCCGGAAATCCTGCAGCACCGGGCCTTCCTGCATGGCCTGCTTACACAAAAGAAAATGGCAGCCTGATGATTTTTGATAATAAATGTGAAGTAAAAAGCAATCACGACAAAGAATTACTGGCGTTAAGCGGCAACTAAAAAAAGGCTGCATCGAAATTTTAATTTTATAGAATGATTTGTGATCGCCGTTACTAATACTGCTAAGGCATGGCCTGCTATCCGTATTTTTTTGTGGAAAGCAAAGTAGTATCCACAGAAAGCAGCGAATAATAATTTCAAACTGTAATGAATGCCGAATTAAAATTTCTTCATCAATTTTACAAGCATATCAGCAATAATTGCATATCCTTTATCCGAGGGATGCAATCCGTCATAAGTGATATCGATGGCATCAGCAGGATACGGGTATTCATCTGAAGATGGATTAAAAGGAACATCAATAAAATCAGGGTAAGTATAATTTTTATATTCACCCGTTGCGGTATCTTTTAAACGCTTGTACTTTACAAGATTCTTCAACGTCATCCCGCTTTTATTGAAAAGATCAACAACCCCAAAATTTTCAACTTTACCAATGGCACTGATGGCTTCTGCAAACTGTGCCAATAACTGGCCGTTCTTGCTTTTATATGATCCATAAGCATTGTTATGCATATCGCCCAGGTAAATAAAATCTGCCCGTTGCATGGGGGTAATCAAAATAATTTTAGCATCCTTATTCAGGCTTCGGAGTTTATTGATTATAATACGAAAAGAGCCATACACCGTGCCATTGCCCGCATTGTTTTGATAATCTGCCAGTGTACCAATTGGCCGACCCTGCCACCAGTCATTGGTACCTAAAAAAATAGAATATACATCTGCTTTAGTGATTCCCAGTTTTTCAATTTGCTCTGCAATGCCGCCGGAGGTCCAGCCATTGTGGCCCTGGTTTGTATAAGTGATGTTGGGAAGTTTTTCAGTAACCCTCGTCAGGTATCCTTTGGTTATTCGGTTGCCGGTTTCATTGGTATGTTCATTTAAATATGTGA
The DNA here is from genome assembly GCA_025352625.1 of Ferruginibacter sp. Classification (GTDB taxonomy): domain Bacteria; phylum Bacteroidota; class Bacteroidia; order Chitinophagales; family Chitinophagaceae; genus Ferruginibacter. The sequence continues at coordinate 31,746 of JANXSR010000382.1, forward strand.
TAGAATCACCAATGGCCACCCAGGTGATTTTTTTTGGAATAAAAGAAGTGAGGGCAGAGGTGATAGCCAATATTAAAAAAAGTTTTTTCATGCTTGAGAATTTTTATTGATTGGGTCATTAATATTTTTAATAAGATTTTATTAAAAATAAGTATTCAATTAAGGCGAATAAAATTAATATTTCCCCTACAGGATAGTACATGATGGTTCTCATTCATTTCTGTTGTACATTGAAACAATATAATAACGATTCACCAAATACTTTACAACCAGTTTTGTCATGAAGAAAAAAATTCTATTGCCAGCATTGCTGCAACTCAGTATGCTGATTAGTTTTGCTCAGGTTAAAATCGAGCATTTACTAACTGAAAATTTAGCTAACCCCATTGGCTGGATGTGCAGCAGCCACGCTTTAGCTGGCAGTTAGTAAGTGACAAAAGGAACACAGCTCAAACAGCTTACGAAATAATAGTATCTGCTGATAAGGGGCCGCTTTGGAAATCGGGCAAAGTTGCCAGTACCCAATCTGTGCAGGTATCGTATGCCGGTGCTGCTTTGCAGAGTGGAAAAAAATATACCTGGGAACTAAGGGTGTGGGATAACAATGGCAAGCCATCCCCCTGGAGCGAACCAGCATTCTTTCAAACAGCAATGTTAAATACTGCAGATTGGAAAGCAAAGTGGATTGAAGCAGGCTTTGCAGAAGATGCCACCAGGCCCGCTATTTTATTTCGCAATCAATTTTCAATTAATAAAAAAATTACTTCAGCAACCTTATACATTACAGCCCATGGCATGTATGAAGTGCAGTTAAATGGAAATAAAGTTGGCGATGCCTATTTAACGCCGGGCTGGACAAGTTATAATAAGCGCCTGCAATACCAGGTATATGATGTAACAAATATGCTTAGTAATGGAAACAATGCCATTGGTGCTACAGTGGGTAATGGCTGGTACCGCGGTTACCTGGCATGGGAGGATAACAAAAATATTTATGGCAATAAGCTGGGGTTACTGGCACAATTGAATATCACTTATAGCGATGGTACTAGTGAAACAGTTGTAACGGATGAAAAATGGAAGGCATCTACCGGCGCTATTAAATCTGTAGAAATTTATCATGGAGAAACCTATGATGCAAGAGAAGAAAAAAGTGGTTGGTCAAAGGCAGGTTTTAATGAGGCAGGATGGAAAGGCGTAAATCTTCCAACGGTAGCTTTCAATAACCTTGTTGCTACTGAAAACGAACCTGTAAAAAAGCACGAAACATTTAAAGCAATAAAATTAATTACAACACCGGCAGGAGAAAAAGTACTTGACTTTGGACAAAATTTAGTAGGCTGGGTAGTGGTAAATGCCCGTGGAAATGCAGGCGATAAAATCGTTATTAAACATGCAGAGGTATTGGATAAAGCAGGTAATTTTTACACAGAAAACCTACGTGCCGCAAAAGCAACTGCCACCTATATTTTAAAAGGAGGTGCACCCGAAAGTTTTGAACCGCATTTTACTTTTTATGGTTTCAGGTATATTAAAATTGAGAACTACCCGGGTGAAATTAAACCTGAAAACTTTACTGCTGTGGCGCTGTATTCTGATATGAAACCTACCGGCACTTTCACTTCGTCCAATGCATTGATTAATCAGTTGCAACACAATATACAGTGGGGGCAGCGTGGTAATTTTCTGGATGTGCCAACTGATTGTCCGCAAAGGGATGAACGGCTTGGCTGGACAGGAGATGCACAGGCCTTTTCAAGAACAGCCACTTTTAATTTTGGGGTAAATAATTTCTTTTTAAAATGGATGAAAGATGTGGCAGCCGATCAGGAAGTGGATGGCAAAGTGCCACATGTAATTCCAAATGTGTTGGGTGCAGGTTCGGGTGGCTCAGCAGGATGGGCAGATGTTGCTACGATTATTCCATGGAATATTTACCTCGCTTATGGCGATAAAAAGATGCTGGAAAATCAATATCCCAGTATGAAGGCATGGGTTAAATACATGACGGATAAAAGCAAACATGATTTGTGGAATACAGGCTTTCATTTTGGAGACTGGCTTTTTTATCGTCCTTTCGATGACAATGACGGTAGGTCTGCTGTAACAGACAAGTATTTAATTGCACAGTGTTTTTATGCCAACTCTGTGCAGCTGTTGATAAACACTGCAAAGGTGTTGAACAATACCGCTGACGAAACCATTTACACGGCGTTGTTGAAAAAAGTAAAAGATGCCTTTTTAAGAGAATATTTAACGCCCAATGGCCGCCTTATTTCAGGTACGCAAACGGCTTATGTGCTGGCGTTAAATTTTGATATGTTACCGGAAAATTTACGGACACAGGCTGCTGAAAGACTTGCAGAAAATGTAAAAAGTTACGATAACCATTTAACTACAGGTTTTCTGGGAACCCCTTACCTGTGCCATGTATTAACAAGGTTTGGCTACACAGACATTGCCTTTAAATTATTGTTGCAGGAAGATTATCCATCCTGGTTGTACCCTGTAAAAATGGGTGCTACCACCATTTGGGAAAGATGGGATGGACAGAAACCTGACAGCAGTTTTCAAACACCGGGTATGAACTCTTTTAATCATTATGCATACGGTGCAATAGGCGACTGGATGTACCGAAAGCTGGTTGGGCTTGATACGTATGAAGATGGAGTAGGGTACAAGCATATCAAAATTATGCCGCATATTGGAGGAGGATTTACCAATGCTGCTGCATCATTGCAAACCTATTACGGCACCGTGAGCAGTGGTTGGAAAATTGAAAATGATAAGCTGTTGATGGATGTAGAAATTCCTGCTAATACAACTGCTACTGTTTATGTGCCTGCAGCCAATGCGGACACTATTACTGAAAGTGGCAAAGCGGTATCAACCTTAACTGATGTAAAAGTATCCGGTACACAAGATGGTTATGTGCTGTTACAGGTTGGTTCGGGTAAATATCATTTTGCTGTGGCTAAATAAATAAGGTAGTTTGAATTAAATAAAATTGAAACTTTAAAAATGTCCGGTGATTTAATTACCGGGCATTTTTATTTTGGCAGATATATTTCTGACAGTGTAATTTTTACCCTCAATTATTTATCAGCAATCCTCATCGTTTCCAAATGATATTTTTTGCCAAGCCGGTGTGTAAGTTTGTACGTTTTTTTTAAGATCATTCCCACTGCAAATACGCCCGCAGCAATGCCAACTTTGCTTCCTGCAAAAGCCCAATCATTTTTTATAAGTCCGTTGGCAACATTGAGTGCTGCATAACCTGCTGCACCCACCCTGAATATCCAGCCTGATTTTATCCAGTACCAGTGCTGGTGTCCGCCACTCCCGGAGATGTTAAAACGATCACCTATATAATCTATTTGCACCCCTTTTTTTGGCATTGCATAAATATCGCTGAGGGCATAATGGTAGCCGGCAATACGGGTAGTATCGGATCCCATTGTATAATACCGCACAATTTCTTTTGTAAAATAAAAAGAATCATTTGTAATGCTGGTAATAAAACCTTTCATCCATTCCTGGTTGTTTAGCTGAAAACTGATATAGGAATCTTTATAAAAATGCTGAATGCGTTTATCGCCTTTTTTATAAATCAGCATATCGCTTTGAGCAAATAATAAAGAGGTACAACAGGAAAAAAATATAGTAAGTATAAGTTTAATCATTTGTTATAAAAATAAAACTCCTTATTTATTGACTAACCCAATCATATGTTAAACTTAAAATGCAGGCGCCCTGATACCTTTTATGTTTTTTGGGAATACTATTATATTCTCAATATTTTTGGAGAGCTATCAAATTGTTTGAAATTGTATTTTGTATACTTAAATGACCGCATCAATTTTTTTAAGCCGGATCAGGATTCACAAATCAATGTTCCGAAGTAATTGTCAAAAGTATTTTCTGGAATTTAATTACAGGTTTGTTTTATGAGAAGGATATTTGTTTTTGTATTTCGATGTACTTTGAGTTCAGTTATTCTCTTAAAATATCTTTAATCAAAAATTAATGCCACTCTCAGCAACGCAAAAAAACTTTTATACCGGCGCAGTACTGGCAGTAATTACTACCATTATCTGGTCGGGTAATTATGTAATTGCAAAAGGGATTTCTATGGAAGTGCCACCCGTAACCCTGGCATTTTACAGGTGGGCACTTGCATCCATTTGTATTGCTCCGTTCGCTTTTAAAAAATTTACTCAGGAAAAACAACTCATTCTTCAAAACAAGCAATATATATTCTGGACGGCACTTACAGGTGTAACCATCTTCAATACCTTTATTTATCTCGCCGGTCATTATACTTCTGCCATCAACCTTGCTTTGATAGGCACTACTTCTTCTCCTGTTTTCATTACGCTCCTGGCTGCCTTCTTTTTAAAAGAACATATCAGCAGGCCCCGTGTTATTGGCATGGTCATTTGCATGGTTGGAATTCTTTTTTTGCTAAGTCATGGAAACCTGCAAACACTTGCCAGGTTTAGGTTTAGCAAAGGTGATGTATTAATTCTCATCAGCGCTTTTACATTTGCCATCTACAATATTTTCGTACGTAAAAAGCCTGCTGCAATTTCTCCATTGGTCTTTTTGTTTACCATATTTACGGTAGGTACAATTTGTCTGTTTCCTTTTTATATTTTTGAAATATTACACAGTGCTCCGGTAAAATGGAATACACATATTGTCGTGATTATTTTATACCTCGGAATTGGTAATTCCATCATCGCTTTTTTTTGCTGGAACGCCTCCATTCAAAAACTGGGTGCATCCGGAACCGGATTGTTTGGTAACCTGATTCCGGTGTTCAGTACCGTTGAGGCGGTGCTATTTTTAGGAGAACAATTTACCACCGTTCATTTAATAAGCGGCTTGTTGGTGATTGGTGGTTTGGTGATTGCCAATATTACCACAAAAGCTTTTAAAGCATCCTGACGATAGATTATCCAATAGAATAAAGTGAATTAAAAAATATAAATACTATCATGAATAAATTAAAAAAAATTATTGGTTTAACTGTACTGTTAATTGTGATTGAAAGTAACCTTCCACCCGAGGTCGGTGTCCCCACCGACCTGTAGCAAAAATGAATTATCTTACAAATAAAAGTGAAAGCAAAAGACCTCAATTAAGGCATGTATAAGAGTTCGGATGTTTAGACATTTCGGTTAAGTATTATAGAGGCAGACGTGGTCGGTGGGGGCACCGGACCACGGGAAGAAGGGGTTTCTATAATAGGCTATGCACCAACCACGGAAGTAGAAATCATAATAGGCGCTGGAATAAGGCGATGGTTTTGCAGGGTGGGTTTCCAGTGTCAGCACGTTACTACTATCTGGTAATAAAAAGTTGCTGCATGGAAGATCAGTAACAAGAAGGCACAGGAGAAGGACACCTGCCCAAGGTCCCCTCCACGAGACTTAAACCAACATGGGCATTAGTGGCTCTTGCGGGCATATTGACTGATAAAATAAACTTTTCCTTTTTCATTAAATTTCCATAATTCATGAAGGTTAGTTGTATCTCTTTTGCCATTATTGTCCTCCGTATACTCATACCCGTAAACACTTACCAAATCAGATTTTTTATCCGTACTTCTAAATGAAAAGATTGCGTCAATTTTCGTATCAAAGGCTTTATACCTTGCTCTACTTGCTGATAGTACACTAATGAAATTATCTTTACTCCCTTTATATTCTCCTGTTAATCTTTCCAGTTGTACTGTATCGGCTAAGTAACCTGAAAAATTTGAAAAGTTGTTACTTCCAAATTCCTTCCAAATATTCATTATAACAGCAGAATACTTGTTATTCGTCATTTTAAAAGAAGAAGAATAGGCGACTTTGTAAGGGAGAACAGGTGACGCTTTTTGGGCAATTACTTTAATAATTTGAAACGAAAAAAAGGCCATTATGATAAATTTTTTCATGAAAGTTCGTTTTAGTGTTTTTTAAATACAAACATAATCAACAGGAATTGCAGTTGCAAAAATATTAACGGACTTGTGCGTAGTATTTTTAGTCCCGCCAACATCTCCTCCAAGGGCTTTTCGCCTCCCACAGGCGCAGGAGTGCATTAACCAAACTAAATGATAATAGGCGCTGGAATGAGGCGATGTTTTTGCAGGGTTAGGTTTTCCTGTGTCAGCACATTACTACAATCTGATAATAAAAAGTTGCTGCATGGAAGAGAAGTACAAGAAGGCACAGGAGAACGACACCTGCGCCAGATGGAGGGCCGGGAAGATTTACACAAGGCGTAGAGCAGTACTAATGTAACTATTTTAAATTGGTTAATGAAGTTTTATTAGAAGGCATTTTAAATTATCTCAAGGTTGCCAATCTTTTGCAAGATTATTCCTGTTAAGCAGTAGTTTTCGAAAGTTTGGTAACCTTACAAGCAGCACAATTTTAAAGTACCCCTATAAACAATGCCTTTTTCATTCAGCTAAATAAAACTATCTTTAGTAGCATAAAATATTGGCGTGCTGCTTATAAGAAATAGCTACAAATACCACCCGTGGGCAGGCAACTTTTTGTTAGTGCTTTTTTTTGTTATGTCGTTTACTTTTTTAGGTCTTCCCGCTTACGCACAAAGCTGTCCGGAAAATATTGATTTTGAAAATGGCACTTTTACTGGATGGACCTGCTACACAGGTATTACCAGTGCTGTTAATGGTGCAAATGTAATTTCACTTTCGCCATCGGGAGGATCAGTACCTGGCCGGCACACTATGAACAGTAATACGCTTGAAAAAGACCCCTATGGCGACTTTCCCGTTCTTTGCCCAAATGGCAGCGGACATTCTGTTAGACTGGGAAGCACAAGGGCTGGTGGACAGGCTGAAGGCATTTCTTATCAATTTAAAATTCCAGCTAACCAAAATTCGTATTCGCTTACTTATTATTATGCCGTGGTATTTCAATCGCCCAACCACCAGGATTTTGAGCAACCAAGAATGGAAACGGAAATTACCAATGTTAGCGATAACAGTGTTATAAGCTGTGCTTCTTTTTCTTTTATAGCGATAGGCTCCTCCATTCCGGGATTTCAGGTTTCAAATTTATCCGATACTATCAACGTGTTGTATAAAAGCTGGTCTGCGGTTACGGTAGATTTATCAGGTAATGCAGGTAAAACCATCCAATTATTTTTTAAGACGGCGGATTGTACATTTAGAAGACATTTTGGCTATGCTTATGTTGATGTAAACACAGAGTGCAGTGGTAATTTAAATGGCGCCACTTTTTGTCCGGATGATACAGCAATAAATATTGTAGCGCCCTACGGTTACGAAAACTATGCCTGGTACGACAGTACTTTGACGAATGTGCTTGGCACAGCACAAACACTAACACTTTCCCCCAAGCCTGTTTCAGGAACCACCTTTGCCGTACAGTTACAACCCTATGCCGGCTATGGGTGCCCGAGTACCTTGTTCACCAGGGTTATTGATTCACTTACAGTTACAGCTGTTGCAGGTAAGGATGCCCTTACGTGCAACGGAGATACCATACAAATTGGGGGCATACCCAAAGAAGGGCTTGTGTATAAATGGTCGCCGGCTGCAGGGTTAAACAATGCCGCTATTGCAAATCCATTTGCAGCGCCTGGCATTACCACTAATTATATTGTAACAGCAAGTAACAGCGGGGGAGGATGTAAAACCACGGATACCGTGCAGGTAGTTGCTTCTATTATCGATAATACACTGCAACTAAATGGAAAAAATACCTTTTGCTTTGGGCATGGGGATAGTGCAGTTTTACACGTTAAGCCGGTAAAAAATATTGTATGGTTTAAAGATGATATTCCGGTTAATGGAACAGCGAACCAACCCGCATTTAATGTAACCCTTGCAGGAATGTATTACGCCGTTCTTACCAATGATTTGGGTTGTAAGATTACCACGGAGAAAAAGCCAGTGTTGATTGATTATGATAAAACCGGTATTACCTACCCGGTAAAATATGCTATTGTAAATCTGCCTTTGGGGCTTACGGTAAGGCCAATTGGGCAAACAGCTCTGTGGAATCCAGTAGTAAACTTAAATGACCCCGAAAGTTTTGAGCCTACTTTTACAAGCAGCAGGGAACAGTTGTATACCATTACCATCGCAAGCAGGGCTGGATGCATAACCACCGATACACAACTGGTAAAAATAGTGAGGCAGGTAGAAATTTATGTGCCTACGGCGTTTACCCCAAACAGCGATGGAAGAAATGATTATTTACATCCCATATTTAGAGGGGTGGCCGAAATAAGAATTTTTAGAGTATTTAACCGGTGGGGGCAAATACTTTTTGAAGGAAAAACCGAATTGCCGGGATGGGATGGTAGTTTTAAAGGCTTGCCTCAACCGCCACAGGCAGTGGTTTGGATGCTTGAATGTGTTGGGCTGGATGGTGTTGTTTATTCAAAAAGCGGATCATCGGTACTAATAAGATAAAACGAAATCTACTCATTCAAAATTGAGTTAATTGATTTAGTTTTTATTGTAGCAGATGATGAATATTTATTCCAATATTTGTATTGTACCCAGTGCTCCAAATGAAGGAGTTTATTATTGAATAAAAAAAAGCAACTACTTAACATGAAGTTTTTATCACTAGAACCCTTCGTTCCATCAGGGAGTAATTTTGAAGGTTCCAAACAATTTTTTCAGGAATTAGGATTTACGATCAATTGGGATGCAGGTGACTACATCAGTTTTGGTAAAGATGATTGCAGCTTCATCTTACAACGATATGACGATGCAGCATTTGCACAAAATTTTATGCTTAGTGTAAGGATAGACAATGCCGGGGAATTTTATAATGCAGTAATTGAAAAAAAGTTAGCCGAAAAATACGGTATCAGGATAACAAAACCAACTAAACAACCTTACGGAACAGAAGTTAATATTATTGATATTGCCGGGGTTTGCTGGCATTTTGTTGAATAGTAAAATGCAACATTTTTTTCAAGAGTCAAACAATGCTTTGTTTCCTGCACCAAGCCGTTTAACGTTAAGAATTATTATTGTTACTTGTGCACTTTTACAATGGTTCCTGCTTTCGCCTGCAAATATTTGTAATTGAATGCCGCTATGCATAGGGTGCAATATTTAAACTGGCCGTATTGTTTGGAAAACACAAGTATGGGAGAAAATAAAAAAGTAGTGGTATATCCTGAAATATTTTTACAATACCTCAGGGTTATATTTTTTTAATATATTTTTGTTCAGGAAGATTTTAATTACAACAGTTTATTTATCTATCACCACATATAATTCGTGCCTTTTGCCAAGTTGGTATTGGTATTAGTAAATTGCAATGAAAAAAATATTATTTCTATCTTTTTTTATGGTGCTTGCCACAGCGGTAAACTGTCAGGATTTTTCTGCTGATAAGCTGCTGAATATGTTGTCTTTTTCAGTGTCAAAATTAGAAAGCCAGTTATTAGACAAAAGATATTATTCTTTAGGAACTGAATTTTCGGGTGATACTGCAATCAGAACTTATTTATATCGACCTGTTATTAAAAAGAAAAAACAAACAGATCCGGTAAGTAGAAAATTTCTCCGCTCCGTTCTTAAAGAAACATTTACACTTACTTACCAAACAACTTCAGTAACAGAATATACCGGTATTATTGAGACATTAAAAAAAGGAGGATTTTATTGTGAGTACGAAAAAGACAGTACTGTTAAACCCGCCTCTTATTTATACCAGCATGAAGATTATACGGCCGGTGCAGCAATAACTAAAGTTGATACCACATCCTGGTATTCTATTACCGTGTTTAAAAAAATAATGCCTGTTAGCAGAGATGTGCATTTTGCCGAAGACCTGCTGGAATTTAGTTCTCATGAATATTTGGTTTATTATTTCGGCGAAAAAAATGTAAAAAAGGATGTCTATTATTTTGCAAAAAATGACATTGTAAATTGTTCTGTGTTATTTATTAATACCAAGTTACAGGTTATTTTTGTTTGGAAAGACGGACTGAACAGGCGTAAAATTGATAACCTTTTATTTGGCGGTCAGCATAAGCTGAAAAGCCAGCAGGAATATGATAAACTGATTGCAGAAAATAGCTGGACGTTGAAAAGCGGGGTACATGCCGGTATGCCGCTGATAGAGCTAAGGACATTGAATGAAAAAAATATAGCCTTTAGTGCAGGAGACTCTCCTAATCCCGGGTTGGTTTTTCCTGAATCAACCGGCAAAGTTGATTTTAAAAATGCAGATGTGATTTTAGGATGTATCAATTGCAGCGATGATAAATTTGAAAGTACTCAAATGATGTATGCAGATAAAGCTATGGATGACGGCAGAGTTTTATTTGTTTTAACTATAGCACTATACCCGATGATAACAGGCATTTTCGAATAATAATCCTCCTGATATTTCTGCAAAATAATCCCTGTTAATTGTACGAACGGGTAGCACAAAAATGTTTACGCTGAAGGCTTCAACAGCAACTGTTGAATGTGCAGAATTATGATATTTATGATAATTGAGGATCTCTTCTATAGTCTGAGATTTTTTTCAACTTCAATCGGCTCACGTCATTTAAGTGGGGACTAAGCAAAAAGTTTTTGTAGTCTGAATAAAAAAAACTTGGTATCAACTACGCCTCTTTGATTGGCCCTGAATAGTTTTATTTTAGAATTAAATGATTCTGCATTGGCATTTGTATT
>JANXSR010000422.1 GCA_025352625.1 Ferruginibacter sp.
CGGGCCGATATTGTAAAAAATTATCTTTTATCCCGCCATATAACTGGATCAAGAATTAATTCCGTTAAAAGTTTAGGGTATGCCCATCCCATAACAGCCGGTAGAAACCCTGCTGAAATTGCCCGAAATTCACGGGCGGAGATATTTTTAATCCATCACTAGATGCAGTTTTGTTAATGTACCCTTCTCATTATTAACCAATAGGCTATTTTAAAACGTTCGAGCCGGGATGTTTGTATTTTGTTTGTAATGCAGACAGCTTATCCGTTTTTAGCACAGTTAAAAAATGCTAAATTTGCGGCAAAATTAAAACTGGTGAGCCTGCATATACTATAAATGAGCTTCACATTAACAACTACACATGAACAAAAAAATCAACTCAGCACTTATTTCTGTTTTTTATAAAGATGGATTGGAAAATATTATTAAAGAATTACACCAGCTAGGCATTACCATCTATTCCACGGGAGGAACTCAGAAATTTATTGAAGAATTAAATGTTCCCTGCGTTCCGGTGGAGTCTTTAACAACATATCCTTCTATTTTGGGCGGAAGGGTTAAAACACTGCATCCTTCTGTTTTTGGAGGTATTCTTGGTAAAAGAGATGATAAAACCCATGTGCAGGAAATGAAACAATACAATATTCCGGAACTTGACCTGGTGATTGTTGATTTATATCCTTTTGAGGAAACCGTGAAATCAACAACAGACGAAAATCTGATCATTGAAAAAATAGATATTGGAGGGCCCTCTATGATAAGAGGCGCAGCGAAAAATCACAAAGATGTGGTAGTAATTGCTGCAAAAAAAGACTATGCCTTACTGGAACAAATTTTAAAAGATCAGCAGGGCGAAACAACGTTGGAGCAACGCCGTAGTTTTGCCATCAAAGCGTTTGATGTGTGCACCGGGTACGATCTGGCTATTTCTAATTATTTTAACCAGACTGATTTTGCTAATCCATTTGATAAAACAAAAACCGTGTTGCGCTACGGCGAAAACCCACACCAGCAGGGTGTATTTTACGGTAACCAGGAAGAGATTTTTGACAAACTGCACGGTAAAGAATTATCTTATAATAACCTGGTAGATGTGGATGCAGCGGTACAATTGATACAAGATTGCAGTACTGCAATCTCTTCAATTAACTCCCCTTTAGGGGATGGGGGCGTAGTATTTGCAATTATTAAACATACCAATCCTTGTGGCATCGCATGGAGGCCAACAGTAAAAGAAGCCTGGGATGCAGCACTGGCCGGAGATCCGGAAAGTGCTTTTGGAGGTGTACTGGTTTGTAACAAAGCTATTGACAAAGCAACTGCAGAAGCTATCAATGAAATATTTTTTGAAGTATTGATTGCGCCTTCATTTGATGCAGCTGCATTGGCAATTTTGCAAACAAAAAAGAACCGGATTCTATTGGTTCAAAAGGCCGGGTTAACTGCTACACACCAGTTTAAATCTGTTTTAAACGGAACCCTTACCCAACAAAATGATGTGGGTAATTTTGCTGAATGGAAAGAAGCTGGCGGAAGGGAAACAACTGCTGCTGAAAAAGAAGATTTGGCTTTTGCTAATTTAGTGGCAAAACATTTAAAAAGTAATTCAATTGCTTTAGTAAAAAATAAGCAACTTATTGGAAAGGGTTGTGGGCAAACTTCCCGAATTGATTCTTTACGTCAATCTATAGATAAAGCAAGGCAGTTTAATTTTGATTTGTCTGGAGCCACCCTGGCAAGCGATGCATTTTTTCCGTTTGATGATTGCATAAAAATTGCTCATGCTGCGGGCATTACTTCGTTTATACAACCAGGAGGGTCTATAAGGGATACTGATTCTATTGAATATGCAAAACAAAATAACCTTGCAATGGTTATTACGGGGCTGCGTCATTTTAAACATTAAGCTTTTACTGCCTTAATAATTATTCTTAAGGCAAATAATGAAAGAATTCGCAAATAATATTATCGCAAAAACACCCTTTAACCGGCCCGGAGGCAAACCTGTACTTGCATTGATATGGGTATGTTTTTTTTGGGGCACCACCTGGATCGCATCCAAAGAAGGTGTTAAGCACATACCTGCTATCCAAATGTGTGCCATGCGGCAATTGTTTGGCGGATTTTTATACTTGCTGTACTTTGGATTTGCAAAACATCCCTTGCCAAAAGGGAAACAATGGGGCACCATTCTCATTTTAAGTATCCTCAATTTTATGCTTACCAACACGTTAAGTACATGGGGCGTAAAATATATTTCAAGCGGCCTGGGTGCTATTATTGCTGCCATTGTTCCATTGTGGATTGTAATCATTACCCTGTTCCAGGGGCACCGGCTACCGGTAAAAGCCATTACAGGTTTACTGTTTGGCTTCGGTGGTATATGTATAATTTTTTACGACCATTTAAAAGATTTCCTGATTTCAGATTTTCGCCTTGGCATCTTTCTATCCCTGGCGGCAAGCATTTCATGGGCATTTGGCGGGGTGTACACCAAAAAACATGCAGCCAATTTCAATCCGTATTTTAGTATGGGACTGCAAATGATCATTTCGGCCATTGCTTTGTTTGGCGTTACTTTTACAACCGGTGATATGATCAATGTCAGGGATATTCCCCTGAATGGCTGGCTGGCGGTAAGCTATCTCGTGATTATCGGCTCTGTATTAACTTTCATTGCATACGTGTACATGCTGCAACGTTTACCTACTTCACAGGGATCTATATATGCATACATTAATCCTGTTGTGGCGGTTTTACTGGGTGCTGTGATTTTTAATGAAAGACTAAATATCTACGTAGCTATCGGCGGAGCAGTTACTATTTTGGGCGTTTACCTTGTGAATGATAGTTTTAAACGGAAGCTTTTATGATATGGGGGCCAGCTATCAGGGGTTACTAATTGTTTGCAAAAATTTCTCATAGGTATCACTCCAGCCTTTATACAATTTACCTAATCCAAGCATATGATTGTGCCAGATGGTGATCAGCGAGCCACTTGATTGTTTGCAAATATTGTAGTAGTGCATCAGCTCTTCAAAAGCAGCCAAAGGTGTTAACTTTTGTTCATAATAGGAGTTGGCTTCCATAAAGCAAAAGGGATGAATTCTTAAATCAGTAGTTTCTTCCTTTTCAAGATCATACCAATTGAAGGCTGAAGCTACCGAAGCCCTGAAACCATTGATGCTGCCGTATCCCATACTGTAGTCATCAGTTATATCAACTTCTGAAAGCCTTCTGTAACCTTCAGGTAAATTAAAACGGATATAGTGTTGCCGGGAAATGGTGACCGTTTTTTCACTCATGTTTTCCAGTAGCTGTTTTTCTTTTTTCAACAAAGCAGCTTCGTCTCCGCTTTGCCAGGAAGGATGTATACCGATGGTATATTTATTAGCAATGTTACCAACCAACTGCTGCATGCCATTTGTAGCGGGAGAAATATTTTTATCGTACAAACTGTTTTTTGCAGCCAGTAAAAAAAAGTAAAGGGGAGATAACTGGTATTTTTCGTGCAGCGTATTCAACCAGTCATAGCTATCAAACGGGTCTTTATTTAGTCCAACTAAAACCTTGATTCTTTCCAGGGAAGGCGTTTTTAAAAACCCACCCACATTTCTTATCAATCCTTTGTGTTGATAAGAGTAAGCAATATCAATATCGTAAGTAGGTTGAAAGTTGAAAGTTGAAAGTTGAAAGTTGAAAGATTGAAATCTCTTTTGAATAGCTGTAGCAAAATCTTTTGCCCAAATATTTATCAGGGGGATGTTTAGAAAACCTTCTTTAAAAGCCAATGAGTTTTCGTGTGCATACCTGCCATACATGTCTTTCTGATGAGGAAGGTATTCTTCGTATCGGCTCAGTAAATAAAAAGAAGCGGCGAAAATATCAAAAGGAAAATCTGTTGCTGAAGTTTTAAAAAATACTTTTTGATTGTTGATATCAACACATTCAATTTTTTGAGCAGTAATATATTGTTCAAATAACAAACCAACCGGTAATACCTGCACTTCTTTTTCACAAATAGTTGCGTTGCTGTAATTTATTTTTACACCATCCGTATTTTTAAATACTTCAGCATCAGAAATTATAGTAAAGTCTGTATTCAATAAATCCGTAAAAATAAAATGACAGATATAACGTAATCGGGAAGTGGAGTTTTTTGTATAGAGAAGTACCTTCATCAGATTGTATAAATATCTTTGAAAGTTAAATTAATACCTGTTTTTATTGAACTAATAATAGGCAGATTATTAGTAAAATTATTTTTTGCCGGCATCTATCCACGTTTTTTCATGTAATCAAAAGTACTAACAATTTGATTCTTAATATGACAGATAATCCTCAATAAATAATTGGGGTACAATTAGAAAATTTGATCAATAAGAATCAAAAGACAATATTAAAATGCGAATACTTTTAATTAGCAAATCAGTTATTGAATCAGCTTGGCTATTTGTTGCAATGGAAGTGTATTCGCAAAATCCAATATCTGGGTATCGGTGCAATCATCTACTTTAAAAGTAATTAAAGCACTGCCCAAAGGTATTTGTAATTCATAATCGTTTTTATCATCTGTACTTCCGGCCTGCTTTTCAAGCCTTGCTTTATAGCCCTGCACTTTTACAGTTTTGGTTTTACCGTCATTCATCATTCCACCAAGCATGGGTGTATTTAATAACGTATTCATCATAGCAACCAAAGGAGAATTACTGATGATAGACAAATCCGCTTTTCTGTTCCCTTTTTCATAAATGCGGTGTATGGTAGCCCCGACATAACCAATATTGGAAGCAACATTATCGTTTTTTGCGTTAAAAGTCAGGGTGTCTATTTTAGGAGGTAGTAGTTTTAATACTTCTTTGCCAACTATCAGGTCAACTTCCTGCATGGCTTGTTGTAAAGCAAAATGTGTTTCTTCCAGTTTGCCGGCATTGTAAGCAGTTTTGGCACTGGTCATTGCTTTGGCGAAATCCTGTGCAATACCCGTAGTTGTAAAAGCTATGAATGTGATTAATGTTATAATAAATTTCATAAAATTTTTTTTGCAGATTAAAATTATTGTTCCCCAAGCATCTTTTTTATTCCGTCAATATCAAATGTATTAGCAGTAGTCATTACCTCCTGCTCATTGGCGAAGTTGATGCACTCCCAAACGACCATAGATGTTTGCCCAAGTGATACGATCAATGTATATCCTTTACTGTCTTCATATTGAATGATGGCTTTGTTGCCTTTCACCCTTACCTGTTTAAAATTTTGTTTATCAGCATTGGCTTCCATCATACCGGCGTTGGCAAAGTATAAAGTAGCCAGTCCTGCATATATGCCTGCATTGCCGATTGTAATCGTCAACTGTTTGTCTGCAGTGTTTTTCCAAACACGTTGAATGCTAAGATTACTCCAGCCCCATTGTGTACTCATCACTTTATCCTGTAGTGTATCTGCCTGTAAACCGTCTATAGTAGCAGGTAAAGATTTAAGTATCTGCCGTCCCAATTGAATTTCAACACCCATAAGAGCTTGTTGTAAAGAATACCGGGCATCACTATAATTCTTAGCCCCATGTGCGGTTTCAGCTTCTGTCATTTGAACTTTTACATCGGGTGGTTCAGTATTGCTTAATCCGCCGCCACCTTTATTAGAAGGTTTGCCGGAAGATCCGGAGTTACTGCTACCATTATTATTGCCTGATTCAGAAGGAATGCCGGTCTTTTTTTCAACTTCATTTCCTACGGCTTTATCTACCGTTTTATTCACCTTGTCTTTAATCTTTTTTAAAAATCCCTGAGATGAAGCAGTATGGGTAACCGTAAGTGCAATAAGCAGAGAGAAGAAATACAAAGCCGTTTTCATAAATAATTTTTTACATTTTAAATAGAGAAAATTGTATAGAAATGCAGATATTAAAAGTAAGCAGTAAAATTTGCTTTTACAATACCCCGGGTTGGTAATAAAACCAATATCCTTTCATTTATTCGGTATAATAATTCACCAAATGTTTTTCTTTTTGATTGTTAAAGGAGTCAATCAGGATAAAAGGTTTTGCAGTTGTATTTATTAATAAGATATCCAAATTTATGAAAAAAAGTATTCGCATGCTTGTGGTGTCGGAGAATTTTAGAGCAAAAATATTTTAAATGTGTTATAAAATCGTTACTTATTACGCTCTTTCCACAATTCGTTAAAGGTTTTTTGGCTAAAGTCAAGACTGCTGCGGTTTTTAGACCAGCCTTTAAACAAACCATTTACAACTTTGTTCTTTAATTCACCATTGCCCATATTCATCAATCCTCTTTTGAGGCTCGCAATTTTCCAGAGTTTCCAGGCCATTTTTTCACTAAAAGGGGCCAGTCCTTCTTCAACTGATTCACGCCTGTTTTCAAGCAATAATTCGTGTAGTTTAATTTTCATGGGGCATACTTCCGTGCAGGCTCCGCATAAAGAAGAAGCATAACTCAGGTGTTTAAAATCACTCATTCCCTGCAGGTTGGGTGTAATTACACTTCCGATAGGGCCGCTGTAAGTAGTGCCATAAGCATGCCCGCCAATATTTTTATAAACAGGGCAAACATTTAAACAGGCACCACAACGGATGCAATACAAACTTTGCCGTTGCACAGGATTACTTAAAATAGTTGTTCTGCCATTGTCCAATAGTATTACATACATTTCTTCAGGACCATCTGTCTCATTGGATTGTTTTGGCCCGGATAATATAGTATTGTATACTGTAATTTTTTGTCCGGTTCCATAGGTAGAAAGTAGTGGCCAAAATAAGGCCAGGTCTGTCATAGAAGCAATCATCTTTTCTATGCCAACAATTACAATATGCGTTTTTGGAAAAGCACAACTGAGCCTTGCATTGCCTTCGTTTTCTGTTACTGCAACGCCCCCAATATCACTGATGATAAAGTTGGCTCCTGTAACACCTACCTCGGCAGCAGTATACTTTTCACGTAAAATTGTACGTGCTACCTGTGTTAATTGCTCCGGAGTATAATTAATGGGGGTACCCAGTTTTTGATTAAATAGTTTAGCCACATCCTCCTTGCTTTTGTGCATCGCCGGCGTTACAATATGGTAAGGCGCTTCTCCATCTAACTGTTGAATATATTCTCCGAGGTCTGTTTCCACACTTTCAATACCGTGTTCTTCCAGCGAATGATTCAGGTGAATTTCTTCAGTGGCCATACTCTTGCTCTTTACAAGCGTTTTGCAGTTTTTTGCTTTACAAATCTTAAGTATTTCTTCAATGGCCTGTTGTGTATTTTCGGCCCAGATTACTTTGCCACCCCGTTTGGTAAAATTTATTTCAAATGTTTCCAGTTGCTGGTCAAGCGTTTCAATAGCCTGCCATTTAATATTCTTTGCCCGCTCCTTTGCCAGGTTAATATCTGCAAATTGTTCCTTGCCTTTGGGCACTCCCGCATTGTATTTCCCAATATTAAAATTGATTTTTCGCCGGTGCTCAATGTCGGCAGCTTTAATGGTGCTTTTGGCAATAAAGGTTTCAGATTGTTCTGACATGGTTTTATTTTTTTACCTGCTAAATACATAAAGCAACGGAAGATGGCGTCCGCCGCGGCGGATCAACGGTTGTAATTATTATGATCTTTTACCGAAGCGAAAGTACCGTATAAAATTTGTTTAAAGCGTTGAAGGTAACACACCCAACACCTTACCTACTTTTGTAAATGCCGTGATGGCTTTATCCAAATGCGCCTGCTCATGAGCAGCACTTAACTGCACCCGAATGCGGGCCAGCCCTTTAGCCACCACAGGAAAGAAAAAGCCAATTACATAAATGCCTTCTTCCAGCAACTGGGCGGCAAAATTTTGTGCTATCACCGCATCATACAACATTATAGGAACAATGGGATGTTCGCCTGGCTTGATATCAAAACCGGCTTCCGTCATTTTTGTTCTGAAGTATTGGGTGTTGTAAGCTAACTTATCTCTCAGCTCTGTTGTTTCACTCAGCATATCAAGCACTGCAATGGAAGCGCCCACAATGCTTGGCGCCAGCGTATTGCTGAATAAATAAGGTCGGCTGCGCTGGCGCAACATTTCAATAATGGCTTTGTTGCCGCTGGTAAAACCACCACTGGCACCACCAAGTGCTTTGCCTAATGTACCGGTAATAATATCTATACGGCCCATTACACCACGGTACTCGTGTGTTCCACGGCCGGTTTTACCCAAAAAGCCACTGCTGTGGCATTCATCAATCATTACAATGGCATCGTACTGATCGGCAAGGTCACAGATTTTATCAAGTTGAGCAATGGTGCCGTCCATGCTGAAAGAGCCATCTGTAACAATTACGCGGCTACGCAAATGAGCACTCTCCTGCAGCTTCGCTTCCAGGTCGGCCATGTTGTTGTGCTCGTAGCGGTAACGCTGTGCCTTGCACAATCTTACACCATCAATAATAGAAGCATGGTTTAAGGCATCACTAATAATGGCATCTTCATCACTGAACAATGGTTCAAACACACCTCCGTTGGCATCAAAAGCGGCAGCGTATAAAATGGTATCTTCTGTGCCTAAAAAATCAGCTATCTTTTTTTCAAGTTCTTTGTGAATATCTTGTGTGCCGCAGATAAAACGGACACTGCTCATACCAAAACCACGGGAGTCGATGTATTTTTTAGCAGCGGCTGTAACTTTTGGGTGCGCCGATAAACCAAGATAATTATTGGCACAAAAATTTAAAACCGTTTTACCATTTACAATAATTTCAGCACCCTGTTCACTGGTGATGATGCGTTCTTTTTTTGATAAGCCTGCACTTTCAATGGCTGAAAGTTCGGTGGCAATTCTTTGTACAAAATGTTGATTCATCGGTTAAGTTTATTGTTTGTAAGTATTTATGATAGGCAAGGGAATTTATATTGCAATAACAAATTTAAGTAAGCTTGGCATGATTTGGTCAGACACTTACAATAACATTAACATTTATTATTTAGTGCTGTAACTTTTTACTTTTATTTTCGTTAAACCCAAAAACTTACCGTTTATGCCCATTAAAAAATCTGCCGTTTTATTCGTTACGCTTACAATGAGTTCGGTAAGTTTATTGGTATTTTCTGCAAAAAAAATTACGTCCGCTGCCAAAACACCCAATTGTTGCAAACAACTCAAACAGTCAGTACCTTTTTCTCCCTGGATAATTATGTCTCAGTCTATCTTGCGTACTTCTGCATAATTATTTTTTTATTTTGTAACTTTTCATCGTGGTTACCGTATAACTAACAACCTAGCAACCAAATCAATTAACCAGGCACCTAATGCTTTATGACGGAGAAAGAGTATAACCAATGTGTAAACCTGTATGCAGACAATGTGTACCGTTTTATTCTCAAAAATCTTGGGCATGATGCGGATGCACAGGATGTAGTGCAGGGGGCTTTTGAAAAAATGTGGATCAACAGGCAACAGGTAGATAATGAAAGGTGTAAAAGTTATTTGTTTACGGTGGCTTATCACCAGATGATTGACCATATCAGGAAAAACAAGCGCATTAGTTTGAGAGAAGAATTTAAGGAAGAAGTAAAGATTACCAACAGGCAGCAACACGATACCAAAAAAGTATTACAGGAAGCATTGAATAAATTAAGTGATATACAGAAAAGCCTGGTGATGCTGAAG
>JANXSR010000427.1 GCA_025352625.1 Ferruginibacter sp.
TGGGCCGATACCCAGGTAAAACCGATTGATGCGGAAGACCATTCCATTGGCCTGATAAAATATGAAAACGGTGCCATGGCGCAGTTTGAAGTAAGCTGGACTTTCCGTGGTGGGCTTGATTTAAGAGATGAAGTAATGGGAACAGAAGGCACTATCTGGATCAATAATTTTTTACGTACCGGGCTGGAGATGTTTACCACCGGAAAAGCAGCCGACTATGTTGCCGAAAAATCTGAAAGCAATGCCGGCTGGCTGTTCCCTGTGGGGGATGAAATCAATGATCTGGGATATAACCACATGTTTGCCGAAATGTTTAACTGCATGGAAAATGGCAGTAAACCCAGAGAAACTTTTTATGATGGCTATGTAGTAAATGCTGTAATTGATGCGGCATACAAATCTGCCAAAACAAAATTATGGGAACCGGTTGAGCTGGATATCTGGCGGGGCCAAACCGGCCTAAGCAAGGTTAGCCACCTGGTAGAATACGATGCCGATCATTACCTGATAAAAGAAGAAATGACACATTACGGTGCTAAAAAAGTTATTTTAAAACATAAGCAAACAGGGAAGATTGAGGAGAAGGTAATTGAGTAAAATACCTCCTCTGCAATGATTCTTTTTTTCGCCTCCCTATTTTAGTTTAAGCCCATGCAAAATCTTCATACTGGTAAATGGTTTTATAACCCAATTATAAAACAGCGGCAACAAAGCGGGTTTATTTCAAATTGTCTAAACGGTTGCCAAGCTTTTACAGAATTATTCCAATTCAGCAGCAGTTTTCGAAAGGTTGGCAACCGTTGAAATCTGCGGAAATTTTAAATGCATCAATAAAACTGCTACCTCAAATTTGCTTTAGATAAGTCCTATTTTTTAAATCCAATTCGTTCTCTTTCGTTCCATTTTCGTTGCGATGCTTTTTCATCTAACAAATTCTCCATGGCATCATAAATTTGGTTCAGTTGTACATCGTGTTCACCAAGGCGGTCTTTTATTTCCTGCAATTGAACTTTCAAATCATTTTGTTGAAGCAATACTTTTCTAATAGCTACAAATGCCCTCATAATGGCAATGTTCATACTTATTGCTTTATCACTGTTTAAAACACCGCTTAGCATAGCTACGCCCTGTTCTGTAAAGGCATACGGCTATATTTACTGTGTTGTCCTTTACCTGCCTTTAAGATCACAATTTGTGATCTTAAAGAGGCTTCATTACCCCGACCTTCATTTTGAAACTTTATACTGTCAAATTCTTCGGGTGTTAACTGAAACATAAAATCAGCAGGAAACCGCTTTATATTTCTTTTTACTGCCTGGTTAAGCACCCTTGTTTCTACTTCATAAAGTGCGGCCAAACCTCTGTCAAGCATTACTCTTTCGCCTCTTATTTCATAAATACGGTTTTGAATACTTTGAATTATTTGCATGGGTAAAAATATTATATTCCAATGTACAGGTTATTTAAAAAAAGTACAAGTGTTTTAAATCACCATTTCATTTTTCTTGAAAAATTTTCTACTTTAACAACCTCAATTAATCGTCATGATTTTTATAATAATTCTACTCGCCATTATAACAGCTATACTTATTTTCTTTTTTATCATTAAACCATTTTTTATGCAACAAAACATGATTAACCGCTATCATTTTATAGTAGAATGGGGTGGATCAAGAGTTAGCTTTACAGAAGTATCCGGGCTGGATATTGAAATTGAGGCTATCTCTTTTAGAGAAGGCGGCAGCCCCGAAGACAGTTTTAGAAAAATTCCTGGTTTGCGAAAATTTTCAGACATTACTTTAAAACGAGGTATTATTAAAGGAGACAATGATTTCTATAAATGGATAAATACCAAGCAAATGGACACCATCGAAAAAAGAGATATCACCATTTCTCTTCTGAATGGAAACCACGAACCAGTAGTAGTTTGGAAGGTACGCAATGCATTCCCTGTAAAATTGTCCGGCCCCGAATTGGATGCAACCGGCAGCGATATTGCCATTGAAACACTGGTGCTAACCCACGAAGGGTTAACGGTAGAAAATAATCCCTGATAATTTTACCGTAAGTAAAAACGGAGACTCTGGCATACCGGTTTAATTCAATGTATATTACTTATTCACTCTTACCAGGATTGTGCTTTGTTTGCCAGTTTCTGTACAGGTGAATAAAATGAAATTGAAACATTCATCAATCCTTTTTGAATGTTTCAATTTCATCAAGAAACAATTTAGTCTTAACGATATAACTGAATTCAGGCCCCGAGAAAAGCCACTTTAGTTTTTTATTCTGACTATTTTTTATAGAAATATTTTTATACAACCAAATAGCCAACAGCGTAAATAAAATCGTAACCGGAAAAGGAACCAGCCAAAAAACAGGGTCACTTTTTAACCATTGTGCCGACCAGAACCAGGTAGTATAAAAAGGTGTTTGCAAAACCAATATACGGGTTATTTTAATGGTAGATAACTGTAAAGCTGCCAGCCTGTTTTGTGTATCTGTAATGCTTTTGCTATAATCAATTTGTTTCAGCATTATAACATGCCGGATGTATACAGCAATGGCAAGTAAAGTAAAAAGCATTACTATTATTGTTGAAATAGAAAAATAAATATTATTAAATCGGGAGGCATAAAGCAGCATCCCTAAAAAAAGTACCCAGAGAATACCCAGCACGATGCCTACAATTTTTATACCCGCCAATGCTGTTAGTTTTGATTGCATCTTTTGTGTCTGAAGGGTTTCGAAACACTTGTAATTTAACACCCACGACTGAAGGTTTAACACCCTTGCTTCTTCCAGTTTTGTATTGTATTGCTGAAGAAGATTATTTATTGCTATCTCGTCCATGATATTTTTTTACGTAAGTTTTAAAAAATGTTGTTTTAATTTTTCTTTTATCCGGCTAATTTTTGTTGCTACATTGGTTTCAGTAATTCCCAGTATCTCTCCTATTTCTTTGTAGCCTTTTTCATCCAGGTAAAGTATCATCAATGCTTTATCCAACTCCTTTAGTTGGTTAATAAATTGTTCAAGCACATGAATATTTTTTTCAAGTACTGCCGATTCATTTGGCTTGTCTTCCACCTCTGTATGACCTGCTACAAGCGATACAAATTGCTTACCGGTCTTTGCTTTTCGATAAAATGAAATAGCTACATTCAGCGCTATACGGTATATCCAGGTTGAAAATTTATAGTCAGCATTGTATCGCTCATAAGATTTCAATAGCTGGTACATAATTTCCTGCGCCAGATCAGCCCTGTCATCCTTATTGCTGCAGTAAGAATTGCATATTTTAAATATGATCCGTTCATGCTCTTTTACCTGCTTTAGCAAATCATCTTTTACGGGCTGTTGTTTACTCATGTAGCTTAATCAATATGCTTTGTACTATTATTCGCAGCAGTGTACCAATAATCACACAGTAAAGTAAAATTTATTTTCAGTAAAAACATTGTAATATGAAAGGGTAAGTCGGTAAAGCAAAGACTACAAACCTTTAATGCCAAGTGTACTATTTGTAACAAGTTTGGTTAGGAGAAATTCTATGTCAGAAGTTTTTACCGGGTACTTAATTACCTTTCTCCTTTACATACCAACGGTTAACGGTATTGTATTTTCCTTCGATAATGATTTTATAAAAATCAGAAGGGATATTACTGATGTTGATGGTGGCGTGCTGTTGGGATACAGGAACCTCCGCTATTAACTGATAGGTATCCTGCCGGCCTGTTTTAAAATGATTGGTAGTACTGATCCAAATTTTGGCTGTGCCGGTGCTATCGAATGACTGCCAGCTGATATCCATTTTATTTTGAAAATAATTTAACCGTGGCTGTGCAATAGATACGTTGCCCATCAGCGAAATGCCGTCTACTTCCCGTTGTATGCTGTCAGGGATTTTTATCTTTAAAAAATTAGCCAGCGTGGGCATAATATCTACAATACCGGGGTTGCTTACCTTTGCATAATTATTAAAATACTTGTTGGCAACCATCCACGTTGTCCGTTGCCGCAGCGATTGACCGCCATGGTTGTGTCCATTGATTTCATCCCTGCCATGATCGGTGGTTAGGATGATGAACCAATCTTCATGAAAATTTTGTTGCCTGTATTGTATGGCTTCCCAGATTTTACCAACCTGTTTGTCCAGCTTTTCAATGGCATCAATTTGTTGCGGACTGTCACCATACATATGTCCCATATCATCGGTATACTCAAGGTAAACCCAGGAAAGATCAGGTGCATTTTGTTTGATGGATTGTGCTGCGGCTTCCGTAACTTTTTCATCAATGTTGTGCAGGTAGAAAGATTTATCATCGTGCGGAAAATGAATGGTATCCAGTTCAAAACCATCAGCCACATAATCTACTTTAATGTTACCGGTTGCTGCTAAACCATCGCCTACCAATTTGGCACGGTTATCTAACCAGGTGCTGTACACGCCAATTTTTTTGGCAGGATATTGCATTTTAAACAATTTAAAAATAGTAGGATAATGATAGTTGGGTGCTTTAATGTCGTTATCCCAAACATTGTGTTTATTAACCCAGGTACCGGTTAATAAACTATTATAGCCTACTGCTGAAATGGTGGGTGTTTGATTGTACAAATCTTTATCGCCACCTACATGCGCTCTTGTGTAAGTACCTGCTTTTGCAATGCGTTTAATATTAGGCGTAGCCGCATTTTCAATTACATCGGCAGGTATGCCATCTGCAATAATAAATACTGCCTTTTGGCCAACACTTTGGCCGGCTATTAAAATAAAAAGAAGGGTTAGTAATTTTTTCATACAACATTTGTATACAAATTTAAGTGCTGCAATCATTGAAAAAAATTATCTTCTATTATTAACTATGAATTCATTTTACCGATAAAAACAGTGCTGATTATCGGGGTTTCATTGCAGGTTACTATGCTGTTAAGGAAGAATTGTTTATCAGGTACAGCTCATTTTAGTTTAAAATACATTCACTTTTTCTTCCAAAAAATTCAGAAGGCGTCATACCTGTATTCTTTTTTACAGCATTAATAAAGGCCGTTCTCGAATTAAAGCCGGCTTCCCGGCCCAACGCTTCCAGGGTAAACTGAAAATATTCCGGCGAAGACTTAAGCAGGCCGGATAAGTATTTTACACGATGTTCATTTACCAGCTCACTAAAATTTTTTCCATATCCCTGGTTAATGAATGCAGAAAGTTGATGGGAAGTTATGTTGAGCTCTTTTGAAAGTTCACTTAACGAGTAACCGCTTTTTTTAAAAGGCTGTTGGTTTTTAAAATGATCTTCAAGGGCATTTTTAAAAATTCTTTCCTGCTTACTGTCGATGGATTGTTTTTGAGGTTGCGGCAATGCATCCGGGATAGTCAATACAGGATATGAAGTAACAGCAACTTCCTGTGGTAACAAAAACGAGCCTGAAATACCGTACAAAATATCCGGGCGTATAAATAAAGCCACGCAAATAAATAAGATAGTGGCTGAAAGTATAAGGCCGATTGGATTATACACCTCCAATAAATGAAAAACCAGTTCAATACTTATACTTAAATACATTGTTAATAGTATAGCAGAAAATAATAACAGCCACTTAAAAGTTTCCCCCTGTTGCTTTACAATTTTGCCGGTATTAAACACCTTCTTTTTATATCCCCCCAGCAAGATAAACTGGGCCGCCAAAACAATCATGCTGTACAAAACTATTGCTGCTGTTGCTAACGAGTTATGCGACAGTATTTCTTCCGGCGCCGCTGACATCACTATTCCGCCCGATATTGCGGGCTTAATACTTGCCAGTTGATAAACCTGCGGTAATAGATAAACCGGAATACTGAAAAGCATATATAGCAAAGCGGGCATTAATAATAATAAATCGGTACGCTGCAACCGCAATGACTGCTGCAACGCAGAACGCACATAAAAAAAACCTAAAGGGGCAACACAAAAAAAGATCCAGTCGAGTGACGCTGATTTATACGCAACATTGGTAAAACTGAATGCCTGTTTGATGCTGAGCAGTGAAAAACATGCCAGGAAGGCTGCCAGCAAACGGGAATAAAGTGTTGCTGATTTGTTTACAAAAACGAGTATAGCCGCCACCATCAGTCCAAGCAAACCTATTAATAAAGAAACTATAAAATATGAGTCAGCACTTAGTTGCATACATCTGTTTTAAAGTTGCTCACCAAAAGGCATTCATTTTTACAGTTTTCCGGGTAAAAATTCAACATGGTATTGTTGATGAGCGAATGTAAAAGCTAAAGATATTGTTGTTATAAAAAAATGGATGTAGAACTAATTCTGCTTTTAAAAAATAGTTTTAATTAGGTTAAAAAGCACCTTAAAGCTGTCAAAAGAAAACTTATATTATGCAACTTTCTTTTTGTTGCCGTTTGCACCTTCGTATTATTTATTGTAAAAAATACAGTCTAAATATTCACCCCTCTACCCTGGTTCTTTTTTCAATAGTCCCTTTTATGCTTTCAATTTTTTTGCTATTAACAGAAAATTATTTCCCATTCTTACGCACCTTTCAAAAATGTATGCTGGTTAGTTACACATAAGCCGTTCCTACTGTTATTACCGATTATTTACTCTTTTTTAACGCCTGTACTGTTGTAGGCAAACATACAAACCACATACACCATCCAGCAAATTGAAAATGCAACCAAACCCTTCACATTCGATTTAACATCTTCCGGGTCGAAACGGCCATGTATTTTTGCATGCAATATTTTATTAGAATATTCCTGCGCATACTCTATTGATATGCCAAATAAAAAGAGGATAATAAATATCAGCAAGTGGATACTTATTTTTTTGTTGGCAAATAAAAAATTTAAGAAGGCGGCGGCCAGAAAGTAAAATGCAGCATGCAATTCTTTATCGATGTGCTTAAAGCCGGATGGTAGTTTTATCATAAAACCAACCACCGCCGCAATAAAGGCGACACTTACTAAAAACAGTTTGGTCCATGTATTTAATTTCATTGGTTGGTTTGATAAAGTTGGGTGTTAAAATATGCCACAGCAACACCCTGCTTGCTAGGGATAATTAAATATATGCACCCATTTCAAATCTTCAAAAATTAATTGCTTAATTACCCCTCCGGCTGATGGCTGTTTTTTTTATCGGCGTAGCAACTTTATTCCCCGATACCAACTTCGCAATCGTAATAATATGCTGCCATTTATTTATGCGTTTTTATGCATTGTTCCTTACTGCCAAACCATTCAATTACGTCATCCCTTAATAGTGACGTAGGTTTGTTTGAAATGATACTATGCCAGGAACTCCACTTGTAAGTAGAAAAATCTTTTACCAAAGCATGCTTGGCGGCATTGGCGTGGATATAAATAATGGCCATGGTAAATTGGGTATCATTCTCAATTCTTACTCTTCTAATATGAAAATGATTGAGTAATAAATTCCAGCAATAGGTGTCTGCAAAGGGAGAGAGTAATTCTTTAAACCGTTTTAAAAAAGAAAAGTATGTTTTCCTCTGATAAAAATAATTTTTCTTTATTGTTGGTGCGATTGTAAACATGATAAATACTATTTTCTTCAAAGTTGGCTAAATATTTATCTGGTATCGGCATGTAACTAAGATAGGCTTTTTTCCTTCAGGGTTGCCAACCTTCCGAAGGTTGGCAACCCTTGGGTGTTATCTGCGGTCTCTTTGATTGGAATTATAGCCCTTTGGAATTCGTGGATTCTTCAAATTGAGTTACCACTTTTTCTGCATCTGTGAGCGCTTACTTTAGGGTTCTCTGCGGTTTGGTTGATTGGAATTTCTACTGCATGTAAATAGAGACAAGCCGATACGTTTAGCACCGCACTCAAAATAGATTGCGTGAAAGCCGATACTAAAAGAACTACTTAAACATTTTTCGCAGCTCAATAATTTTTTCATTGGGTTTGTCCATACTGTTGAGTCCGGTCTTTGGTCTGTCGAGATCAATGATGGTAAACACAGTGGCAGAAAGCATAATGGCAAGCCCCATCACCACAATCCAGTCAATTTTCTTTTTGTTATCGTAGCCCAGCAAAAATGCAGAGCTGCAACAAAGAATAAACAAAAAATACATGATAGAATCCGGTATGGTTGCTTCGCCCGCCGCACGCCGGGTGGTGGTAATATCAATCATGGCATTTAATGCCGGTATCATTTCTGAAGTTTTTGTAGTAAGGTTATCTTTTTTTGCGTAGTCAGCAACTATCGCCCACACTTGCTTACTGATACTATCGGTTTCGGAAGCAGCTTCTACAATTTTAGTTAGATTCATTCCTGCCTTATAATATGCAATACGTGCTTCCACATATTTCTTTAAATTACTCCTTAACAACTGTCGAATGCTGTCGGGGTAAATATCTGCCCGCAAAACCACCGTACCAATATCATTGGCTTCTTCAATAATTACCTGCCTCCGGGCATCAAATCTTGAACTTGACATGCCAAATGTAAACGCCAGCAACAGACCCAACAGCCCCAACAATGTTCCATTAATGGCGCCAAGATCGGCAGTATTTTTATCCGGATTGTTTTGTTGACCTTTAAGCCGTATGCGATGCCCTAACAAATAAAAACCAATGATGAGTATAAAAATAATAACCCCTATCAAAAATGCAGGCGCAGCTTGAAGCATGGAAAGTTTCAGCATATAATTATTTTTTATTTTACAAGTTCTTTACCCAGCCTGTTAAATTATTGATACCACTTACACAGCAAAATATTGCCGGCAAAGTGTTTCAACATAGCTGCTCACTTTGCCGACATGTATTAAAAATAATTATTTTTTACGCATCTTCAATTCCTTTACTTCATCTATCAATGTTTGTGTATAGGCTTTGCTTGAACTTTTAATATTAGAAGGGTTGGTTGCTTTGGATTGAATTGAAATTAACAATTCTTCTGTTTTTACATCAAACAATTTACACTCCACAAAATAAGTTTTATCAGTGGTGTAATAACCTGGTGTTGACATAAGATTTGAAGAATAACCATAGTAACCACCAAAACCACCATACATACCATAGCCGCCAAAACCACCGTAGCCGCCATAACTTCCATAACCATAAGGCGAATACATTGTAGTAGTGCCCGGTACATACCTTGTTTCAGATTGTTTGTCTACCAATGCTACTGTAAGGATAGTTTCGCTGCCGAGTTCAGCCAGTTTTTTATCAAATACATCTTTGTGCGGTGCAAGGTTTTTAATGCCTACAGGCCCCATTGCATCCATACTTTTAACAGCTTTAATACCTCTTGTTTCGGCTGCTATTGCCAGGTCATTTTCTAGTGATGATTTTAGCTCCATATTTTCTGTAAGTGCAATAATAAAAACACTTTTAACGCCACCTGCCGGCATCTTCTCTTTATTTATCCAGGAGGCTGTTGTTTTGATAGAAGGGCTGCAAGAGATAAGAGACACAGTTGCAATGGCTGCTGCCATAATTAACAATGGATTTTTTTTCATTTGTATTTTTTTATGATTGTTTTTTATGATTATTTTAATTGTAAAATAACAGGTGACTCCTCTTTTTTTTACCGGCTTCATTTATACCTTCACTTACCTGCGTATGGCTGATAACCAACCCAAGTCTATGATGCGAATGAAAGACAGCCTCCTCCTCCGCATGTTTCTGCCCGGCGGCCTGCTGTGCAAAAGCACTGCTGCTAAACAGCAGCAATACCGCAATAAAAAAATAATTTTTGTATAGATTTTATTTTGATAAAAGTTGACAACACCTTGGCCCTTTTCTACTCATGCATCTCCTTTTTTTCTGTATCCGCCTTATTTGATTGTACAATAAAATAATACCCCACAGTCAGGCTGATGATCAATACAGCGATGCCAATATCAGTGAGGTAATCGGCATGTTTAATATCAAGGGTGATGATTTTACGGGTCATGGCAGTAATGGCAATCAGGATGATAATCTTTGTTTGATAATGTACCTCATTTTTATGGTGCCGGAATGTTTCCAGTATTTCAAGCGATATTAAAATATTAAAAAAATCAACCACAACTTTTGAGAATGAATAAGGATTAGCTTCTTCATTCTGCAAAGGTGCATAGTGAATAATGAGCAGGTAAAACTGCACCAGCAAATCTACCATTTGAAACACGGTGTACGCCAATGCGATAAAGATGAGTAGATAATAAATAACTGACTGGGATTTATCTAATAGTTTTTCTTTCATAATAATATACCTATCATTTTTTAAAAATTGTTTTGCCTTCTTTGATCGTTTCAACCACTTTAATATCTTTAATCTTCATCGGGTCTGCTTTAATTGGATTCTGATCAAGCATTACCAAGTCGGCAAGTTTGCCCGTTTTTAACGAACCTTTGCTGTCTTCTTCAAAATACTGGTATGCCACATTTGTAGTAATAGCTTGCAGAGCCTGGTACGGCGTAATTCTTTCGCCGCCGCCAATCAACACGCCATTTCTTGAAATACGGTTTACAGCACTCCATACCACAAACATTTGATCTATGGGTACTACGTTGAAATCGGTATGGTTTGTTGGACGCAACCCTTTTGTAATAGCGGTATTCATGGGGCTGATAAAAGATGCCTGTTCCTTTCCACGTAGTTTGATATGTGTATCAGCAAAGAAATAAGTATGCTCTGTATAAAAAGATGGGATCATTTTATACGCATAAAATTTATCTAACTGGTCTTTACGAACAAACTGTGCATGAATAATGGTGGTTCTTCTGTCCTTTTTTAAATCGGTTCCCGCAGCAAATTCATGCGCCTTTATAAGCATATCAATTGCTGCATCTCCATTGGCATGAAAATTTGATTGCAGGCTGCTATCGTAAATACGCTTTAATAACTGGTTGGCTGTTTGCTGATTAAAGGAAGGTTCGCCCAACCATTTTTTTTCTCCGCCCGGGCCATCCGTTAAATAAGGCGTTGTGAAAAAAGCAGTTCTTCCCTGTGGTGAACCATCTACCGTAATTTTAATTCCGCCCAGTTTAAAATGATGATTGTATTTGCCAAAATCGGCTGATGGATGCAGTTTAAATAATGTATCCATTTCTGTAAATAACGGGTAAGAAATTACATCAATAAATAATTTTTTTTCTTTGGAACCACGTTCAAGCAAGGTTACTTCCGGCATGTGTGTAGCTCCTTCCTGTGCGGTGGTTACACCTGCGGCCGCATATAACATTTGTCCATCTTTTAACTGCGCCAATTGTGTTTCTACAGACGGCTTTGGCATTGCTCCAAAAATGGGCAGGTAACTCATTTCCATAATGAGGCCATACGGCTCATTCGTTCCGGGTTTTCTAACAATAACACCACCCGGTACCGTTTTTGTTGTAGCATTTATATTGAATTTTTCCATCGCTTTAGAATTCAATACCACGCCATGCATCGACACATGCATCACTATCACCGGGTTATTTGGGAAAGCTTTATCCAGGTCATCCCGGTTTAATAATTTACCACCGGGCATGGCATTGTCATCATAACCATACCCCATCACATATTCCCCATCGGCAATATTTTTATCCGTCTTTACTTTTTGAAGTGCCGTTATAATTCCCTCCACACTATTACCTTCACCTGCCGGGGCCGGTTGGCAATTTGCCTGCGAGCCCATCGCTAAGGAGCTCATAAAGTGACTGTGTGGATCTATAAAACCAGGCAACAATGTTTTGCCTGCCAGGTCATTCATTTTCGTACTATCACCCTTCATTTTTTCTGCATCTGCCTTACTGCCAACAAAAACTATTTTGCCATCTTTAACAGCAATTGCTTCTGCATAGGCAGCACTATCACCTTCCATGGTTACAATATCGCCGCCAAAATAGATGGCATCAGCCGTACTTGTTTGCGAAGAAGCCGTATTTTTTTCGGCTGTATTATTACAACCAGTAAATGCCAGGGCAACTAGGGCAATGAGGAGTTGATTTTTTAGTTTCATAATTTATTTTAAGGTTGGTTTATTTTAAATTTTCTACATGATGTACTGTAGCGTAAATTGTACCCTTTGTCCATTGCCTGCCGCAGCACTTTCATTAACCCTATGCCCGGTCTAAACTCAATACCGGTATTCAAATGTTTCCATCGCAACCAGATAAGATTTACAAGTGAACCAAAACTACGCTGAAAAGTAGTGCCACTCAACAGCAGTGTGTTTTCAATAAAATGCCTGAGCCGCTGGTACTTGCTACAAACGTTATTGAGAAATAATGATTATAGGAAACTGCATAGTTGCCGGTGTTTAATGTTTGCAGTTTACCTATAGGTGTTAGCACGGCGGACTGTTGATTTCCAATGGCGGTGGAAGTGTTGTCTGCCCAGGCGTCGCCATAACTACACTTTCGTATTTATTTTATTCCAAACAAAGTAACATCAGCCCTGCCATTTAAAACACCATTGGTTTTGTACCAAAACTCCACCGTTCTTAGTTTTCGCTTGCCACCCCGCAAATCAATTACACGGCTTTCGCCACCCTGCGGAATATTGTAGCGGACATCAATTTTTTCAGGCAGGCCTCCATCATCATACGTTACTACCATTCGTTGCAGATTTAAAGGAGCATCGGTAACTTTAAATTTTAGTCTTCTAAAAAAATCATGCGGCCCTGCAATAACAATGATATCATGGTCGGCAACAAATTTTGCCTGTGTGGTGCCCAGTAATCTCCAGGTGCCGGGTGCGCCTGCACGGGGTTGCTTTACTTGTACCTGTTGTGCGGTTGTGGTAAACCCGGCCAGCACCAAAAGTAAGGTAATCATTACTGTGGTTATTTTTTTCATATTTCTGTTTTAAAAAAATTATTGTTTCTTTCAATAAACCGCACCATGCAGATGCTTCGTGCCATGGTTTACAACTTTGTAATTATTGTTTTTTCTTTGATAAATATCCAGTTATTATTTGCCGGGGTGGTTTACAGAGATAAGGGGATTTTATTACTTCCTCATAGTTTCATTTAAAACAATTAGAAAATAAATATTTTTCAATACCAATTAATCGGTTGGTGGCTGAACGTATTATTGCTAATAAAAAGGTGCAGGCAAAAGTATAAAAACGCAAAAAGAATTAAAATTAAAACCATCAATGGTAGAATTAATTCTACAAAAAGCAGCTACGGAAGAAGCAACAATTTTACTATTTTATATGTTGTTGCTAATAAAAAAACTTCCGAAGTTTTTTAAACTTCGGAAGCACCATAATTTTTTTTTCTTATCACTCTTACTTTTGGCCAATTTGTTTGATGATATCATCCACACTTGGTGAAAAGCTCGCCTGCCTTGGTGGAAAATCTTTAAATGAATTTACAAATTCTGCCACCTGCATCATAGCCGGACCAAAGAGCCATGCATGGTTTTCTTCCCACTCATCATAGCCTCTGCCACCTTCTTCCACATATCTTTCAAATGGATCCAGTTTAAGGTTGATGATAAAAGGCGTACTCAACTCTTCTCTTGAAGCATTAAACCACTTATCTTGTTTCTTATACAAAAACTTGAAGTCGCCATAGCGAAAGCCGTGGAAGGTGGTTTCGGTAAAATAGTAAAAGTCTTTGCGTTTTGTTTTGCCAGCATTTAAAATCATATCGCTTTGGTCGTAACCGTCCAGGTGAACTTTATAGTTCATTTTACCTGCGGTTTTGCCGGTCAGCAATTCATCTTTCACATTGGGCTGGCCAACCCAACTCATCAAAGTAGGCAACCAGTCTTCCATAGTCATAAACTCACCGGTAACAGTACCGGCCTGAATTTTTCCCGGATATTTTACCAGCACGGGTACACGGAAACCGCCTTCCCATCCGCCAGCTCCTTTCTCCCCGTGGAAAGGATGGTTACCACCATCGGGCCATGAGTTGGTAGGTGCCCCATTATCTGTAGCAAACATTACAATGGTGTTTTCTGCCACACCCGATTCTTCTAATTGTTTCATTAAACTGCCAACAATATCATCCATTTCCATCATGCCATCTGCATATAATCCGTACCCGCTTTTACCGGCATAAGTAGTAGATAGATTTGTTCTGTAGTGCATCCTCGTGGTGTTGTGCCACACAAAGAATGGCTTTCCTGCTGCAGCAGCGTCTTTAATAAAGCGCTTTGATTCTTTCAACACATCCTGGTCAAGGTGTCGCTGCACCTCCATTCCAAAAGGGCCCAGGTCTTCAATTTTTTGAGTGCCATCTGCATTGGCCCATGAATGCGTAATGCCTCTTTGTTTATCAAAGCCAAATTTTTTTACCGTGGCAGCATCTGTTGGATAATCGTATTGCTCCGTGTATTCGCCTGCATTCAGGTGATACAGGATACCATAAAATTCATCAAAGCCATGAGCGGTAGGCAGGTATTTATCTAAATCACCCAAATGGTTTTTACCAAACTGTCCTGTTGCATAGCCCAGTGGTTTCAGCAATTCTGCCAGCGTGGGATCTTCCTTTTGTAAACCCTGCGGTGCTCCGGGTAATCCAACGGTGGCAAGTCCTGTACGCATAGGATACTGACCGGTAATAAAAGAAGCCCTGCCAGCTGTGCAGGATGCCTGTGCATAGTGATCCATAAAGGTGATACCCTCTTTTCCAATACGGTCAATGTTTGGTGTGGTTCCTCCCATCATGCCCCGGTGGTAGGCACTGATGTTCCACATACCTACATCATCTCCCCAAATGATAAGAATATTGGGCCTGCCGTTGTTTGCCACAGGTTTGGACACTACAGCAGCCTTGTTATTTTTTTTTGCTTTTTGTGTTTGTGCTTCCGAATAAAAACCTGCGCCTAAAAACATCAGCATGGGCATTACCCACTTAAAAATTCTTTTTTTCATTTGTATGATTTTATTTTTTGTAAACTGAACTTGCTGTTTGCCGAAAAAGAGGGATGACTTTTGAACAGGATATTAAAAAATAAAGTTCAACCCTAATAACTGCTTTTAAAAAAAAGAGGGATGTTTGCTTGCACCAAATTGTCGGGTTTGTTGCATCAGATTGTTGGAGTTATTACTGGCATTGCTTTTCAGCAAGTTCAGGCGGTGGCAGCAATGCTATTTTCTTTAATATACTCAGAGGGGGTTTGACCGGTAAATTCTTTAAAATTTTTAGTAAAGGTATTACGGCTTTGAAAACCACATTGTTCTGCGATAGCTTCGAGTGTAAGATTTTTCCATTGAGGATTGTTCAGGTTATCAATAAAAAAATTCATCCGGTAGCGGTTTAAAAACTCACGAAAACCCATTCCATATTCCCGGTTAATAAACGACGAAAGTATGTAGCGGGGTATACTCGTGTCTTTTACCAATTGTTCTAAAGAGTAATCAATTTGCAGAAAAGGTGTTTGCTGCAGAAACAAGTTTTCTACTATTTTTTTGAAACGATAGCTGTCTGCCCGGCTGATGGTTAATTCAATACTGGAAGGCTCATCCCTATTATTGATGTGCTGTGCGCTGTTAACAATAAGGTTGTTAGAAAAGTACAACGCCTCTTGGTGTCTTTTATTTATCAGGGGTTCAATAGTATCAACGCCGGTAATTTCACGTAGTGGCTGAAAAACACCATATAACAATTTGGGGCGGAGAAATAACTGGATGCAAATGACCATGGAAGAAATGCCCAATGTAAGATCTACAATAATATAACTGGTCTTTTTTATGGCCGCCATTACAGCAACTACTAAAGCTGCCGTTACCAGTGTAGTAAGCAAGCCGTTAAAAATATACAACCATCTCAATAGTTCCTTATTATCGGCCACTAGCTGCTTTAACTCCTGTTTTTGAAAACGACCCAACAACCTTAAATTTAAAATAATAAACAACACAGACCAACCGAATCTTACAAACGAAAATACATACGCTGGAAAAATTCCTTCGCTAAACCGGGAGATTAATGCACTATTTTTATGAATGGCGGTTATAATCACCCTTTTTTCTTCAATGGGCATCAGGTAGTAAGGCACCAGGTTGATGGCATATAATATAGCTGGTATCAACAGCAGCCAATCATACTTTCTAAACTTTATTTCTCCCTGCAATACTGACCTTATATACAGGTAAGCCAGCGGATATATCAATAAAGAAAAGGGTGTTGCCATTTTGTGTAACCAGGGAACATACAGGAACCAGCCTGAATACAACGCCACTGCATTGATGGTGGTTAACGCCAGCATCCATAACACAGCCGCCAGCACCCTGTTTGTATGCTGCTGTTCTTTATTAACAAAAAATAGAATGAAAGCCGCCAGCATAGCCAGGAGAAAAGAAATGAATTCGAACAGGATTGCTACAGGTTGCATTAACGATGAGTACTGATTTTATAGCGTTGCTTAATATTTAAGCCAAAGATAATATATGCGCATAGATAAAAAAACAGGGTTAGGCTACAAACCACATAGAAATAAAATTTTTTAAAAATTATCACCAAAACACCGCAGGCATTTATTAAAGATTTGCTACTTCTGTCCATGGAATTAAACTTAAACGATCACTGATCATTTGATGCTTTTTGCCGCCGTACAATAATATACCTTGATTATTGGGTTGAAGTTTTTGCCAATATTTTAACCCCCGTAGTTGATTATTATCATGCAACTTCCTTGATTTTATTTCGATAGCTACAGGCGCTCCATCTCTTTCACTTATCAAATCTATTTCATTGCCTGTGCTATCCCTGAAATAATACATGCCGTCATTTTGTGCCGTATTAAAATTATTTTTTCGTATTTCCGAAATCACCCAATTTTCAAATAAAAAATCCATACGCATTATTTTTTTGTAATGCAGATATACGCTTTATTCCCAGCAGATGACATAGTAAGCCTGTATCATAAAAATAAAGTTTTGGACTTTTTACAATCCGCTTGTTCATATTATTATACCAGGGCTGTAATTGAAAAATGATATTGCTGTTTTCCAGCAGGCCCAGCCATGCCAAAATTGTTTTAGTATCTACGCCGGTTTGTTTTGCCAACTCATCCCTGTTGAGTACCTGCCCTGCATAGTTAGCACACAAATAAATGAACCTTGTAAAGGCACCAAGATTGGTTATACTTCTTAGCAGTCTCACATCACGCTGCACGTAGGTTTATATAACTATTCAACCATCTGCCCGGGTCTAGTTTTTCTGTCCACACTTCGGGATAGCCTCCAGTAAGTATCAGCCTGTTAACGTCTTCAAAAGCAAGGCTGTCTGCTACTAATTCAGCATAACTAAAGGGTAATAAAGTTAAATAACCTGCCCTGCCTGCCAATGATTGCGACACCTGCTCCTGCAATAAAAAATTATTTGAGCCGGTAAGGATAAATTGGCCCCGTTTATTATTCCTATCTAATATTTCCTGCAAATACCTAAAAATATGCGGCACTCTTTGCCCTTCATCAAACACCGCTCCCTGCAGGTATTTTTTTTAAAAGCCTTCAGGGTTTTGTTCTGCTTCATGCTGCACAGCAGGGTTTTCAAAATTTACATACGGCTTGTTATAAAACAATTGCTTACTTAACGTTGTTTTACCGCTTTGCCTTGGCCCTGTAATACACAAAGTTCTAAATTGAGTAAGTGCCATTTTTGCTTCCGAAAGTATTGCCCGGTTTATCATACAATTCCATTTTTGCAAAAAACTGCAAAAATGGAATCGTAGCGCTCCTTTATATTCGGCTTATAAATAAACGCTTTAATATTGGTTGTGTAAGGTTGTTAACTGAAGTAAGATTTTGTTTACCAGCATTGTTGCTACTATCATCATCGTTGTGTCACTCCCTTGTACTTTCAGCATATTATTGAGCGACGAATAGTAAACTGTAAATCATAATTAATCAACTTTCATTAGTGGCGGTGCAATCCATTGCCCCTTCAATGCTTTTTCTTTAGGCCAGTAAAGGCGCATAATTATAGAGAATGGGCCTTTAGGTGCAGGAAGCCAGTTTGATTCTTTACTCTTTCCGGGAGATTCGTTTTGCACAAGAAGTGTTAAGCCACCATCCTTATCTTTTTTAAACTGCCCCATCATGGTTGAATTAAGCAGGTAACGATTGAGTGAATTTGCTACCAGCAAACTTGCCGGCTGTTCGTACATTGTAATTGACCAGAATGAATTAACAGGTGGTGTCTCTCCTGGTTCAAACCGGAAGGTATAGCGGTTGGCGCCATCCAGTTTTTGTCCTTTGCCATCTACATAATAAGCAGGGTACATCGCTTCTTCTTTTGTGTTGCCGTATATGCCAAGTACCGCTGCTAACATGCGATAACCATAATTATTTTTTAGAAAATCCCTTGTTCCTAAAATATCACCCGACACAATTTCTCCCTTATCAACCCTTCCTTTTAAAACTGCAAATTCTGCCCATGCATCAGCCATACCAGCTTCGATTGCCTTTTTAATTTCAGGCGAAAACTTTGTTGTATCAAATGACTGGCCTGCTGCAACACCAATCTTTGCAAACCTTGCCATCAATTCTGTTTCGGAAGGGTGTGTGGGGCAGAACTGCAAAGCAAAATTCAGCTTGCTAAAAAAATCAAGCGATGTTTTTTGGGTAACTGGCGTAAGCGGCTTTGGAAAATTAATTGTTGTAGCTGCTTTAGGTGCAGACTCACCGAGGAATGCAGATAATGGTTTTACAATATATTTTTTCTGGATCGCAATTACATTTTTTAGATCGGCTGCATTAAAGAGTTGCGTTCTAAACTGGGCAGAAGCAATTTCAGTTTCACAACGGATAACCTTTGTTATCCCCTTTGGAATTTCTCCTTTCCATGATGGCCCGGCTATCATATAATTTCCACCGCCGTTGCCTGTTGTACGGCTGCCGAGGTAATCAAAGTTATGTGTGTAAAGGTCTATCAGTTGCAGGCTCCAATACCTGTTTTTAGCAAAAGGTGGTACGCTGAATACAATAGGTTCTGCTCTTAAGTCAAGACCAATCCACGAATAGGGCGTATCGGAATTGGGTGTTTGTATCGCTTTATCTTCAGGTGTAAATACACGTGGGATATTATAAAGAATATTCCAGTCTGCCTTATACTCAGGATCTTGCTTATCTACGAAGTATGCGTATTGTACCCGGCAATTATCTACAACAGGAAAACCATAGATGTATGCTTCCTTGGCAATGTTCCTGGCTTCTTCAGCAGTAACAACTGATGCTTCAGCTTTAGCGTTTGCATCATTTTTTTGTTGCGGCTGGTTGCAACTGTACATGAATGCTGCTATTGCAGTGAGCATCAAAATGGCAAATTTGTTTTTGTGTTTCATTTTGAATTTTAGCTTAGTTATGATTGTTTCTTCGCTTTGCTGCATTAATTGTTTCAGTACAAGAGTGCGACGCAACAATGCTAAATACTTATTCTAATACCTGGCTCAAATAATTCATTACGGCTTCAACTCAACACTTACCTTTTTTAATTTCCCATTAAATTTAAACGGCACATCGTAGGTATTAAAATCAAGTGGTGTTCCGGTGTCTTCCCCTACATCAAAAGTTTCGTCTAAAGAAAACCGGATTCCGATAGTACGTTCTATTCTGCCCTTCGCCACTTCTTTTCCATCTACAGAAAGTGCCATGTTGGCGCCTTTGCCGGAGCCACCACCATCATATATAAAATCAATAGCAATCTTATGTTCGCCAGGAGATAGCGGCTTACTGCCCTGTAGGGATACCAACCATTTATCCTGGTTAGTACCGCGGTACATAAACATGGGCTTATTGTTTTTTACCAGCAATGCAAACCCACCAAAATAACCACCCATGGTAGTTAATACCCCCTGCGATTTTGCAGTAGTATTTACATCAGCGGTAATGGTCCAGGATTGATTTTTAAAATTCGGCGCTGAGCCTTCGGGGATTCTTACAGCACCTTCATAATATTCGAACTTTGATCTTCCGGTTGTTAAGCTGGGTCGTATCCCAGGAGCACCTCTTTCTCCGTACGATCCATCTAATGGAAGCACATTAAACTTTTTGGCTTCCACATAAAACAGGTCCTGAAGCTCTTTTAGTTTTGCTGGATTTTTGTCGGCAA
Organism: Ferruginibacter sp.; assembly: GCA_025352625.1. GTDB lineage: Bacteria > Bacteroidota > Bacteroidia > Chitinophagales > Chitinophagaceae > Ferruginibacter. Next base: position 20,003 of record JANXSR010000427.1, read on the forward strand.
TATTGTCTGCCTGGCTGTAATCATCTGCAATATTGTACAGTTCCCATTTAAAGTCACGGCTTGGATTTTTGCTGGTTCCACTAAAAGCTTCCCATGGTTTACGGATAGGTGTGGTACTGGCAATCCAGCCGTCATGATACAGCGCCCGGTTACCAGTCATTTCAAAATATTGCGTAGTCCTGGTGGAAGGTGCTTTTGCATCATTAAATGTGTAGGCCATGCTTACCCCATCCATCGGCTTTTGGTCAACGCCGTTTACTCTCTTAGGTTGTGGAATGCCACACAGATCCAGTATGGTAGGCACGATGTCAATTACATGATGGAATTGTGAACGCACTTCACCCCTTTGCTTCATCCCTTTGGGATAACTGATCACCATACCATTGCGGGTACCCCCAAAATGAGAAGCCGCCTGCTTGCACCATTGAAAAGGTGCATCCAAAGCCAATGCCCATGGAAATGCATAATGACCATAAGAATATTTAGTGCCCAGCTTATCATACTGGCTCATCATAAAAGGCATGTCTTCCGCAAATCCGTTGCCACCTGAGCCAATTTCGTTGGTCGTTCCATTGGGGCTACCTTCTGCACTGGAACCATTGTCACCCATCATGTAAATGATGATGGTGTTGTCTAATTGCCCGGTTTCTCTTACAGACTGTATCACTCTTCCAATATTATAATCTGCAAAGGACAATGAACCGGCATATACTTCCATTTCACGGGCATATAGTTTTTTCTGGTCGGCACTAAGGTTGCTCCATTCGGGTATCTCTGTGTTACGTGCAGTGAGCTTTGTATTTGCAGGAATAACACCTGCTTTTTTCTGTCTGTCCAGCGTTTCATCACGGAGCTTATCCCAGCCCATATCAAATTTTCCTTTGTATTTATCTATCCAGTCTTTAGGTGCCTGGTGTGGTGCATGTGCCGTACCAGTGCAGTAGTAAGCAAGGAAGGGTTTTTGAGGAGCCAGGGAGTTGTGCTTGCGGATGTAGGAAATACAATTATCTGCAAGATCCTGGTCAAGAATGTAATTGGGGTTGTTGAGGTAAGGTTCAATGGGGGTGGTATTTTCGTACAAAGCCGGGCGAAACTGGTGGGCATCGCCCCCCACAAATCCATAAAAATATTCAAAGCCCAGGCCGTTTGGCCAAAGGTCAAACGGACCGGCAGCACTACTCTTCCAGTCGGGTATATTGTGCATTTTACCCCACCAGCCGGTGTTCCAGCCGTTGTCTTTTAATATCTCGCCAACACTCGCCGCAGATTTAGGTACTAAACTATTATACCCATCAAAGCCTGTAGCCATTTCCGTAATAATACCACTGGCAACATTGTGATGGTTGCGGCCGGTTATTAATGCAGCCCTGGTAGGTGAGCATAAAGAGGTGGTATGAAATTGGTTGTAGCGCAAACCATTTGCGGCCAGGCTGTCCATGGTAGGCGTAGCAATAGGTCCACCAAAAGTACTGGCAGCACCATATCCTACATCATCCGTTAAAATAATCAACACATTGGGTGCCCCTTTTGGTGCAGCTACTTCAATAGGGAAATCTGATTTTGATTGTGTGGCATTGGTATCAACCGTTCCTGCAAATGCGGATGGTAAAATGGGCAACACGGTTCGGTCGAATTCGCCGGGTGCTGTTGCAGTCGCCGTTGCCTGGGCGGTTTCGGTTTTTGGCGTATCAGTTTTCGGCTGATTGCAACCGAAGGTTATCATTGCAAATACCCCAATAAGAAGCAAGCGAATTAGATGAAGTTTTTTCATTTTGTTGTTTTAAGAAATTGATGGATTATTTGTTTAAATTATTAATGATTTTTTATGAAATAATTTTATTTAGCCCTCATAAATCCAACATCATAGGTTACCCCTTCTACCGCCTGAAAATATTTTCCTGCAAGGAGGTCTTTATCAGGAATATAAAAAAGCGTGTAATTAGAGCCGGGATAATTTTCATCTCTTAACTCAATGTAAATTTTCATTACCCCGTTTTCATTACTCCATGTTGCCTTAGCTATATGGATTGATTTTGGATTGAAATATTCCGCCTTCAAACTTCTATCATCACTCAATCCGGAAATTTTTAATTTGTAGGGTGCATCTGTTCTTATCCAGTTACCTGCAATTTTATTTTTATTAATTGTTGCTGTTGGTGATGGTTTAGCTTGTTCACTCACTGCTTTCGCTGCTTCAACAGGTACAGCTGTTGCAATGGTTTCTTCTGTTTGATTGCAACCAAAACAAAAAAATACTACCGCCATCAACAGGAGGTAGTGAATACTATTTTTTTGTTTCTGCATTCTAATTATTTTTGATCTTACGCTCATTACTTTTATTTGCTACAATTCAAACTGTGCCCTAAACTGCCAAAAATTTGCATTCCCTGTTAAACCACCTTTATTAAGCTTTCCAATTCCATAATTTATTTCGTAGCGGAAATGTGCATTGGGAAACCAACTGAATGCTGTGGTAAAACGGCCAAATTTTCCGCCATCAATATTGCCATCCACAAAATTTGATTTGGTATATCTTGCCCCTATTTCAAAAGCGCCGGGGCCACTGCCTTTTCTAAATTTGAAATTCTTTTTAGGAATCAGTTTGCCGAGGTTACCGGTTTGCTGGTTGTAATTTCTGTTTTCGCCGGTGATGAACCAAGTACCGCCCACCTGCCAATAATTAAAAGAAGGGTTGCGATTGATGCTGCTGTTTATAAATGCCTGCATGTATTCACTAACAAAAGAAAGCGGTCCATGCACCGCTATCCCTTCCAGCATAAGGGTACTGGAAGCAGACGCATCAAACGATCCGGTACTGATGAAGCTTGGGGCAGTGTTTACTTCGGGCTTTGCTTTATAACTTATTTTACCGCCTGGTGCACCTGCATAGCGATAGCCAACACCAACATGCACCAACTCCCGTGCAGATACAAATAATGGCAAATAAGTAATCCTGGAGGTTACCTGCATACCATTATCGCTAAAAGAATTGTTATTTCCTTTTTCTAGCCAGTTATTAAAAACGCCAACAGTGTAGGTCATGCGGTTTTTTAAAATGCTGTTGCTGTAGCGGATACCAATATTTCTTTGTTTGATAAAAGCAGGTTCGCCACTGCCTCTTTCTGTAAAAGCCAGTTGCGATCCCGGTGCTACATATTCATGCCCCACACCTTCTTTTTGTTTACCAAGGGTAAGCCAGCCACTTTTGCCAAAAGGAATTTCAACGTTCAAATCAATCACACTGAATTTATCACCATCAGGCGGCGCATCCATACCGATATAATTGGCAGAAATCATATACCGCCAGGGGCGTTTAAAAAATAGCAGGTTGCCGGAAAATATCAATCGCTGTGCCCTGAACTCGGTAGCAGATTCGATTTTACCAACCTGCTCAATGTTATCCTTATCCTGGCTGGGTACATTGTAATCCAGGAACACGGCTACGCCAAAATTGAGCGTGAAATATTTTGTTTTTAACTGGTTCCATTTTTTTGCCGAAATAGG
>JANXSR010000430.1 GCA_025352625.1 Ferruginibacter sp.
AACGCTCAATCTTAAAATGAATTCTGTTTCCACATTAAAAAAAAGAATTTACCAAAAAACAGATACAGCAAATTTTAAAGCACTCATTGATCTTTGTACTTTGTACAAAATAAATTATTAACGGTATTGGGTTTTACAATATTTGTATGCTAAACATATCGCTATAAACCTAACCCTGCACGTTTAAATTAAAACAGCAATACTACCTGTTCAATTTTTTTATAGGATTAAATAATTAGTTCTTAAATGAAGTCTGGCTGTGGCCTCGAATAAAAATTTCAGCCTTTTTATTCGTAGCCTTGATTTTTTTTGTTTCTTTTTTTTATCAAGAAAAAAAGAAAATGTGGTCTTACACAAAAGAGTAAAGGTTTTGCGGACTAAAATCCTAATCATTTTTTTTTATTGGTAACTAAAAAAGCTACAACCAATAATACTATTTTTACACCCGGTGTAAACCGCTTAACAGGTACGCATGTATGAATAAAAAAAGAACAGTATTTTACTTGGTAGATGGGGCTCATGCTGAAATATTACCACAATTAATTAATACAGGGGTATTGCCTAATATAAAACGTATTATAGACGAGGGTACTTACCGCAAAGCAAGTACCTGTTTTCCTTCTACTACAGGGCCTGCCTATCTTCCATTTTTAACAGGGCATTTTCCAGGTACAATGGGCATAACCGGTATCCGTTGGTTCGACAAAAAAGAATTTAAAAGAACAAGATGGAGTACAAAAGCTATGCGGTCTTATTGTGGCCCGGAGGCCGGTTTTTTTAATACCGATATGCCGGTTGATAAACCAACACTATTTGATTTGATGGGCAAATCGTATAACCTCTATAATATGATTACCCGTAATATTCCTGATGAATATGACCTGGGTAAAAAAGGCAAGGGGCTGCTGTATACACGTGCACATTTTTTTAAAAGGCATCACCCTGTAGATCTTCAAGGCCACGAAAGAATTATGCAAATGCTGCATACCGGCAATGATTTTGATTTTTTATTTGCTGTTTTTCCCAGCGTTGACTGGGATTCGCACTATCATCATATAAGCGATGAAAGAACAATCGCTGCTTACAAAATTGCAGATAACAGTTTAGGTGAAGTAAGGGCATACCTGGAAAAAAAAGGCTGGTGGACTGATACCTTATTCGTGCTTACCTCCGACCATGGACTAACGCCTACCCACACTCATTTAGACCTGGGCGACTGGATGACAGCCCATGATTTAAAGTCGGTGTATTACCCCGTGATTTGGAAAACCAATCCCAAGTCGGCCGTTTTTATTTCGGGTAATTCTTTCGGCAGTATTCATTTGCTCAATCACCAAGGCGATCATGTACTTACTGAAAGCGGCATATTAACCTGCATGGGGTCAGACTGTTTAAATGCGTTGGTAAATGAGGCTGCTGTTGATTTTGCCGTTTACAGGGCAGATCAAAAAAATACATTCATAGTTCATAATAGCAGTGGACAGGCCAGCGTGGAATATAACAATGGTTCCTTCATTTATAAACCCATAACCGGCGATCCGCTGCAATTAAAAACTGACATAAATGTACAGGGGCACCGGGCGGCATTAGAAACCACTTTTGAAAGTGAATATCCTGATTCATTGTTTCAGATATACCAGCTTTTTCAAAGTGACAAGGCAGGCGACATAGTAATCAGCGCCAAAGTTGGGTATGACCTGAGAGATTTTTGGGAGTATCCTGAGCACAAGGGCTCTCATGGTTCCCTGCACAAATCGCACATGCATGTTCCATTAATTTACAATCAAAAAAACTGGCATTCGCATCCGGCAAGAACTGCAGATCTTTTTAACAGCATTCTTAAATGGAAAGATATTATTCCTTCATGTAGTGAAGGGGAAAGTTTATTTTAAAAAATATCAGGATAAGACATTTAGTTCGTAAACAGCAGCCTTGATTTTTTTTGTTTCTTTTTTTTATCAAGAAAAAAAAGAAAATGAAGTTTAACACAAAAGAGTAAAGACGCTCCGAACTAAATGATAAGTATTGCCAAACTAATAACGCATACATGCAAACAGAAAAAGAAATAATTGAAGAAGGAGAACAGGCTGTTGAAACAGTTTTTAATAAAAAATTAATTATCAAAGGCAGCCTTTGGTTTGCCTTAATAACTATCTGTACCATTGCCGGTATTTTTTTTTATAATAACACCGGTAACACCTTGAAAGCCTTATCCAATATTTCTTACCGGTATATGCTGATTTGTTTTTTAATGCTCTTTATTGATTTAATGCTGGGCAGCTGGCGCAACCATATCTACATCCGCAAATTACATCCCGGGGTATCGCACTGGGTTAGTTTTAGGGCAAATGTGGCCAATATGTTTATGGGTGCAGTTACGCCGGCACATGGTGGTGCTGGGCCTGCACAAATATTTGTGTACACCAGTAACGGGGTAAGTTTTTTAAATGCATTCACCATAGCATTAATCAATATGGGCGCAACATTAATTTTTATGCCCCTTGCGGGGTTTGTTGCTATTTTATTAATGGATACCGGCGCTGTAAGCAGCATTGTTCCTGCAATGCTTAAATACGGGTTTACTTTTTTTCTTTTATTTCTAGGAGCCTTTTTGCTTGCTTTTTGGAAACCGTTATGGATCGGTTTTTTAATTAAAAAAATAGCAAACGGACTTTCTTTTTTGTTTCCAAACAAAAAAGAAAAATTTGCCAACTGGGCAGAAATTTCATTTTCAAATATTTCAAAGTACCAGCAAACATGTAGTGTAATTTTAAAACAACATCCCTATTTGTTTCCTTTAAGTTTGCTTATAACCACTATTTTGTATCTTAATAAATATTGTCTGCAATACGTACTGTTATTAGGGTTAGGCGTACATGCAAATCTTATCCAGGTAATATCTATCCAGGTATTGATACAATTTATGATCTACTTTGCACCCAGCCCCGGTGGTAGCGGTTTTGCCGAAGTGAGCATATCTGTACTGTTTGGCAAAATTGTGCCGGTTGCATTAATCCCCCTATTCACACTGCTGCAACGTTCCTTTTTACTCTTTTTTCCAGCTTTAATTGGCGCATGGGTAATCATAAATCTTTTAAGAAAACAGACACAAAAAATTACCTATTCTTCATAAAAAATATACTCCATAAGCAGCTTTAAACAGTAAATATTTTTGTAGAGTTAATTCTATCACTTCGCTTTTTTTTCAAATCTTTTTTTTCATTTGTTTACATTTGAATGCATTTTTGTTTTCAATTCCATAAGCCAGGTGCTATAAAAAAAACTTAACTAGCGTAGTACTTTTTTTCTTACACGGCAACATACTAATTAAAGCTGTGTGGGTGTGGGGTATTAAAGTTTTTGTCTAAAATCCTTTCTCTATTATTGACCAATGCTGGCACATCGCAAGATTGGCTTAAATTTTTTCCATGCTGTAAATGCACCAGCCTTTTTTAAATTTTTAAGAAAAGTTTTCCGTTTTTAAAATCCAGTCAACATTTGCTAATTGGGTTTGGTGATTAAACTGAAACCTAATTAGCACTATTGAATAATAATTTACCAAAGAAGCAAAGACAAAATATGAGAAATAAATTTTTAGTATTTATAAATGCGATGCTATTATGTTTTGTGCAATCAACCTCTGCACAAAATATTTTTGAATCATTGAACGATACAGCCATGATAAATGGCGAAGAAGCTCCCATGTCAGCAGCGCCTATTTCGGCAAAAAAATGGAACCAGTTAAAAACAAAATATTTCACGCTCAATTTTGGCGTAGCCGTGTTCCTGGATTACAATGTACCCAGCCAGGATAAGGATAACATTGAGCAGGTTGGTAAAATCGAATCTGCTACC
>JANXSR010000441.1 GCA_025352625.1 Ferruginibacter sp.
CTCCTTTTTAAAATATCCAAGGCTGATGCAAACTACCTTTGCAAATTCGGCCATTACCCCGGCTCTCTGAGGATAATATTCATCCAAAGAAGTATCGTCAGGCATAGAGCGCTTTACCTTTTCTTCCCATAAATGTTGCCAATCTGCAGTTAGCAAATCATAATGCTGCTGTGCAGAAACTGTTTCAATGTCAATGACCAGGAAATTCTCTAAAGGCATTTTTGCTATCATAAAGTTTGGGTTAGTGATTAAAAATAGAAAAAGGTTCAGGAAAATCCAACCATCCTGCATTTTATTTTTTATCCCAAGATCCCTTGCAATATTCTTTTGAAATCAAAAAATTAAGTTAGCGAAGCTATTTAATAGGATATTCAGAATTGACACTCAAAAAGTATTAAAATACCACCTACCCATATTAATACAACCCAATTTTCTATCTGAAGAAATTGACAATGTAATACTGTTGCTTAGATTAAATAAATCGATCGAGATTATTTTGCCCCAATACTTTTAATAATTATTCTATCGGTTGGGTTTAATTTTCCCTTCGGCTTATTAAGCAATAAATTTATGCCTGTTGAAGTACATAAATGGCAAGCTTTCAAATATTATAATCCTAATTGAAACTACAGGATGGATAATGCTTAAATGGCCCTTATAAATGACCAGTAGCAGTTTTATGGTATAAAAAACTTTTAGTATAATGCGTTCTTCCTATGATAAGTACTTGGGATAATATGATACAACGCTGTCATGATTGCCGAAAAAGGAACTGATATGCACAATTAAAATTTTAAAACTGCTTAAAATCACATATAAAAATTACCACGGATTACAAACACTCCAATACTGCAAAAATTAATTTTTTATAAAATTTGCGTAAGTCCAAGATGTTCCATTATATGCGTGAATAGTATATTTTCCACTTTTCAAACTCGTTAAATTAATTGAAACATTTTTAGCGCCACCTGGATAAGCTAACTCTTTTTGAACTATTCCTGTTTCATCAATGATTTGTACTTTATAAATATCAGAAGATTCATTTTCGAGGTTGACTAAGTTTGATTTAGCGGAAGATATGTTGATACTTTGTGTTGTTGGATTTGGCGACACAGTGATAATAAAACCACAATTGTTTAGATTTAAGAAGGTAAATGCAGGGCTGCCTCCTGCATCGCAAGCATTAGCTACTCTCACTCCGACTGTGTATCCCCCAGTGGAAGTTCCTGTATGGAGGTTAATTGAAGGGGTATTTTGACCGCTTATACTCCACGTTGACGGGTAAATCCAGGTATACCCAGTGGCGCCGGTTAAAGAAATAGTGGAGTATGTGACATTAGAGTTCTTACATGCTGAAGAAGGGCCTGAAACGGGATAATCTGGACTATTAAAGCCTCCAACTCTTATTGTTTTGGTTAACTGAGTTGTACCATTGTCCTGACAATTTGCGACCAATGTACTTAATGTGACGTTCCCTGTAGAAACTTTTGTTACCACTACACTTGGTCCTGTTCCAGCTATTGTTACAATTCCCGAGGGGGTTGCTGTCCAAACAGCATCCGACTTTGGAAGTATATTTGAAACAAGAGAATATGTTGAGCTGGAACACAATGTACTCGGGCCACTAATATTTCTTAATGGATCACAACTATTATTATCAATTACTAGTAAAGGAATTGTGTGCGCTTCAGAGATTCCAACATAATAAACTCTATTACTGCCATAAACATAAGAAACTCTAGCAATAGATATACCAACATACGCACCTTTGGGATATTGAACTAAATCTGAAGCAGGTATTGCAAATGCGCCATTGTCAGCAACAGTATAGATAAGATTAGGTAAAGAAGTTGGCATATTTAAAGTTTTATAACTAGAAAGCCCTCTATAATACGTAACCGTAATCTGTACTTGGTGATACTGATTATTTGCATCAGCTTGCCACGTTAACGGGAAATTTAAATTTCTATTAAGCATACTTGAGGGTAAGGAAATAGTACTAGGAAATATTTCTTTTGGCACAACAATCGTATAAGGGCTTAACGTTCGGCTTAGCGGGTCATCAATACCAGCAACATTAACTGTTGCTGTAGTTCCATATAACGATTTACCTTCTGCGAGGGTTGAATCATTGTAATGGTATTCATACAAGTTAGATGTATTTGCTAAAATATTCCTGCTATTAATAGTAAGTGGTCCCACATTAGCTGTTACCCCATTTGAAGTAAATTTACCGTAAACATCAATTTGATACGAATTATTTCGATTTATTTTATTAGCTGTAAAAACACTATTAATTACTATGTAATTATTGTACGGATTTCCTGTATCAACAACTATCCCAAATGATTTTAAGCTTTTAGCTAAATTATAGTCAAAGTAGGAAAAATCTTTTTTTAATTTATGATGTTCCTTGCTACGATTTTCATTAAAGCTGGTTTGGATGCTTTTATAACTGCAAGAACTTATTAAAAACAAAAAAAGTAACCTGCTAACTAACGTATTTTTCATAAAAAATAATTAATGGATCCTACAGTTTATATCACATGTGCCGAGTATGTTGGGTGCCCTTTCAATAGCCTTTAAGTCAGCGGTAGTCAAAGCGTCCCTAAATAAAAAACTTTTGTACCACTTTGGCTTTGCAGCCTGATAAGTTATTGTAGCTGGATTGGTTGAATTGTCTGTATAAATTTGAGCACCGCACATACCGCTAGGCTCTTGCTGATCGCCATATTGAAGTCCACATTCAGAACATTCTATACCTAAAATACTCACTTCACAAAACCACGAATTTTTCGATGGAGCTTTCATTGAAATTGTGAGCGGCCATGTATTAGTTGCTGGATCAAAGTCAATCGACTGATCATCATACTCTGGTGAATTAACTGTGCTACCACTTCCAGGAACATAATATGTTGTCTTTAAATTGAAATGCAGTTTAATTTTTATTTTTGGTACCCCATCAGCTTGATGAAGGGTGTAGCATAGGTATTCTTTGGGTTCATATATCTTAAATGTAACAACAGTAGCCGCTGGAAGCCCCTTAGGTAGAACAGTACATCTAAGACAAAATAATGGTACGAAAAAGACTGAGAAGCTGTTTGAGTTAATTATTTAGAAAGCGGTATGTGGATAAGTTGAAAACAAAAATTGGTTAATAGAGAAAGCTGCCCGATAGTGTTGGAATGACAAAACCCCATCACTTTTCAAGCAACTTTCAATGGCAAATTATT
>JANXSR010000014.1 GCA_025352625.1 Ferruginibacter sp.
GCATCACGCTGAATTTCAGCAAGTCAAAAGTGCATGGCGCGGATTGCACCATTTGGTTACCAATACTGAAACGGATGAAAACTTAAAAATCCGGTTCATCAACTCACTTAAACAGTTGTAAAAATAAAATAATTACAAACAGTTGCATTATTAATAAATAATGATAAACTTTGAATCCGTATCCCCAATATGCTGCTGCTGTAAATAATTCATAACAGCATTTACTGATAGTTACCCCTAACTCGCAAGAAATCATTATTCATTAATAAAATATTTTTGTTATGCTCACGTACTTTCGCCAAGTCAGAAAAGTAAATGGTTTATTGTTAACAACATTTATAGTACTCTTAAGCAGTTGCTATTCTTACCGTGTTGCAACACAGGCACAGGCCGGAACAGAAACTACCAAAACAATTACAGCGCACTCTCTTTTTTGGGGACTAGTAAAAAAGCCAACCGAAATTCATACACCGCTTTGCGACTCTTTACAAATAAATGGGTTGGCAGAAGTTACGGTTAAATCCAATTTTGGTTATTCCCTAATAACCGTGTTAACGCTTGGTATTTGGAGCCCAATGAAACTGGAATGGAAATGCGGTAAGCCGTGTAAAAAATCAGGAGAATTATAATAATTATTAGCTATGAAAAAAATAAAAACCGGTTCCAAAAAATGGACCAACAGGCATGAAACCTTTACAGAAAAAATAAAGGACTTATATGTTTTGGGAAACGAACCAGACCTTGATGCACTGGATGGTTATAATGATAGTACCAAAGGGTTTCAGCAATTAATAGCCGAAGCAATACAGACCAAAACACCCTTTCGCCCGCTGGGTGCAGGATGGTCGTGGCCAAAAATTGCTACAGTAAGCAATGGCGTTATGATGGATACAAAACCACTAAATACCACCTTAACCATTTCGCAACAAAGCGTTTTACCCACCTATGCAGGTGATATAAGAAAATTACTATTTGCCCAATGTGGTAATGGCGTTTGGGAACTTAGTCTGGAACTTCGGCAAAAAAAACTTTCTTTAAAAACTTCTGGTGCCAGTAATGGCCAAACAATTGTTGGGGCTATGTCTACCGGAGCACATGGCTCTACTTTTGATGTGGGGGCTGTGCAGGATTATGTATTGGGTATGCATATTATTGTTAGCCCAACAAGGCATATCTGGCTCGAAAGAAAATCGGCACCGGTTGTATCGTCCGCTTTCATAAAAAAACTGGGCACCGAATTATTGGGAGATGACGATTTGTTCAATGCAGCATTGGTTAGTTTTGGAAGCTTTGGTATTATTCATGGTGTGCTGATAGAAGCGGAAAACATATTTTTAATTGAAGCGTACAGAAGAAGAATGCCGTATGATAACACACTTAAGGCATTAATGCAAACGCTTGATTTTAGTACAGCTAATCTGCCTTGTGGAAATGAACGGCCCTTTCATTTTTCGATAGCACTCAATCCTTATGATATGAAGAATGGCGCCTATGTTTCCACTTTTTATAAACGGCCTTACCGTGATGATTATGTAAGAGCTGTTCCAAATGATGCAGGTATTGGCCCCGGTGATGACGCCCCCTGTTTTATTGGAAAAATTACAGATGTTGTTCCTGCATTGGTACCTGTAGTTGTAAATAAATTAATTGGTACTGCTATGGCTCCTTTTGAAAAGCAATACGGCACATTGGGCGAAATATTTAACAACACCGACTTGCATGGAAAACTGCTTAGTTCAGCCATTGGTATACCTCTTAACCAGGTAAACCGTGTTACAGATTTGTTGTTTGAAATTAATAAAACGGATGGCCCGTTCGCCGGCGTGTTCGCTTATAGGTTTATAAAAAAATCAAAAGCTTTACTAGCTTTTACGCATTTTGATTTTACCTGCATTCTTGAACTGGATGGAGCATTTTCAGCTACCACTCAAAAATTTTATACAGCCGTTTGGAAAAGACTGGATAACGAAAAAATACCCTACACTTTTCACTGGGGCAAAGTGAATGAGATGAATTTTAAAAAAATAAAAAATATGTATGGCAGCGATGCAGATACCTGGATAGCTGCAAGAAATAAACTGCTCGATGCAGATAGCATGAAAGTATTTACGAATCCGATTTTAACAAAATGGGGGTTAGATAAAGTTTTATAACGGCTTTCCAAAATCATTCATTCAACAAGCTTTATATGCGTTGTATTATAGGAATTATTTTTTTCTCGTTCTTCTTTTTACCCGTTAAATCACAAATTGCAGACAGCATCGTTGTTGAATTAAAAGCCATCAATAAATCAGTTTTCGATGTGCCTTGCTGTTCAGATAATGGCAGGGTGATTTCAAACAGGGCAATGAATATTTTTTTGGCAGATAAAACCGGGTACGTTTCCGAAAGCAACGATCTTTCTCTTTACACCAATTATGTAACGTTAAATACTGCTGAAGGAAAATTCACCATTAATCATAATTTTCAAAAAGCAACTGGCATGGATGAGCCCATTAAAAAGCTGTTAAGTATTGCTGTTTCTGCCAATGTTGCCAATAGTTTTGCAGCAACTTTTTTGGATAAAAAATTCGAAAATGAATTGGGATTTACCGCAAATTATAAATGGCTGCACAAAGTAAAAACGCATTTTTCAGGTTGCAGCCAAAAGCAAGCCATGGATGTGTTTCGGACGGCTATAGTACATTCATTAGAAATTGAAATGAAAAAAAGGGCTACTGATTTTTTAAATGCCATTGATAAAACTGACACCGCTGAAATACCCGGACAAAACATGGCTGTTGCCAAATCATTGGCGGTGCAAAATTTCTATAACGAGCTGAAAGAAACCTACGAAGAAAGGTTTGCAACACTTCAGGCAGAAAAGCTTACTCAAACAAATAACTTTAACCTTGTAAGTACCGGTTGGACAAGCGTTACGGTTTACATTCCTTTAATATTTCCACCATACACAATTGCTTCAACAGTAGCAACACCTTTTAATGAGCAGCATCCTTATCCTTTGAAGTTAACTTTTCAACATACACGGCTATGGGAGAGTAGTAAAAAAGGAAGGTTATTTTTTACAATAGGCGGCAACCTGCTTTTTAACAATACCAAACTGAGTTATGCCCTTGATAAAACTGATATAGCAACCTATAAAAATCTAGGCGGTACTGATACTATTCACCTGGCTCAATTAAATAATAGCAAAGTTTATATTGGGAATTATTCAACTTTTATTACCCCTGCTTTAACAGGCAGATTGGTTTACTATCCTCCCTCATCGCATATCGGTGTCAGCTTTTTGATTGAGCAAAATTTTGGCAAATACAATTTATTAAATGGAAGACTTGGTATTCCAATTGTATTGATCAATCGTAAAAAAACACCTGCTGTTAATGTTGAATTTTACATACATTTCTTTGATATGAATCATTCAGTCAGTGAGGATAAAAAATATGGCAACAACACTTCTGTTGGTCTTGGCATTGGCATACCCTTTAGCAGGTTGATGTACTAATGCAGTATTAATTTAGGGCTATTGTTTTTTAAGTGCCTAATTGGTAGTAAGTTTTGAGTGATGGACATACGTTAAGGGTTTTCCTCACTATTTACTCCTCGCCTTTAACTTAGCACTGGTACTGTGCCTTCATTTTTTCTAAAATAATTGCCTGATAAATTTTACTTGCCGACCTTTATAATTCTAAATTGATCTTTTTGCAACAAAATACCAAAGCTCACCTTGCACTGCTGGGAACCAATGTCTTTTTCGCTATCAATCTTACCGCCATAAAGTACATTATTTACGGAGGTTTTGCCAAACCTTTTGCAATCAATATTGTAAGGGTAGCAGTATCTGCTGCACTGCTATGGATATTGTATCTTTTTCAACCTGTAAAATCAGTTGTCAATAAAAAAGATCTTGGCAGACTTGCATTGTGTGGCTTAACCGGCATTGCCATCAACCAGTTATTATTTGTAAAGGGGTTATCGCTTACTTACTCTATTCATGCAGTTTTGCTGATGCTTACAACGCCTATTTTAATTACAATTTTTGCGGCCTGGGTTTTAAGAGAAAGATTGAATAATTTAAAAATTGCAGGTCTTTTACTGGGTATAACAGGAGCGGTAATATTAGTAACGTCTAAAGAAAATTCTGAAATAGCCACCAATGTTTTATGGGGAGATATGCTTGTTATTTTTAATGCCATTGCTTATACTTTTTATTTTATCCTGGTTAAGCCACTGATGAAAAGCTATAATCCTGTTGCCATCATTCGCATCATTTTTACTATTGGATTTTTTATGATGCTGCCCTTTTGCTGGCAGGAATTTAAAGAAGTTTCCTGGCAGGCGTTTACGCCACTGGCATGGCTCAGCCTTGGTTTGGTAGTGTTTACAGGCACCTTTCTTGCTTATTTGTTTAATGTGTATGGCATTAAAGTACTGGGCGCTTCTATGGCGGGTTCTTACATTTATTTACAACCATTCTTTGCTGCTGTTATCGCTTATATTTTTCTGGGAGAAGCAATTACCGTAAATAAATTATTGGCAGCAGCCTGTATATTTCTGGGTGTTTACTGTTGTAACAAAAAAGGTAGCAACAGTTAGGCGTTCAATAGTATGCTTGCTTAAAAAAGTTTGTTTTAACCTATCTTATTTCAACGTTATTTAAATGTTATGTTATCAAATAAAAGTAAATGGCACAATAAAATGACGCAGTAATATTTTGCTGCTTTCCTTGTAGTAATTTTACAACTAAATTAAAAATAAGTATGTCAGTACAAACTAAAATAGCACTTGTAACAGGAGGAAGCCGCGGCCTTGGAAAAGATATGGCCACCAGTATTGCAAAAAAAGGGATAGATGTAATTCTTACTTACAGAACCTTTGAAGCAGAAGCACAACAAACCGTAAAAGAAATTGAAGCCATTGGGCAAAAAGCCGTAGCCCTAAAACTGGATATGAGCGATTTTAATTCGCTTGATAATTTTGTAATCCAGGTAAAGGAAATTTTACAAACAAACTGGAATACAAATAATTTTGACTTTTTGGTGAACAACGCAGGTATGGGAGCAACAGTACCTTTTGAAAAAGTTACAGAAGAATTGTTTACAGATTTTTTGAATGTACATTTTAAAGGCATCTTTTTTCTAACACAGAAATTTGTTCCTTATCTAAATTCGGGTGGCCGAATCATTAATATTTCGAGCGGTACCACAAGGTTTGCCAACCCTGGTTATGCAGTGTATGCCTCTATGAAAGGAGCCATTGAAACGTTTACAAAATACCTGGCAAAAGAACTGGGTACAAAGGGTATCGGCGCAAACGTAGTGGCACCGGGCCCCATAGAAACAGATTTTAATAATGCAGCGATTCGCAGCAATCCTCAAATGAAGGGAATCCTTAGTTCTTTATCACCTTTGGGCAGGGTAGGGGCAGCCGATGATATTGGCAGTGTGGTTGCTTTTCTTTGCACTGACGATGCCAAATGGATCAACGGCCAACGAATAGAAGTAAGTGGCGGAATCAATATCTGATTTTTTTACTGATGGATTGTGCATTAAAAAGAGTAATGATAAAAACAAAAAAACTCGTTTAAATAAAATATGAAAAGAATTTCAGTAGATATGGATGGTGTAATTGCCAACGTATATAGCCAGTTTGTTACGATGCATGCAGCGGAATTTGGAACGGTTTTATCAGCCGAGGATGTAGCAGGAAAAACTGAAGAAGCAGCTTTTGAAAATGCCAGAAAGTATGTAACCACTCCGGGCTTTTTCAGGACAGCGCCGGTAATGGAAGATGCAGCGGAAGTGATGCTTAAATTGAACGAACAATACAAGCTTTTTATAGTGTCTGCTGC
>JANXSR010000038.1 GCA_025352625.1 Ferruginibacter sp.
AGTATTTTTCTGATAGCAGTCCAATATCTCTTGCCTGTGTAGCAGTGTTACAGCTAACATACACAATGGAAGGTGCGGCTATCTCCAGTAATTTTAGTATTAATTTTTCATGCATGCCCGCTCTTGGGGGATCAGTTATAATCACATCAGGCTTGCCGTGTTGCTCAAAAAATGCATCGTTGCAAATTTTAATTACATCACCTGCAAAAAACTCAGCATGAGTAATATTGTTAAGTGCGGCATTTTCTTTGGCATCTTCAATAGCTTCGGGAATAGCTTCTACCCCAATAATTTTTTTCGCCATCTTACTTACAAAAATACCAATACTACCGGTACCGCAATATAAATCGTACACAATTTCGTTACCGGTTAATTGAGCAAAATCCCTGGTAATGTTATATAATTTTTCTGCCTGTGTGGTATTGGTTTGGAAAAATGATTTTGGGCCTATCTTAAATTTAAATTCTCCCAGTTGCTCTATTACAAAGCCTTTGCCAAAATATGACTGCGGTGAAAGGTCATAAATAGTGTCGTTCCATTTTGTATTAATGGTATATAATAATGTAGTGATAACAGGTACTTTTTGCAACAGGTTATCCAATAACTTTTTGGTTTCAATTTCATCCTCATACCCCAGGCAAATATTTACCATCAGTTCTCCGGTGTTACAATAACGAATAATGATATTGCGTAACCAGCCAGTATGTTGTTTAATGTCGTAAAAAGTATAGTTGTTTTCCCTGGCAAAATCTCTTGTGGTATTACGGATAGAATTGTTTACGGCATCCATCAGGTAGCAGGTTTCAATATCGATAATTTTGTCAAAAATTCTTGGTACATGAAATCCAAGTGCATTTTGTTGAACCACCTCTCCTGAAGCTTTTATTTCTTCGCTCGTCAAGTAACGCTTATTGCTAAAAGTAAAATCCAGTTTATTTCTATAGTGAATCGTATCGGCACTTCCAGCAATTGGCAATATTTCAGGAAGTTCAATCTTGCCAATACGTTTTAAGTTTTGTGCAACTTCCTGCTGTTTGTAAACCAGTTGTTTCTCGTAAGGTAGCATTTGCCATTTACAACCACCACATACACCAAAGTGCTGGCAAAAAGGTGTTGTTCTTTCAGCAGCATACTCATGAATATGTGTTGCTTTTCCTTCGCCCCAGTCTTTTTTGTTGGTGCTGATAAACACGTCTACCACATCGCCGGGTACAGCCCCTTCTATAAAATAAACTTTACCATCCTGCCTTGCAACAGATTTACCCTCGGCGGCATAACCGGTTACCAATACTTTTTCTAATAAAAATTTTTTTCTTTTCACGCTTGCAAAAGTAACCACGATTTTTCTTTAATTAAAAAATAATCCATCCGGTTTTTTTGTTAAGGATATGTAATTTTAAAGTGCGCAGCAATGGCCTGCTGCTCATTAACCATTGATTTTAGATACTTTTGTAACCTTATTAAACTATTGAATGAAACGAACTCTTTTTATTCTGGCTGCAACATTTTTTAACGCCACAACCCATGCACAAAACTATAAGGTAACACTTCAAACAAGCCAATATAAATCAGGCATTGCATACTTAACCTACCACATGGGTAAAAACCTTAATGTAGAAGATTCTGCTGCAGTAACAAATAAAGGCACGGCTATTTTTTCGGGCAAGCGAATTTTACCCCCGGGTATTTATGCAATAGTATTACCGGGTAAATCAAAAAGTGTTGATTTTTTAATTGATAAGGCACAGCAGATTACCATTAGCATTGACACAACAGATTTACTTTCTAAAACCGTGGTAACGGGTTCGCCAGCAAATGTATTATTGCAGCAATATCAAAAAACCATTGCCTCAAAAGCTCAACAACTTGATGTAGAAAAGAGGACCTATGCCGCCGCCAAAACAAAAGTAGATTCTGCATTGCATGAAGCCAATTATAACAAGCTAAATAAAGAGCTAAACGATTACAGGGAAGGGATTATTAAAACCCTGCCAGCATCTATGATGGCTG
>JANXSR010000062.1 GCA_025352625.1 Ferruginibacter sp.
ATGTTTAATACCATGGGTTAATATTACCCTTGCGTTAAATTTTAAAAATGAACTTGTAAATTAAAAAATACCGCAAACAGGCTATTGCGAATGCCAATTAATGTTTTTAGTTTTAAGGTTTAAAATTCATCCTATTGATACCCACCCCTCTTCTTTCCACAAAATTTTACTGTAATCAGGTTAACGATGCTTCAGCATAATTTTTTATGACTGTTGCAAAATGATTTATTTGTAACATTTTAATTTCTTTATTTAAAACTGTAGTAACGAAATATTTTAACTACCTGAATTTGAATATTAACACCAACACAAGAAGCAGAACTTTATATTGAAACCGGTAAGCCGAAAACGGGCTTAAAGAGTAGGCAACTTTTTTATCAAAATGACACTTGGACAAATTAAGGAAGCTACCTGCGCTTCTACCATAAATGCGCAAAAATTTATGTCTTTTATAAATGACACTTGTGTTAAATACGATATCAGCACTCCTATCCGGCAGCTTTGTTTTTTAGCACAGGTTGGTCATGAAAGTGGTAGTTTATTTTTTACAGAAGAACTCGCCAGTGGTGCTGCATATGAAGGCCGCAGAAACCTTGGTAATAGTAAACCGGGTGATGGAATTCGATTTAAAGGAAGGGGATTAATACAGATTACAGGCCGTGCAAATTACAATGCAGTAGGAGATGACCTTGGTGCAGACCTTATCAATAACCCAACTTTGCTCGGAGGAAAGAATGTAAATACCTGTACCGTGCAACAACTTAAAAATGCAGCATTAAGTGCAGGTTGGTTTTGGAATAGCCGAAGACTGAACATTATTGCAGATGCAATTAATATCACCAAACCAATTGAAGCAGGAACCAATCTTGATAATTTTATTTTAATCACTAAAAAAATTAATGGGGGTACTAACGGATTACACGACA
This sequence comes from Ferruginibacter sp., assembly GCA_025352625.1. Lineage (GTDB taxonomy): Bacteria > Bacteroidota > Bacteroidia > Chitinophagales > Chitinophagaceae > Ferruginibacter. The sequence continues at coordinate 927 of JANXSR010000062.1, forward strand.
GGCTGAACAGGTACAAGAATGGCGTAAAGTTTTTTTAATAAAATTTCTATGTGGCAAAAAAATAAGATAACATTTTCACTTAAACTATTTCTTAAAAATTTAAAATAATGAATATGAAAAAAGGCTTTTATTTTATTCTGATGCTTTCCGTTTTGTCTGTGTCTTGTTTTAACGTGAGATGGATTTCTGGATATGATGAAATATTAGATCAGACACTTAACAAAGTAAAAAAAGATTTTAACCTGCATTTTATAAAACTCAGCCGGAGTTTTAGCGATACAGACCCTAACAATCAAAAATTTGAAAATTACCTTGACTACTATGATAACCTGGAAGCCGATATGATCACTATTAAAGATCGTACAAGAAACCTTGATGGGAAAGCTGCTATTGTAAAAACACAGATTCTGACACTTGATTCAAGCTTTAAAGCTTTTGTCGCTTTTCATAAGAAGGGAATTCCTGACCGGCCGATAGAAGTTGATGACCGCCATACAGAAAGGGATGCTATTAACAGTTCCATTGATGCTGTAATCTTTTTACAGGAAGCACTTAAAACAACCGGAAAATTAAATTAATCATTTTAAAAAATTATACCATGCCAGACATACTTGATTACAAACAAATTGTTTCAGATTCAGTTGCATTTACCCGCAAGGAAGTTGGTTCATCCTGGAGTAAAATAAAGCCATATGCAGACCATGAGTTTATACAGTTTGCAGAAAATGCTTTTTTTTTGGCAAGATTAAAACTAACTGGTGTAATTGAAGCAGATGAACTAAAAAGCCGTTTGCAGATGCAAAAATTAGCCATGCAAAATGTTTTGCTGGCAATTAAAGGAGTAGGTATTGTTACTGCACAAAATGTTGTAAACGGTGTATTGGATATAGTTAGTGGTGCCATAAAAAAAGCTATCAATATTATTCTACCGGTTTAAATAGCAATAGTGTGTAGCTATTACTTTACAGCCGGTTATAAAAGCCTCCAATGAAATATTTTTCTTTAAACAGAAATTACAACGATATCCTCATCACATTGATGGTAGTGATTTTTTTAGGGGCTGGCTATTTATATTTGTATGTGCCACAAAATGAAAAGCGGGTGCAGGAACAACGTTTCAGATCACTTCAAAATATAGACAAAAACATCCATTCAAAAATAGAGAACAGTATTGCGCTGATGAATAACCTGTTGAAATCTTATAAAAACGGAGATCAGCAGTATATAACCAGCTATATAAAGCAATACAGCAAAGATAATTTTACATTGTCTATACCTGATAGTCAAAAAGTAAGTGCCCTCAATGTTGATAGTACTTACAGCATTATTATCAACAACAATAACCGCCTCATAACTTTATTGGCGACTTTACAATCAAGCAATGCTCTAAATGACACCATTGAATACAGGATGGATATGAAATTTAGTTTTGAACAGTTTATTAAATATATGCTGCCAGCAAATGTATTTGACCAGTATATAGTTTTTAGCAACGGCCAGGTTGTGTATGAAGATTTTTCTTCGGGGATTGCATTTTTAAATGATAGCTTGTCTGGTAAAACCGGTGGGATTGTAAGTTCAGGTATTAAGAGTTTAAATGTTAGCGGTAAGGATTATAAACTATTTTTTCAACCGGTAAGTTTTATGGCAGATAAACAACTGGTGGTTACCGGGCTGCTTTCAAATAAGCATTATCAGCAAGAAAAAAATCAACTTCCTTCGCAAGGCGTATTGCTGTTACTGACTTTTGTATTTATAGCCATTGTAGCTTATCCCTGGATAAAACTATACCAAATGGGCAACACGGACAGGCTGACTGTTACAGATGGTATTGCTACGATTATTGTTTCAATGCTATTGGTTTCGCTGTTATTTTTTACTTTTATTAAATACAATCTTGTATTTAGACCAGATAACTCTCCAGATTCAAAAGATACCCTCGCTACACAAATTACCCAGGCATTCAAAAATGAAATTGATAGTGTGTACAAAAAAATACGTTTGTATGATAAGGCCGTTAAAGAACAGCCGAATCAATTTTCAAAAGATATAATTTACCTGGGTACAGATAGTATTACTGCCGAAGGAAAAAGAAATGACAGCCTTAAAATGCTAACTGCGATAGCGCAAAATACAAGTATCAACCAGGTTTTTTGGTTAGACAAAAATGGCGATGAAAAAGTAAATTGGATTACTGGTGAAATGAATGCACCGCATGGTAATTTTAACCAGCGTGATTACTTTAAAAATATTATTCAAAATAAATCATACAGGCTTAACGATAATTCAACTCAACCATATTACCTTGATCAAATCATCTCCTGGACGAGCGGTACATTTACTTCGGTGATATCTATACCTTCAGAAGTACCTAATCTTAAGGTAGCTAGCTTATCATTTAAAATGAGAAGCCTGCAACAACCACTGTTGCCTGCTGGCTACCAGTTTGCCATAATCGACGATAAAGCCAAAGTATTGTATCATGCGGATGTGGCCCGCAATTTAAATGAAAACCTGCTGAATGAATTTTCAGAAAAAGAGAGATTGAAAAGTTGTCTTGAAGCTAGGACGAAGGATATTTTTACTACCAATTATTTTAGCCGGCAATATAATGTAACTGTTACTCCCATTAATAACCTTCCCTACTTTATTGTAATTTTTGGAGATACCAGTTATAAGGAAACCCGGGATGTTGAAATATACAGTTTTACTTTTTCAATGATGCTGTTACTTTTTGTATTTCTAATTTTTCAATTGTTTAGTGTATTTATTGTTTCTTCAAAGCGGTCATTTTTCAAAAAACAATTATTTGATACCAGTTGGGTGGGGCCTAAAATTTCTTCTCACAATCAATACAATCATGCTTCACTTGCTAACCTGTCGATTATTTTGCTGGCGGTTATTTTTTTTAACTACAGTACTATTTTAACCTACCTGTTTATACTTTTTTTCTCTGTAATTTTTACGTCTGTTTTTTTAAATGCATTGTTTGCAAAACGATATAAAAAAAATAAAGAAACAGATAACTATCGGTTTAAAATAATCACTATCCGTTGGTTACTTGTTTGTATTGTTGTTACAAACCTGGTAGCTGTTTGCGCATTAGATTTTGATAGCATACCAGTGTTATGGTTGTATGAAGTATTGGCTATCGTAACAGGGGGGGTAATTTTTATTTGGGGTAAATTAATTGTAAATAAATTCTTTGCGCTTGTCAATAGTAATTTTCTTGCTTCTGAAAACTATGCCTACAGTTTTACATTGATGGCATTAACAAGGTTGCTGTTAACAAGCGGGCTGCCTGTATTATTCTTTTACATTGCTTCCTATAATTATGAACAAAATATAAGTATCCGCTACCGGCATTTGCAATATGCCAGCAGTTTACCCAATAACCTAACTATAGATAATTTAAATGACATAATAACCTATCACAATACGGGTGGAAACTATTATTATTTTGATGGTGCATGGATTAAAAGTGTTGGGATTAAAAGCAACGATTCTGTTACTAATTACACTAAAGAAGAATTAATAACAACAAAACTGTTAGGATTATTTCGCATCAACATTAGTGATAAAGCAGTTAATGAAGATAAATTTTATACAGCGGGAGCAACCGATAGCTCTTTTTTCTACAATCCATTATTAAAAACAGCATGCAAAAGTGATAATGCAACCAGCACCTTTCTGCAAACAAGCAACCCTGATAAGTATCTTTCTATTACAGCTTCAAGCTTAAATTATAAGCTTCCTACGCTTTATGGAAATTCATTTTTAAATGGATGGTTATTTTGGATTTTATTATTAGCAGCCCTGGTCTTTTTCTATTTTGTTATCTACAATGTGCTAAATAAATTATTTTGTATCAGCCTGCCCGATTTAGCACTGTGGGGCAAACTGGATGATGCAATTTTGCATAATGAAAAAGTAAATAATCTGTTGTTTATTATAGGGGTACCAGGTTCTGGTAAATTAACGAGGGTATTGGAAAAAATTAAGAATGGAGAGATGCTAAATGGTAAAGAACCATTTGTTTTTATTAAGGATAACGATGCACAAAGTAATGTGTTTATTGCCGACCTGATTAACATTCCTGATTTTGGCGACCAGAAAGAAAAGGACTCGGTATTAAAAAATTTTACAGACAAAATGTTGCATGAAAAGAACAGGTTGATAATTGTAAATCATTTTGAATACAATATTCAAGATGCAGTAACCAACAGTATAAAACTAAACCTGCTTGAGCAGATCATGCTGCGGGGAAAAAGCAAACTTATCATTCTTTCCACCATCCATCCGGTGGCATTTTTAGATTCTATCATTGATCAGTCAATCCCATCCGATAACTCAATACCCGGGCAGGATCTTGAGCGTTGGCATGTGCTCCTGGGGCATTTTCGTATTGTAGTATTTCCATTGGAAACAGCCAAAACTATTTCCTCTGAATATAAAGAAGAAGTATATAAATCTATATTTAAAGAAACAGCACACACACATTTTTTAAACAAAATGAGGGATAGTCTTATTAATGTGGCTAACACATTACCAGAAAATAAAAAAGAAAAAAAGGGAGATGAAATGGTATTTAAGTTGCAGGTGATGTCGCACTATTTTTATATCTACATCTGGCAATCATTAACTAAAGAAGAGAAGTTTTTATTGTACGACCTGGCAGAGGATAACCTGGTAAATTCGTTTGATGATTACAACCTTAACATGTTACTTGCTAAAGGTGTTATAGTAAGAGTGGACGGAACTTTAAAGCTATTCAACAAGGGATTTCGTAATTTTATTTTAACCGCAATAGGTAATTCAGAAGCGATAAAAATAAAAAGATTAATTAAAGACAATGGTAATTGGAGTAAGTTAAAAAATCCACTAATGATAGTAATTGTGGCCATTCTTATTTTCTTATTGATATCACAGGAAGAGGCTTATTCAAAATTGATAACTTATGTTGCAACTTTGGGGGCTGGTATTCCAACGGTGGTTAAATTATTTTCGCTTTTTGATAACAGCAGTTCTAAATCCTGACTTTAAGTAAATAAAATACTGAAAGTTGTTTAATTAATTATTCAATCCTCCGTTTGAATTAGTTCTTGTCTTCTCATCCTCACTTCCTGGTGCATGCTGCCGATCTTCTTTTATTTGCTTACTTCCAAAGCGATAGCTGAAATTCACTCTAAACTGGCGGCTCTCCCAGCGGCTGTTGGCTAATATGTAAGTGCCTCCATAATTGCTTTCGGCTTTCCATTTCAAAGTATTTAATACATCTGTATAAGATAATTTTAAAGTTCCCCTGTCATGAAATATTTTCTTCTGTAGCCCTATATCTATTGTGCCCAGGGTTTTTGTTTTAAAAGTGCCGGCAGACACTGAGGGGCCGTTGTAGATGCCTGTTAATTCTCCGGTAAATCCTTTCCCCAGTTTAAATGAATTTTGTGCATATAAACTATAAGAAGTGATATCGATATCAACTTCTTTACCCGGGCCAAAATTTGCTTTGTAGCGGCTATTGTAAACATTAACGGATGAATACAGCTCCCACCATTTTGTGATGTCAATACTTGCTGAAAAATTCAGGCTGGCAATGTACTGGCTTGCTAAATTTTGTTTACTAATAAAGGTTCTGGTTTTTTCTGTGGTATCAATTATATAAGCACTAAAATCTTTTATATAACTATAGCCAAGCGATGTAATATAACGTGATTTAAAAGTGTGGGTCAACTGCACTGTATTTGTATACTGTGGACGTAAAAAGGCATTGCCCTTAATGTAAGTCAACTCATCTACTCTTGCTTCAAAAGGATTTAAATCATTGTAATTAGGTCTGTCAATACGACTGCTGTAATTTAAGTTAATTAAATTATCGTCATTGGCTGTATAAGTCAATGCAGCACTTGGAAAAAAATCTGTATAATTTCTATCAATAGTATCATCGGGCTTTACCGTGCCGTCTGTCCTTTTTAAAACGCCATTGCTATGGGTATTTTCAACCCTTATACCAGCCTGTAAATTTATCTTTTTCCCAAAAGGAGTTGCGTAATTTATATATCCTGAATTTATATTTTCCTTGTACCTAAAAGTATTGCTTCTGCTAACATCTAAAATATTTATTCCATTATTTACATTATACAGATTAAATGTATTGTCTGTTTTTACGTTACTGATTTTTGCACCAATACTAAACTGACCCTTTTTTATTGGAGTTATATAGTCAATTTTTTGGGTATTGATAGTGATATTGATAGGAGTATTGTTACTGTAAATTTTTTGATATAACAGTGTTTCAGGTGGAGCTGAATAATAAGAATTGGGTTGATAACTGTTTTTACGGCTCTCATATATTCCATGGTCAATATCAATAGTAATTTCATGGCCTGTTGTATCAGCGTAATGATAATTGCCATTGAAGTTTCCATTTTTTACTTTACCAGGAATGGTATTGGTGGCATAAAGTATTTTATCAATAACGCCAGTATTGATTGAACTGCTTGGCGTTCTGGAAGAACTGTACGTTGTATTATCAGTAAGGTTGCCTGTAAAAATAATACCCAGTGTTGAATTTTTGGTTATAAAAAAATCAGCACCAGCTTTTATATTATGGGTCCATCCTTTTATGTTTTGTAAACTTTTTTGGTCATACAACGTATCATTTTGAATTCTGTAAAGATCAAAAGTATTTTCATTATTGCCCCAGCTGTTGCTGTAATTGCTAAAAATATTTACCTTTTTATTGCGGTAATTTAAACTTAATGCCCCATTGGTTTTGGGATGAATGCCCTGGTTAAATCCTGCGGAAACAGCTCCATTAAAACCAATCTTATTATTTTTTTTAAGCCTGATATTGATGATTCCTGCATTGCCTGATGCATCATATCGGGCAGAAGGATTACTGATCATTTCTATAGATTCTATATCAACTGAATTAATCGATTTTAAATAACCGGCAAGTCCGGCAGCCTCCATTTCTGTTGGTCTGCCATCAATATAAATACGCACTCCATTTTTACCCCTCAAACTAATGTTGTCATCTTTGTCGGTAATTACCCCTGGAGATTTTTGTAAAAGTTCAAATGCATTGCTGCCAGAAGCATTGATACTGTTTTCAACATTAAAAATGGTTTTTTCAGCCGTTACCCGAATAATTGGTTTTTGATAAGTACCAGTTACTTTAACCTCCTTCATTTTTTTTTCTGCTATGTTAAGGTATTGAGTAGACGCAATAAGTTTTTCACCAGCCGCAATAAAAAACGTACCTGTTGATGTGGTAGAATATCCTATAAAATTGTAACGTAAAAAATATTTTCCTGTTTTAACCTGGCTAATTTCAAAATTACCGTTGTTATCTGTAACGCCTGTTTTAACCAATAAACTATCCGGTGAATGATATAAAATTACTGTTGCTCCGGTAAGAGGGTTACCTGCAATATTTTTTATTTGACCATTAATAGTAGCATGCTGAGCGTAAATATTACTTAAAGTAAACAAGGTAAAAAGTACGGCTAGCAATAGTCTTGGTATCATTGCTGATTTTTAGAATCAAGACGAAGATAATGAGTAATATTAAATTATGGTTATATTATTGAGATGGCAAAAATAAAATATATGACCCAGAGCTTTATTTGTGTATGATATTTTATTAACAGGTATTATTGAATTATTGCCTTCTAAAAAGGGGGGTGTTCATAATGCAAACAACTTACCTTTGCCAACATTTAAATATGAAAACAAAATCATTACATAGGGATAAAGTAAACATCATTACACTGGGATGCAGTAAAAATATGGTAGACAGTGAAGTGTTAAGTGGCCAGTTGGTGGCAAATGAAATTGACGTTGTGCACGAAAGTGGTAAAAAAGATCATAACATAGTAATTGTAAATACCTGTGGTTTTATAGAAAAGGCAAAGGAAGAAAGTATCAATACAATACTAGATCAGGTAGAGTTAAAGCGTAGAGGTAAAATTGATAAAGTTTATGTAACCGGATGCCTTAGTGAGCGCTATAAAAATAATCTGGAAGCGGAAATACCGGAAGTAGATGCCTATTTCGGTACCATGGAATTGCCGGGAATATTAAAACAATTTAATGCAGATTATAAAGCAGATTTGATAGGTGAGCGTTTATTGTACACGCCTCAGCATTATGCTTATATGAAAATTAGCGAAGGATGTAACCGCACCTGTTCTTTTTGTGCCATTCCATTAATGCGTGGGCAGCATGTTAGCAGAACAATTGAATCGCTGGTTGATGAAGCTAAGCGTTTGGTTGATAGGGGTGTTAAAGAAGTGATGTTGATAGCTCAGGAATTAACTTATTACGGACTGGACATTTATAAAAAAAGAGAACTGCCAAAATTATTAAATGCCCTTGCAGATGTAAAGGGATTGGAATGGATCAGGTTGCATTATGCATATCCTTCTAAATTTCCAATTGATATTATTGATGCCATTAAGGATAGGGAAAATATTTGCAATTATCTTGATATGCCGTTACAACATGCTGCTAATAACATGTTGAATTTAATGAAACGGCAAATTACGAGGGAAGAAATGGAAGACCTGATTGGAGAGATTCGCAATCGCATTCCTGATATTTGTTTGCGCACGACTTTAATAGCAGGTTTCCCTGGAGAAACAAGGGATGATGTGGAAGAATTGAAAACCTTTTTGCAAAAAATGCGTTTTGACAGGATGGGAATATTTACTTACAGTCATGAAGAAGGGACCAGCGCATTCAATATGTTGGATGATATATCAGCAGAAGAAAAGGAAGAGCGTGCACAAGAAATAATGGAAGTGCAACAGGAAATTA